>NZ_JBHVGZ010000113.1:0-19734 GCF_042800355.1 Streptomyces sp. NPDC057623
CCACGGATTCCCGACCGGAGACCGTGCCGCGTAGCGGCACAGCAACCGGTAGAGAAGGCCAGAATCCTCGTCCTTCAGGACGAGGAGCATGTCAAACGCTGAAGGTGGCCGCGACCTCGATGGAGCACCTGGAGCAACTCGTGGACGAGCTGGCCGGCTTCGGCAGCACGACCACGAGCGTCGTCTACAGCCGGACACTGCCCCACCGCGGACCCATCCGGCCCTGACCGACAGGCGTCTCGACAGGCGCCCCAGAACCTCCGTCAACCCCCTAGAAAGGGCTTGCGTAACCTTGGCGGTGTCTCTGGCGGCAGCCATGGACGGGGGGAACACCAGTTACCCGAGCGAATCCGAAGGATCAGCGAACGTGTCCTTGAAGATCAGCCGTCCCGGGGTCGCCGCCCTGGCCCTCATGGCGGCGCTCATGGGCGTCGCCACGGCAGGACCGGCCATGGCAGCCACGCAGCCGACCACCACCGCGACGTCCACGGCCCTGCCCGGCCAGACGCCCGCCATACCCACCGAGTTCGTGGACCTGCCCACGAGCGCCCTCGTCGCCGACCAGGCGCGCCACGAGGTCACCGTCACCTACCGCAACGCGTCGTCGGCGGACCGGACGGTCGCCCCGCAGCTCCTCGTGGAGTCGCCGGACGCCGGGCCGTTCCTGAAGCCGGCCGACGTCCAGGTCGAGCGGCGCACCGCGACCGGCTGCTGGGAGGCCGTCGAACTCGGCAGCCAGACCGGCACCCTGTTCACCGACCTCACCGCCGCGCAGCGCACGCTGCACGCGGGGGAGACCCTCACGGAGGTCTACCGGATCACCGCCCTCGCCCCTGCGGCCGAGGGCACCGTGCACCCGAGGGTGGCGCTCTACGGCTGAGCCGCCACCAGCGCGAGGTGACACCGCCGGCTCCATGGCACTCGCCGTGGGGCCGGCGGTCTCGTGCGCGGGGGCGGCATGCACCCTGGGCCGAGAGACCAGGCGATGGGCCTGGTCCCCTGGGTGGACCCGCCGCCCGGCCCGTACTGCGTTCTGAGTACCGGCGATTGTCGGCAGCCGCACGACGACACGGCACCCCTGCTCCCGGGAGTCTGGGCAGACGTTCGAGTCCCAGATGTGGAGACCCCCTGCCGTGGCTACTTTCCTGTATCGAGTGGGCCGTCTGGCCTTCCGGCGGCGCTGGTACGTCGCCCTGGTCTGGGCGGCCGTCCTGGCCGCCGTCGGACTGGGCGCGCTCAAGGCCCCGGGCGCGGTCGACGAGGAGTTCTCGATGCCGGGCATCGAGTCGCAGAAGGCGTTCGACCTGATGGAGCAGCGCTTCCCCGGCGCGACCGCCGACGGCGCCACCGCGCGGGTCGTGTTCGTCGCGCCGGGCGGCGAGAAGGTGACCGCCACCGAGAACAGGAAGGCCGTCGAGGCGGCCGTGGCCGAGCTGGGCGACGGGTCGCAGGTCGCCGGCGCCGTCGACCCGTTCCAGGCGCGGGCGGTCAGCAAGGACGGTACGACGGCGTACTCGACCGTCACCTACAAGGTCGGGGCCAACGACCTCACCGACGCCAGCAAGACGCACCTGGAGGACACCCTCGCGCAGGCCCGGGACTCCGGACTCACCGTCGAGGCCGGCGGGACCGCCATGGACGAAGGGGGCGGTGCGGGCGGGATGGCCGAGGTCATCGGCATCGCGATAGCCGCCGTCGTACTGCTCGTCACCTTCGGGTCCCTCGCCGCCGCCGGGCTGCCGCTGCTGACCGCCGTCATCGGCGTCGGCGTCAGCATGGCGACCATCCTGGCCCTGTCCGACGCGCTCGGGCTGTCCACCACCACCGGCACCCTCGCCATGATGCTGGGCCTCGCGGTCGGCATCGACTACGCCCTGTTCGTCGTCTCGCGGTACCGGGAGGAGCGCGCCAAGGGCCGTACGCCGCAGGAGGCGACCGGACTCGCGGTCGGCACGGCCGGCTCCGCGGTCGTCTTCGCCGGGCTCACCGTCGTCATCGCGCTGGCCGGACTCTCGGTCGTCGGCATCCCGATGCTCACCAAGATGGGGCTGGCCGCGGCGGGCGCGGTCGTCGTCGCCGTACTCATCGCGCTGACCCTCGTCCCGGCGTTCCTCGGCTTCTGGCCGAACGCCGTGCTGTCGAGGCGGTCCCGCGAGAGCGGCCGGGTGGAAGAGGGCGGCGCCGACAACGGCGGCACCCGCTGGGCGCGGTTCGTGCTGCGGCGCCCCCTGCCCGTGCTGCTGCTCGGTGTCATCGGACTCGGGGCGCTCGCCGTGCCGATGACGGGTCTTCAGCTGGGCATGCCCGGCGACGAGGCCAAGTCGACCTCCACCACCGAGCGGCGGGCCTACGACGCGCTCGCCGAGGCCTTCGGGCCGGGCTTCAACGGGCCGCTGACCGTCGTCGTGGACGCCAAGGGCGACGAGGACGCCAAGGGCGCCGTCAGCGCCGTCTCCGAGGAGATCGCCGGGACGAAGGGCGTCGTGTCCGTCTCCCCGGCCCGCTTCAACGCGGCCGGTGACACCGCCGTCTTCTCGGTCGTGCCGTCCACCTCGCCGACCGACGAGAAGACCAAGGACCTGGTCACCACCATCCGGGGCGAACGGGCCGGGGTGGAGGCCGAGACCGGGGCGACCTTCGAGGTCACCGGCACCACCGCGATGAACATCGACATCGCCGACAAGGTGCAGGCCGCGCTGGTGCCGTATCTGATCGTGGTGGTCGGCCTGGCGATCGTGCTGCTGCTCGTGGTCTTCCGTTCGCTGCTCGTCCCGCTGAAGGCGGCCCTCGGCTTCCTGCTGTCGGTGCTGGCGTCCCTCGGCGCCGTCGTCGTGGTGTTCCAGCAGGGACACGGCGCCGAACTCCTGGGCGTGGAGCAGACCGGGCCGATCATGAGCCTGATGCCGATCTTCCTGGTGGGCATCGTCTTCGGGCTCGCCATGGACTACGAGGTCTTCCTCGTCTCGCGGATGCGGGAGGCGTACGTCCACGGCGAACCGGCCCGCCAGGCGGTCACGTCCGGCTTCCGGCACAGTGCCCGGGTGGTCGTGGCCGCCGCGCTGATCATGATCGCGGTCTTCGCCGGGTTCATCGGGGAGAGCGACTCCATGATCAAGATGATCGGGTTCGGCCTCGCCTCCGCCGTCCTGCTCGACGCCTTCGTCGTCCGGATGGCGATCGTGCCGGCCGTGCTCGCCCTGCTCGGCGACAAGGCCTGGTGGATGCCGAAGTGGCTGGACCGGATCCTGCCCGTCGTGGACGTGGAGGGCGAGGCGCTCAGCCGACGGGCGGACGCGGAGCCCGCCCCGGCCGAGGCGGCGGACCTGGAAGTGGCGCGCACCTGACCGATCGGCCCACCCCCCACCAGGGGCCGCCCGTGTCCGAGGACTGGGACACGGGCGGCCCCGTCGGCCGTCCGTGCCCGAGGTCGTCCACCATGGACCGAGCCCACCGACCGGAGAGCACCATGACCACCAGCCCGGAGCGGCGCTACGCGGAGCGCATCGAGGAATTCTCGGACCGCCACCCCCTCGCCATCGACGTGGTGCTGGTCATGGCGCTGATGGGCTGCGCCGTCCTCGGCAGCATGCTCACCCTGCCCGGCGCCGACCCGCCGGACCAGGACCGGACCGCCGCCGTCCTGCTGGGCGTGTCCTGCCTCGCGCTGCTGAAGCACCGCAGCCATCCGCGCACCGCCCTCGTCGTGTCCGCGGTCTGCGGCGTGATCGTGGTCGGCCTCGGATACCTGCTCACTCCCCTGCTGCTGGCACCTCTGATGGCGGCGCTCTACTGGCTGGCCACCGCGGCCGACCGCAGGACCACCCGCGCCTTCGGCATCCCCACCGTGGTGGCGGTGATCGTCGCGGCGGCGATCTCCGACTCCATGGACCATCTCTCGGTGCTGCTCAGGACGATCGGCCCGTTGTTCTGGCTGCTGCTGCCCCTGGCCGTCGGGACCATGACCCGGCTGCGCCGCGCCTACCTGGCGGCCGTGCAGGCCCGTGCCGAACACGCCGAGCGCACCCGGGAGGAGGAGGCCCGGCTGCGGGTCACCGAGGAGCGCATGCGGATCGCTCGTGAGCTGCACGACGTCGTCGCGCACCACATGGCCCTGGCCAACGCCCAGGCCGGCACGGCGGCGCACCTGGCGTTGACCAGTCCGGAGCAGACGAAGGCGATCCTCACCGACCTGACCGCCACCACGTCCTCGGCGCTGCGCGAGCTGAAGGCCACGCTGGGGCTGCTGCGGCAGAACGGCGACCCGGACTCCGCCCCGCTGGAGCCGTCGCCGGGGCTCGCCCGGATGCCCGAGCTGGTCTCCGCGTGCGCGTCGGCCGGGCTCAAGGTCACGGTCACCACGGAGGGCGAGCCGCAGGACCTGTCCCCGGGCGTCGACCTGACCGCCTACCGGATCGTCCAGGAGGCGCTCACCAACGTCACCAAGCACGCCGCCACCGCTGCCGCGCACGTCCGGTTCGCGTACACGGGCTCGCGGCTGATGATCACGGTCAGCAACGACGGCCCTGTGGCCGTGCGGGCCCCGAAGGCAGCGCAGGCCCCGCAGGGCGGGGGCTTCGGCGTCATGGGCATGCGCGAGCGCGCCCGCTCCATCGGCGGCGACCTGCGCGCCGGTCACCGGCCGGAGGGCGGCTTCGAGGTCACCACCGCGCTGCCGCTGCAGCCGTACGGCGCCGAGGGGCGCGCGGCGCCCGCGTAGTCGGCGGGCGTGCGGCGAGGCGGCCAGGGCTGGACCGGCCAGGGCTGGACCGGCCAGGGCTGGACGGGACCTTAGGCGGACCGGCCGCACTGAACCGTCCCCTGGGGGCAGCGGCCCTGCGTGCGAGAATGCCGGTGTTCTCCGTCCGTGCCCGTTCCTGCGCGCACGGACCCCTTCCGCTCCGCCCGATCCAACGAGGTTTCCGTGGCCAAGCCCGTCGCCCGTGAGCCGTTGCGCCGCAATTCGCGGGCCAACCGGGCGCGCATCCTGGCCACGGCCCGCCGGGAACTCGGCCGGAACCCGGACGTCACGCTGGAGGAGCTGGCGCGCGCCGCCGGTGTCGTACGACGTACGCTCTTCGGCCACTTCCCGGGGCGTGAGGCGCTGTTGGAAGCCCTCGCCGAGGAGGCCGCCGAGAGTCTGCGGAGCGCGCTGGAGGCCGGGGTACGGCCCACCGAGGGGGAACCCGCCGAGCGGTCGCTCGCCCGCCTCTCGTTCTCGATGTGGCCCGTCGGCGACCGCTACCGCCTGCTCCTGGCGCTGGCCCAGCGCGACCTGGGCGCGGAGCGCGTGGCCGAGGTCCTGTCACCGGCCCGGGCGACGGCCACGGCCATCCTGGAGCGGGGACAGCGGGACGGCGTCTTCCACACACACCTGCCGGCAGCCGCCTTGAGCGCGGGCCTCGAGGCGATGACGGTCGCCCTGCTGGAGTCGGTCAACGACGGGATCCTGGAGGACGACGGCACCCGCGTCGCCGTCGCCACGCTCATCGCGGCCGGGGTGCCGGAGGCACGGGCGTGCGAGGTCGCGGAGGCGGTGGCGGCTACGGCGGTGGTGGCGGAGTCGGCCGTGGAGTCGGGGGCCGGGGGCGACTGAGCTGCTGTGACGCACCGCTGACCGCGTCCAGGGCCGTGCCGGGGTGGGTGCGGTAGAACCGGCAGACGGTCTGGGCCGGTGCGAGCGATGTGCATGTTGAGGAGGACATCCACGCGCAGTTTCGACGTCCACGATCCCACCCTGGTGACACAACCGCTAGTTGTGGCGGGCTGGTGGCTAGTTGTTTGATCGCGTGCGCTTCGGGGTGCTGGGATCAGCGCATGTCTACTCGCACAGACCAGGTCATGTACGTCAAGACGCCCGAGTTCGTACGTCATGCGGAGCGGGTCGTGGAGGTGACTGACGTGACGTCTCGGCTCAACGCGCTGCCGTTCAGCGACAGCGAAGGTCGCGCGGAACTACTTTCCGTTGTGTTCGGCGGTCCGTTGCCGGAGTCGGTGACGATCTACCCGCCGTTCTTCACCGAGTACGGGCTGAACACGACGTTCGGGCGGAACGTCTTCGTCAATCAGGGCTGCACGTTCATGGACAAGGGCGGCATCCGCATCGGCAACGGCGTCATGATCGCTCCGAGGGTCAGCCTCATCACCGGGGGGCACCCGCTGCCCCCGGCCGAGCGCCGCGAGTACCTCTCCTTCGCCCCGATCGTCATCGAGGACGACGTGTGGATCGGAGCGGCTGCCGTGATCACGCAAGGAGTGACCGTCGGTGCAGGCTCGGTTGTCGCCGCCGGTGCGGTGGTCACCCGTGATGTTCCCGCCGGCACCCTGGTCGCGGGGGTTCCTGCTCGGGTGGTCAAAGCGATCGACTGAGCCCGCGGGCGAGCACGTCTGCGGTGTCCTCCGGCTGCGCGGCCGAGGAGACCGCAGACGTGCTCGGTGGCCTGTCCTCGATGTCCCGTCACGCCCGGCTGACATCGGCAGCCACTCCAGTACCGCAGCCGTCACCAGCATGCCGGCTCTGATTACAGCCGCGCCGACACCGTGGGAGTGAGCAGTTCCAGCGCTTCCTCCCAGCGGTAGCGGTCGGCGCCGCCTCCGGCCTTCGGCCGGTGCGGCTCGTACGAGCCGATCAGGACGCCCATCTCACGCAACCGCTCCAGGCTCTGCCGGTACGCGGGATGGGCAGCCTGTGCCGCATTCACGTACGGCAGGACGGCCGTGGCGATGCCCATGCCGTACGCCTCGCACAGGATGCCCAGTGCCAGGGTGTCGGAGATCCCTGCCGCCCACTTGTTGACCGTGTTGAAGGTGGCCGACGCCACCGCGATGGCGTCGGCGGGCGGCAACGGGCGAGGCTCTCCGGGCGAGCGCCAGGCCGAGCGGATCGGGTAGCCGGTCTGGGCCTCGACCGCCTTCGTGTCGATGAAGCCGAGGCCCTGCGGAGTGGCCCCCACCCACGTCCCAGTTCGCCTCCTGGGCAGCCGTGATCAGCTTGCCGACGCTGTCGGCGACTCCGGCCGCGCACACGACGACGTACAGGAACGGCTTCCTGGCCTGCTGGTCGGGCTGGTCGCTCACGCGGGGACTCCCAGTTGACGGCTGAAGTGATGCAGTGCGGGCAGCGTACGGCGACGGTCGCGGGCAGCCATGTCGACGTCGGGGTGTACGAGTTCGGGAAGGCGTCCCCGCGCACCACCACAAACCATGACGATCAGGTCGCGGGAAGCTGGTACGACAGCACGTACGCGTCCGCCGCCATCACCGTGTCGCAGACCTCCACGGCCCGCCCCTCGGAGTCGAAAGCGGTCCGAATCAGGTGGATGACCGGCACGCCGGAGGCCAGCCGGAGCGTCTTCACCTCGGCGGGCGAGGGCATCCGGGCGCGGATCTCCTCCTCGAAGTGGTCGAGGCGGTGGCCCAGTTCTTCGAGACGAGCGTAGATGCCGCCAGGGCCGGGGTTCGGCTCGGCGATGGGCGTACCGCGCGCGATGTCGAGCGGCAGGTAGGAGGTGGCGAACTCCACGGGCCGCCCGTCGAGTAGATACCGGCGACGCCGAGCCAGCACGCGCCTGACAGACCCGAGTCGGGCGGAGACATCCTGGCTGGCCTTCTCTTCCTTGACCTCCAGGCTGTCGACCTGGGGGTGACTGCCGGCCGCGTCCGCCTCGACGATGAATGCGGACTTGCCCTGCTCTCGGTGCCGTCGGGCGAACCGGTCGGAGGCGAGCCGCCGCACCGGCGGCCGGGGCCGGACGAAGACGCCTTTGCCGTGCTCTGCATGCACGAGCCCTTCTCCCTGGAGGATGGAGAAGGAGTTCCGGACCGTCATACGGGAGACCCCGTAATGCTCGACAAGTTCGGCCTCGGAGGGCAGCTTGTCGCCCTCTCTGAACCGCCCACGGTCGATGGCCTCGCGCAGCTGGTCGGCGATCTGCCGGAAGACCGCACGATCGCTCGTGGGGTCGAGATCGCCGAGGAGGCCGGAAGGGAGAGCACTCACGGGTACTCCTTTAGATATCTAGACGTGTGGGTGAGTCCAGTTGCTACGGTGGAGAGCCTAGCCATCCGAGAGGGCCGAGGAACGTGAGCACTGAACGCCCGCACTCCGTGAGCGTGGCCGGGGTCGTCGTTGACGCCCAGGGCCGGGCCCTCTTGATCCAGCGCCGCGACAACGGCAAGTGGGAACCGCCGGGCGGAGTCCTCGAACGCGAAGAAGCCATCCCCGAGGCCCTCCAGCGCGAAGTCCTCGAAGAAACCGGCATCAAGATCAAGCTTCCCGCGACCTTGACCGGCGTCTACAAGAACATGAAGGGCTTGATCGTCTCGCTGGTCTTCCGTTGCGAGGCCGCCGACGGCACGCCCACCACCGGTGACGAGACCCGCGCGCTGCGCTGGGCCACCCGTGAAGAAGTCTCCGAACTCGCCGACGAGGCGTACGCGATCCGCGTCCTGGACGCGATGGACGCGGCGTCTCCACCTGCCATCCGCGCCCACGACGGCGTGAAACTCGTCTAGCCCGAACCCGCTACACATGGCGGCCTACCAGCACGAAGGAACTTGTATGCACGAGTATACGAGTAGTACACGGGTCTGGGGGCTCACTTGCCCAGGATTTCCGGAAGAGGTGAGCCGGGCCCGCCGATGGACCCGCGACATCCTGCGCGGCTCGCCGTTAGCCGAGGACGCCGAGCTGATCGTGAGCGAGCTGAGCGCGAACGCGATCCTGCACACGGCCAGCGGCGCGGAGTCGGGCAGCTTCCACTTGGCACTCGCCGTCTCCCCGCAGGCGATCGCCCTGTCAGTAACGGACGACGGAGGCACTGGCAACGCCCCGAAGGTCGAGGACCAGGACCAGGACGCCGAGCACGGCCGAGGCCTGGGCATGGTCAGCGTCATCGCGCACCGGGTCGTGGTCCACGAGACCGATGGCGGCCACACAGTCACCGCGGAACTCTTCGCGCATCCGCGCCCTGGAGGCCACCCGTGCTGATGGACAAGCCGCAGTGGGGCTACTGGTGCGAGTGCTGGACCGAGGACTTGGACGAGCAGCGGAGGCCGGCGCTTCTGGCATCGATCGACGCGTACTCGGCGGCACAGGCAGACAGGTGGGTTGCGATCGCCCTGCGTGCGATCACTCCGGCACTGGATTCCGAAGCCTCCGACGAGGCGTGGGACTGGCTGTACGAGGGCCGCATTGAGACGCGTCGAGCCCTCCTACGGTCGGAGCCCTGCGCTGTGTCGATCACCCAGGACCGCATCCGCGTGACATGGACGATCCGCCCCGTGCTCTTCGTACCGTTGGCCCACCGCCAGGGTGTCGAACTCCCAGCCTGCGCGTACTCCTTTAAGCCTGGAGCCCTTGAACACCCGTCCTAGCGGCAACGCCGCACGAGAGCCTCAGTCTTCTCGACCCAGTCGAGGTACCAGTGAGCGAATCCAACCCGCCCGAGGGGACTGAACCGTCCGTCCCCTGCACGCTCATCGAGCCACACTTGCCCGCGCTGTGGGCCAGACACCACCAGCCAGTCGAAGTAGCCGCACCCTTCGTGGCTGAGGCACACAGCGCCGGACAAGAGCCAGTCGGACAGCTTCTCGTCCTCCTCCAGCCAGGCACGATACGCCGCGTCGAAGGCTGCCTCGCCCTCGAAATCGGACTCGACGGGCTCCTTGCGCTCGTGCTCGGCCTGAGCACGCACACTCTCTTCCACATCCGGGCAAGGGACGCGCAGTCGCTCGTGGACGGTGCCGCCGCCGGGGTCACTCCACAGCCACCCGGCATCCGTGCGGGCCAGGGTCGTGAGTCCATAGAAGGGTCCGGCACCGCCGGCGCCGACTTCGAGAAGGAAGGCCCGGTAGTCGGCAGGCAGCGAGACACCCCACTGAGCCTCTGCCTCGGCGACACTCGCTTCCGACAACGGTTCAGCAAGCCGGAAGCGGTGCCCAGTTCCCCCGTACTTACCCCACGCGCCGAAGACCTCCCGCGACTTGTCAGCACGGGCCAGACTCTCCACCCGCTCTCGGACACCGCTCCAGATGGTCTCCCCCATGAACCGAAGCGTAGGCCAACGGATCTACGCGGTGCGGACACGCAGCCAAGCCGGGACACGCGGAGTCAAGCATCAGGTGAAACCACAGCGTCAACCCTCCACCGACGCGGAACAGCCCACTCGCACGACTGAATTACAACTTTCTCTACTGGTTCAAGGCGGCTCGCTCCGCTCCCCGCGCGCGGCCCGGCCCCCGGCCGGGCCTGCGCCCCTGTCTCCGCCCCGCTCCAGCCCGACCGACGCCCGCGCCGCGCACAGAGCAGTTAGCCATCTGGATCACTCGCACCAAGGGAACCCAATCGGCATCCGCTTCACCGACCCCTCATTGCCGCCCCAGAATTCTGGCCGCATCAACTAGGTCATTAGCGCGAATCTTTGCCGGATAGATTCGGACAGGAGCGCTAGAAAAGTCTCCTTTCGGTTCACCGCCCCGGTGAAACAGATCGCTAGCTTCGGGTTCGAGTAGCGACCCATTCTCCTTGAGAGTCGGGGCGCGTTTGCAAAACTCCAACTCAAACTCATGAACGTGTGCAACTAGTTGCCCGATGTCCATTCCCAGCCATTGCGCCGCCGTTGCCAGGTGATCGACGTCTTCACGCAGTTCGTCTAGATCAGTCAGGTTTCCCTCATGCTCCAAATCATCGAGAAGACTCCATGCCACTTGCCCGAGTTTAAGGCGTAGAGCGGTTCTCTCAACTTGCTCAGGTTGCCGATACCGCATGGCGAAGCTCCGAGCCGTTGAAAAATGAGCGGGCTCGAATACCTCATCAAAGAAGAGACCTTGCAGGTATCCTATGAGCCATTCCCGGAAAGCGCGCCAATGTGAGGCGTTAGACATACTGCGCGTGAACCACAGATGAGACATCATCTCTTCCCTGCCCGTGATTCGCGCAGTGGAAAATACTTGGGCCAACGCTACTGGGATCCATTCCTCTTTTTCCATTTGATGAATCCTGATAAAGTCCCAGACTGTTTGCATCCTGCGCTCAGCAGATAGCGGCGGCATAACCTTCCACCGCTGCAAGACATTCCCATAGGCCGGATGAAGCTCATAAATCCCTGAAGAGAAAAGCCGCAGCATGGATTCGATAAACGCCCTGCGCGTCCCCTCTCCCCCCGGCCCCTCGATAGCTAAAGGCATAGCAAGCCGGTCGATGCTGATTTGAGCATCCTCATCCGCTAATCCCCCGTTGCTCAGCCAAGACGTCAGCGGGCTCTCCCTGGGCGTAACCAGACGCTTTAGCACTTCCACTTGCGAAAATGTGACAGCGCTGGCTAGAAGCCCTTCGATGGCTGCCGTGTCAGCAGAGAGTCGAAAGGCTACATAGTCGCCGATGGACGCATTGGCAAACATCACCACCGGAAACGAATAATATTCGCTTACTTCAATGAAATCGCCATCCATTGCACGCATGGCCTGACGAATCTCATTCTTAGTGGCTGTCTCACCAATTTCCTGCATGTACCGAGCCGTAACCTCCATCGCGTCATCGAAGAGCAAGACTGGAAACGTACTAAGCACCTGCAGAATACATCGCTGAAGGTGGGTTAGTTGGTCCTCGTAGATTCCCTTCCACAGGTCCAACGGAGACTCAAAAGAATGGAACAGCCCCAGCGCCAACTCTCTACTGGTTAGCGTCGAAGCGTCTTCTTCGCATGCAGCGCTAGCTACCCGATCGACATAAAAGTGCGACAACCTTGGGTTGAAATTTCGATGATTGAGAACTTCAACCCATTCCGCCTCTGCCAAAGATTGCTGCAATACCAGACTGGCTCCAGAAAAGAAGATCTGCCGATAAAGAATTTCCGCCCTCTCGCGTGCTGTCATGTCTGAGGAATCCATGATGATGCGAGATAGATCCAGGCTCGAGTCCTGAAGTCTATGATGGTCCATTTTCGCGCTCGCCAAGATGTATTCGCGCGTAGTTAGAATTACGCGCAGATTATCTGAACGGCGGGCTTCCTGAAGTATCATGACAATGCGTGCGTCTTCGTTCTTTCCATGCAGAAAAGCAGTTCGCAGGGAAGACCCCAGAAAGTCGTCGTAGAAGACTACCTGCCGCCTCTCATCATCTAGGACTTCTTCCGCCTCATCGATACTGTTGACCGCTACGATAGGTTCCCATCCTGCGGAAATGCATTCACCGATCAAGATTTTTGCTGCCGAAGTCTTTCCGACGCCTGGCGGCCCCGACAGAATTACCGCCCCCTCTGATTCGAGGATGCCTCTTGCCCTATCAACATCGCGAGTGTTGACGAGGTAGGTACTATCTCTAGCGAGTTCCTCTACAAGGTGCCTACTTCGCCTCATTTCTTTTGCGCGAAGGACACGCTGCAGATTAAGTGTGTTACCCACCCAAAGCTTAAAGTGGCGTTGCTCGACTCGAGGATGTCGGGCCAGCATGGCTTCAAGGTCTTCCCGCCCCAATATCTGAGAGGCGGGGAAGCTGTCACCATACAGCTTGGCAATTTCATTCTTTCCGTGGATGCTGAGAGGTGCAGTGGTGACGGCAAAATAGCGAAAGCTGAGGCAATGGATACCGTGCTTTGCTTCCTTCTGGAAGGCTGTTCTAAGGCGAGCCAAGGTTGCCGTCGGGTAATGTTTAACTTGCGCTACCGCGAAGTTTCCGTCTGGAATCCGCAAAGGTGGGGCACACGGTCCGTTGACTCTCAGGTCAACGCCCCCGTCGGCCCCCGCTTGAAATCTCTCCACATGAACGTCCCACTCCGCGGACAGGAGATCGCAAACGATCTCCTCCGCGTCGCGGTCCGAAAGTTTCCCCCATTGATACATGCTGATTCGCCTCCCCTGAACGCTACAACAAAGTGTGTCCAGCAGAGGTCGAAATGCACAACCATCTTGACTGCGTTTGAAATTCCCAGAGGGGCGACGCGTCTGCTCGCGGTACGCGCAGCCGGGGTGTCTAGCTCCGTCGAGACGCGAACGGTAGCGGGGCCGGGCTCGGTGGGGGTGCGGCGAGACACACGCGCGCCTAGTCGGCCGACGAACCCGCCGTCGTGGCTGACTGTCGTCGGCTGAGGTTCGTGCCACAACCGTGCCAGATGCAGCAGTCAGCCACGGTCAACAAGGGTGTCTCGCGGTTCCACTCGCAACCGCCTCACCAGGTATCGAAGCCCCAGGTCACCAGCACCGTGTCCCAGCCTCTCTCCTAAAGTGGTTGTCCAGCCCGCTTACCGAGTCCACACCCGCTGGAACTCCTCGGCCGGGATGGTCTCCAGCAAGTCCTCTTCAGGATCGATCGCTTGGTCTGTCAGGAAGCCGTGCTCGTCTTCCAGGTGCTCCCAGCTGTACCGGTGGAGTTGGCCAGCCGGAGTCAGCTCGGCTTGCTTGATGGCGATCAACTCGCCGCGGTCGGGTACGGCCTCGATGTACCACAAGCCGCCCTCCTCGTCAGTTCCGCGGAAGTGGTGCCGCAGAGTGGCGTTCTCATCGAGGGCTCGGAAGTACGCCACGGTCTCTGCTTTGATGCGCTCCAGGTCAACCACGGGACCATCGTGCCAGCGAGCGAGCGCGGGTTGCTCCGTTCTGACATCAACGACGCCGGACGCCAGCACTCCTGGGCGGTCCGACATGGCCAGCGTGGCCGGGTGGTTCCCCGGCAGTGCCGAGGAGGGATCGAACTCCTAAGGCGGGTGTCGCAGGTTCGAATCCTGCCGGGGCACAGCGAAAGGGCCAGCTCAGGAGGGTTTCCTTTCGGGCTGGCCCTTCGTTCTTTCAGGTGCCGTGCCACAGGCGTGCCACTACGGGCCCGCAGGGTCCTTGTCGGAGGGTTCGGTGACCGCTCCCCACCACCCCGGATCATGGCACCGAGCCGGTCAGCGATGGCCCGGTCACGGTCGCTGGTCATGTACTGGTAGATCAGCGCGGCCCGCGAGCTGCTGTAGCCCGTGAGGGTCATTAGCTCCCGCGTGCTGGCCCCAGCCGTGGAAGCGAGCGTATTGCCCGTGTGCCGAAGGTCGTGGAAGTGCAACTCGGCCGTGATGCCGGCGATTAGAGAACCCATCTGTCCCCGAAGGCTGTGTTTCAGCAGGTCAACGCCACTGAAAGGCCCTGAGCAACGCAGCTTCCCAAGCTGAGAGCGCGAGTGCGATTCTCGTCCCCCGCTCCACTGCGAGCCCTCAGGCCGGTGACCCGGGGTGGCAGTCGGGCGACGGCCCGGCGACCGGCGGGACGGCGGCTCGGTGACCCTCTCGCCGGAGATGCTTCCGCCCTGCCGATCCCGGGGTGACGACGACCGCAGCCCTCCTCCATCCAGCGAGCGGCAAGCACCGGAACGGGACCGGGACTTCCCGCTCGCGCGTCCGCTCATGCAGGAGACCCCATGAGCCGACCCGCCAAGACCGACTCCTTCGTGTACCCGGTGTGGCTGCACGCCGAGCTGGCGCTGCGACGGCACGGGGGAGGTGCGGTTCGTCAGCACGGCCTCCGCGCTCGGTCTGACCCCGTACATATTCCTGAGCATGGCCTCCGGCACGGACTGGCGGGACGCGCGGGATGGGTCGTACTCCGTCCCCCTGCGGCATGAAAGGACGGAGCCGGGCGTCCCCTCCTGGCACCGTCCCGAGCCGTGCGCCGCTCAAGGCTCGGCCCGTTCAGGGGTGATGGCGTCTCAGGCGACGCCCGTGCGGGCATCCCGGGCTTCCCGGGCCTCGGGTGCTTCCTGGGGCTCCGGAGTGCCCCCGGCGCCGCGCTCCTCGGCTGCCTTACGGCGGCCCGGCAGCACCGCCAGGGCGATCAAGGTCCCGGCGGCCATGGTGATCCCCCCGACCAGGCTGGTCTGCGCGATGCTGTGGGCGAAGGCCTCGTGGACGGCGTCGATCAGGGCCTAGGCCTGCTGGGCGCCGCCCGCCGGGTTCTTCGCGACCTCCTCGGCCACCGCCAGACCGGCGCCCACGGAGTCCTTGGCCGTCTCCAGCGCAGGCGGCGTCCGGCCCCCTGCGGCACGTCGACATCACCGCCCACGACATACCGGCCCACGGCACCACCCGCCCCCTGCCGGTGAGCGAACTCTCGCTCCGGCTCGACGGGTTGACGAAGTCCGTCGACGACAGCGAGGCACGGGCGCGCAGCGCGGAGGCGACCGCCTTCCTGTCGTACCGGGACGTCTCGGACACCCTCGGGCTGGAGATCTCCCAGGGCGACCGCCCCGGCCAGGTGAAGGCGGTCGTCCTCCTGCCCTTCGACAAGGAGGTCACCGTGACCACGACCGTCTCGGTGGCGTCCCAGAACCGCATCGTCTTCAAGGACTTCCACGTCGCCGGCGGCCCGTTGCCCGCCGCCGGGAGCGCGGTCCTCGACAAGGTCTTCCAGCGGCCCGTCGAGCTGCGGAACATCCCCGACGGCCTGCGGTTGCGTTCGGTCACCACCACGGCCGACGGCCTCAGCGCCCATTTCTCGGGCCGCTCCGTCACCTTCCGGTCCGAGAGCGCGTGAACGCCCGCCGGGCCGGGGGCGCCCGACGGTATCGGTATTCCTACGGATGGCGGTGCGGGGCGGCGCGGTCTTTCCTGGTCGCAGAGCCGGACGACCCGACGCCCGACGCCCGACACCCAGCGTCCCGATCCCGAAGGAAGCCCACCATGAGCCCCAGCGGCGCGCAGCCTCCGACCCTCGTCCTGACCGGAGGACAGGTCCTCACCGTCGACCGGGACTTCACCGTCGCCGAGGGCGTGGCCGTGCGCGGCCGGGACATCGTGGCCGTCGGGAGCGACGCGCGGATGCGCGCGCTGGCCGGGCCCGGCACCCGGGTCGTGGAGCTCGCCGGGCGGACCGTGCTGCCCGGCATCAACGACTCGCATCTGCACGGGGCCGCGTACGGGATGACGAAGCCGCCCTTCGCCCTGGCCGTCGGCCACCCCGCCGTGGGCTCGATCGCCGACGTCGTCGCGGCGGTGCGGGTGGCGGTACGGGCCGCCCCGCCCGGCGAGTGGATCGTCGGCCTCGGCTGGGACCCCGGCTATCTCGCCGAATGCCTGGCCGACCCGCGCCGCTTCCCGCACCGCCGCGACCTGGACGCCGTCGCGCCGGACCACCCCGTCTGCCTGACCGACTTCTCCTCGCACATGGTGTGGGCCAACTCGGCGGCGCTGCGCCACTGCGGTGTCGACGCCGGTACGGTGCCGCCGGCGGGCGGTGTCATCGACCACGACGCGGACGGGGAGCCCACCGGCATCCTGCGGGAGGCCGCCCAGCGGCTCGTCCAGGCCGCGCTGCCCACCCCCACGATCGAGCAGCGCCGCCGGGCCATCCAGGGGGTAGTCCGGGAACTGCACGCGCGCGGCATCACCAGTTACACCGAGCCCGGCCTCGGCCCCGGCGGCACCGGAACCCTCTTCGGCGGCCTGAGTACCGACAACTGGACCGCGTACGCCGAACTCGTCGCCGACGGTGAACTGCACGCCCGGGTCAGCGTGCTGCTGCTGCCCGCGCCCATGGGCGGCTCGGCGGACGACCTGCGCGAGGGGCTCGCGGAACTGCGGCGCCCGCGGTCGGCGGACCCCCGGCTGCTGAACGCCATCGGCGTGAAGATCTTCGCCGACGGGGTACCGCCGAACCGCACCGCCTGGATGAGCGAGCCCTACACCGAGGGCGGCCACGGCGCGCTGTGCGTACACGGCGGCACCCCCGCCCTCCAGGTCGGCGAGCTGCGGGAGATGATCCGGGTCGCCCACGAGGCCGGGTTCCAGCTGGGTGTGCACGTCACCGGGGACCGGGCCATCGACACGGTGGTCGACGCCTTCGCCGCGGCCCAGGGGTCCGTGCCCCGCCCCGACGCCCGGCACTACGTCATCCACGGCGACTTCATCGGCCCCGGCAGCCTGGCCGGGCTGGCCGCGCACGGCTACGGCGTCAACATGAACCCCGCCATCAAGTGGACCGTCTCCGATCTGATGGACGAGGTCGTGGGACCGGAGCGCTCGGCCTACCAGTGGCCGGTACGGGCGGCGGTCGAGGCCGGTGTCCGGGTGTGCGCGAGCTCGGACGCGCCGATCACCGAGCCCGACTGGCGGCAGGGGGTCGCCTCGATGATGCTGCGCGAGTCGAAGGCCACCGGCCGGCCGAGCGGCCCCGAGCAGTGCGTGCCGCTCGCCGACGCCCTGCGCGCCTACACCGCCACCCCGGCCTGGCAGGACTTCGCCGACGACTGGAAGGGCACCGTCGAGCCGGGCAAGGCGGCCGACCTGTGCGTCCTGGACCGTCCGCTCCTCGACCTCGACCCGCACGACATCACCGACGTGCGGGTCGACCTCACGGTCTTCGACGGACGGGTCGTCCACGAACGCTGACCGGGCGGGGTTCCGGGAGCCCTTACCTGCGCGGAGTACCGTGCGGCGAGATCGCCCGCCCCCTGCGGGCTTGTTCGCCACCGCACGGAAGGACCGACCCTGAACACCCCGCTCGCGGAGACCCTGTCCGTGGCCATGCTCGCCCTCGTGCTGGTCTGCGCCGTCGTCCGTCCCTTCAACTGGCCGGAGGCCGTGGTCGCCGTCCCGGCCGCGGCGCTGGTGGTGGCCACCGGTGCGATCTCCCCCGGCCACGCACTGGACGAGGCCGAACAGCTCGGACCGGTGATCGGCTTCCTCGCGGCCGTCCTCGTCCTCGCCCAACTCTGCGACGACGAGGGGTTGTTCCAGGCGTGCGGGGCGTGGATGGCACGTACGGCGGCGGGCCGGCCGCGCCGGCTGCTGGCGCAGGTGTTCCTGGCCGCGTCGGCGATCACGGCCGTACTGAGCCTGGACGCCACGGTGGTGCTGCTCACCCCGGTGGTGTTCGCCACCGCCGCCCGGCTCGGCGCCCGCCCCAAACCGCACGTGTACGCCTGCACACACCTGTCGAACACGGCCTCCCTGCTGCTGCCGGTGTCCAACCTGACCAACCTGCTGGCGTTCGCGGCCAGCGGGCTGAGCTTCACCCGGTTCGCCGCGCTGATGGCGCTGCCGTGGGTGGCCGCGATCGCCGTGGAGTACGTGGTCTTCCGGCGCTTCTTCGCCACCGACCTGGACGCCGGGGCGCAGGCCCCGCCCACCGGCGACGCCCCCGAGCTGCCGTTGTTCGCCCTGGTGACCGTGGCGTGCACGCTGGCCGGGTTCGTGCTGACGTCGGCCCTCGGCGTCGATCCGGCCTGGGCGGCCCTGGCGGGCGCGGCGGTCCTCGCCGTACGGGCCCTGCTGCGCCGCCGTACGACGCCGAAGGCGCTGCTGCGCTCGGTGTCGCTGCCGTTCCTGGCGTTCGTCCTCGCCCTGGGGATCGTGGTCCGCGCGGTCGTGGACAACGGCCTCGACACGGCGCTGGGTCACCTGATCCCCGACGGGACCGGGCTGCCCGCCCTGCTCGGCGTCGCCGTGCTGGCCGCCGTACTGGCCAACGTGATCAACAACCTGCCCGCGGTCCTGGTCCTGCTGCCGCTGGCCGCCGCGTCCGGCCCCGGCGCCGTCCTCGCCGTGCTGCTCGGGGTGAACATCGGGCCCAACCTCACCTATGCCGGTTCGCTGGCCACCCTGCTGTGGCGGCGTATCGTGCACGCCCATGACGCGGAGGTGGAGCTGGGGGAGTTCACCCGGCTCGGCCTGTACGCCGTGCCCGCGAGCCTGTGCGCCTCGGTGCTGGCACTGTGGGCGTCACTGGCCCTGATCGGAGCTTGACCGGAGCCTGACGGAGGAGGCTGGTCCCATGGCGGTGGTGGTCGTCTGGATCGTCGAGGGCACCTGGCCCGCCTGCGTGGACGCCGCGCGACGGCACGCGCCCGAGGACGCCGAGATCGTCCTGCTGCACGTCACCGGGCACGATGTCGCGGACGTCGCCCACGGCGCGTTCGCCGGGCTGCTCGGCCGCGGCCACCCGTCGGGGCGCCGCCCGGCCGAAGGCTGGGGGAGCGATCCCGGCACCCGGGTCGAGCACCTCGCCGCCGCCTCCGCCGAGAATCTCCTCCAGGCCGCCGCCGACCGCCTGGGCCGCCCCTGCACCCGCGTCGAGCGCACCGGCCGCGTCGAGCGCGAGGTCGTCGCCGCGACGGACGGCGCCGAACTGCTCGTCCTCGCCCGCGACGGCGACCGCACCCGCCTCGGCCCCCACAGCCTGGCCCCGTCCAGCCGCTTCGTCGTCGACCACGCCCCCTGCCCCCTGCTCCTGGTCTGGCCGGAGCCCGCCCCGGACCTGACGACGCTGCCGCCTCCGCCGCCCCGGCCCACGGCGCAGTGACCTGACCTGACTTGCCCCTGACGGAACGGCCCTGGTCAGCTTCCCGGCGGGGCGGTGGCCTCCGTTGGGTACGGCCTGACGGCCGGGGTGTCTGTCACGGGCCCCCTCGCGCCGCCCGCCGCCGGCAGCGGCCGATGCCACGGCGTGCGCCGCCTTGCTACCGGGATTCATTCGCAGTGCTCCGGCCTTCAGGCCGGGGGTGAAGCGAATCTGGTGGGTGCGACGCGGAGCGTCGCGGTGTCCTTCCGGCGGAGCCGGACCCTGCTCCGTGACGGTGACGGGTCGCTCGTATGTTCCCGGTGACGACATGGGTTCGACGTGCCTAGTGTGATCGTCGTGCAGCTCCGGTATTCCTTCCGCCTGTACCCGAGCCCCCCGAGCCCCGCGAGTTCACGCAAACTGAAGGGTTCTCGGCGGGAACTCAAGGGTCCGTCGTCGTGCTATGCGGAGTTGCTTCCGTGGGTTCGAGGC
>NZ_JBHVGZ010000114.1:0-19667 GCF_042800355.1 Streptomyces sp. NPDC057623
AAACGCCCGGTTACATTCCGAACCCGGAAGCTAAGCCTTACAGCGCCGATGGTACTGCAGGGGGGACCCTGTGGGAGAGTAGGACGCCGCCGAACTCCTTTTAGAGCTCTGGCTCTTGGGCATACAGCCCGAGGGCCAGAGCTTTTTTGTGTTGAGGTAGGGTCAGGGGGCATCGTAGGTACGTTTCCCACAGGAGGCTCCCGGGTGGAGGTCCAGGAGACCCGTGTCCAGACGGACCGGGTCCTCACCATCCCCAACATCCTCAGCATGGCGCGGCTGCTTGGCGTGCCGCTGTTCCTGTGGCTGATTCTCAGGCCTGAGTTCGGCGGGCCGAAGAGTGACGGCTGGGCACTTCTGGTGCTGGCTCTGAGTGGCGTCAGTGACTATCTGGATGGCAAGCTAGCGCGGCGCTGGAACCAGATCAGCAGCCTAGGCCGGCTTCTCGACCCTGCGGCCGACAGGCTCTACATTCTCTCGACTTTGGTCGGTCTCACCTGGCGCGAGATTCTGCCCATCTGGTTGACGGCTGCACTTTTGGCGCGCGAGCTGGTTCTGCTGGTGATGGTGGGCATCCTCCGGCGTCACGGCTATCCGCCGCCGCAGGTGAACTTCCTCGGGAAGGCCGCCACGTTCAACCTGATGTATGCCTTCCCGTTGTTGCTTCTCAGTGACGGCAGCGGGTGGATCCCGTCACTGGCTGCTATTTTCGGATGGGCGTTCGCCGGATGGGGTACGACGCTGTACTGGTGGGCAGGAGTCCTCTACGTGGTACAAGTCCGCCGCCTGGTCCGTGCGGACGCCATGGCCGATGGAACTCGCGGATTGAAGCGGGCCTAGCGGCTCGATGGCCCGCAGTGGAAAAGTGCGGGACAATCTGGACGGGTGAAGTCGGCTAGACCGTCGTCTCTTCGAGGAGGACGCTTCCGACATGAAGGCCGTCGTGATGGCCGGGGGCGAAGGCACGCGCCTTCGTCCCATGACCTCAAGCATGCCCAAGCCGCTCCTGCCGGTGGCCAACCGGCCGATCATGGAGCACGTTCTGAGGCTGCTCAAAAGGCATGGGCTGAATGAGACCGTCGTGACAGTTCAGTTCCTGGCCTCTCTGGTCAAGAACTACTTCGGTGACGGTGAAGAGCTCGGAATGGAGCTCAGCTATGCCAATGAGGAGAAGCCACTCGGTACCGCTGGAAGCGTCAAGAACGCCGAAGAGGCGTTGAAGGACGATGCTTTCCTCGTCATCTCCGGTGATGCCCTCACCGATTTCGACCTCACCGAGTTGATTAATTTCCACAAGGAAAAGGGCGCGATGGTCACGGTCTGTCTGACCCGTGTGCCCAATCCGTTGGAATTCGGGATCACGATCGTGGATGAGGATGGTCAGGTCGAGCGTTTCCTTGAGAAGCCGACCTGGGGGCAGGTCTTCTCCGACACCGTGAACACCGGTATCTATGTCATGGAGCCCGAGGTCTTCGACTATGTCGAGCCCGACGTTCCCGTGGACTGGTCCGGCGATGTCTTCCCGCAGTTGATGAAGGAAGGCAAGCCGATCTATGGGTATGTCGCGGAGGGCTACTGGGAGGACGTCGGTACGCACGAGAGCTACGTGAAGGCGCAGGCCGACGTCCTGGAGGGCAAGGTCGACGTCGAGATCGACGGCTTCGAGATCTCCCCGGGCGTGTGGGTGGCCGAAGGTGCCGAGGTGCATTCCGACGCCGTGCTTCGTGGGCCCCTGTACATCGGGGACTACGCCAAGGTCGAAGCCGGCGCGGAAATCAGAGAGCACACCGTCGTGGGCTCGAACGTCGTCGTGAAGAGCGGGGCGTTCCTGCACAGGGCTGTCGTCCACGACAACGTGTATGTCGGCCAGCACAGCAATCTGCGTGGTTGCGTCGTCGGAAAGAACACCGACATCATGCGTGCCGCTCGGATCGAGGACGGCGCGGTCATCGGTGATGAATGCCTGATCGGTGAAGAATCGATCGTCCAGGGCAATGTGCGTGTCTACCCGTTCAAGACCATCGAGGCCGGCGCCTTCGTCAACACATCGGTGATCTGGGAGTCGAGGGGACAGGCGCATCTCTTCGGTGCTCGTGGTGTCTCCGGGATTCTGAACGTGGAGATCACGCCCGAGCTCGCCGTGCGCCTCGCCGGCGCCTACGCGACGACCCTGAAGAAGGGGTCCACTGTCACGACGGCCCGCGATCACTCGCGTGGCGCCCGGGCGCTGAAGCGGGCGGTCATTTCCGCGCTTCAGGCCAGCGCCATCGACGTACGCGACCTGGAGAACGTACCGCTGCCCGTGGCGCGGCAGCAGACCGCGCGGGGCAGTGCTGGTGGGATCATGATCCGGACGACGCCCGGGGTGCCGGATTCCGTGGACATCATGTTCTTCGACGGGCGGGGTGCCGACCTGTCGCAGGCCAGTCAGCGGAAGCTGGACCGGGTGTTCGCGAGGCAGGAGTACCGGCGTGCGTTTCCGGGTGAGATCGGGGACCTGCACTTTCCGGCCAGTGTCTTCGACTCGTACACCGGGTCGCTGCTGCGCAACGTCGATACGACGGGGATCGCGGAGTCCGGGCTGAAGGTTGTCGTCGACGCTTCGAACGGCAGCGCTGGGCTTGTGCTGCCGAGTCTGCTCGGCAAGCTCGGTGTGGACTCCTTGACCATCAACCCCGGTCTTGATGAGTCCAGGCCCACGGAGTCGGCGGATACGCGGCGGTCGGGGCTGGTGCGGCTGGGAGAGATCGTGGCGTCCGCGCGGGCCGCGTTCGGGGTACGGTTCGACCCGGTCGGCGAGCGGCTGTCGCTGGTCGACGAGAAGGGGCGGATCGTCGAGGACGACCGGGCCCTGCTCGTCATGCTCGACCTCGTGGCCGCGGAGCGTCGCAGCGGGCGGGTGGCGCTGCCGGTGACCACCACGCGGATCGCCGAGCAGGTGGCGGCGTACCACGGGACGCAGGTCGAATGGACGACGACCTCGCCGGACGACCTGACCCGGGTCGGTCGCGATGACACGACGATCTTCGGGGGTGACGGCAAGGCCGGCTTCATCGTCCCGGAGTTCAGCAGCGTCTTCGACGGTGCGGCGGCCTTCGTGCGGCTGATCGGTCTGGTGGCGCGGACCCAGCTCACGCTCAGCCAGATCGACGCGCGGATTCCGCGGGCGCATGTCATCAAGCGGGATCTCGCGACTCCATGGGCCGTCAAGGGTCTTGTGATGCGGCGGGTCGTAGAGGCGGCCGGTGATCGCTTTGTCGACACGACCGATGGTGTACGGGTCGTGGAGACCGACGGGCGCTGGGTGATGGTGCTGCCCGACCCGGCCGAGGCGGTCACGCATCTGTGGGCCGAGGGGCCGGATGACGCCTCCGCGCAGGCCCTGCTCGATGAATGGGCGGCGGTCGTGGACAGCGCAGGCCGCTGAAGCACCTACTACGCGCGCGTGCCGGACAGGGGTCCCCTGGGCCCCGTCCGGCACGCCGGTGGGGCCATTCGGAGGTATCGGTGGCGACGTGCGACGATGTGCGGCATGCCGCAGCCCCCCGTTCGGAGCACACCTACGCGCCCCACGCGTCCGGACGCGTCCATGTCGCTGCTCACCAACGTCATGGATCACAGCCTTGACGACGGCTACGCAGAGGCGGCCGCCCGTAAGAAGGCCACGGGTGAGGGAGGCCTGCCGAAGACACTCAGGGCGAAGCTGGGGCTGGCAGCCGGCCTGGTGCTCGCGGCGCTCGTGGTGACCGTGGGAGCCGCGCAGGCGAGGGTCGCGGCGCCCGTCGTGGCCAAGGAACGCGAGGAACTCGTCGACCGCATCGACCGTGAGACCGCGGCGGCGGACCGGCTGGAGGAGAGCGTCGACAAGCTGCGGGACGATGTGAGTGCGCGGCAGCGGGAGGCGCTGAAAGCGACCGGTGACAGTGATCAGGCGGAGCTCGTGGGCATCCTGGCGGGCTCTGTCGAGGTGCATGGGCCCGGTGTGAAGCTGGTCGTGAACGATGCCAAGGAGGCCGGTTCCGGCGGCGACGGCGACCCGCGCGGGACGTCCGGATTCTCCGACACCGGCCGGGTGCGCGACCGCGACATGCAGCGGGTGGTCAACGGGCTGTGGGAGTCGGGCGCCGAGGCCATCTCGATCAACGGGCAGCGGCTGACGGCCCTGTCGGCGATCAGGGCCGCGGGTGACGCGATACTGGTCGACAACAAGCCGCTGGTTCCGCCGTACACGGTGCTCGCGGTGGGGGACGGGGAGCGGCTGAGCACCAGGTTCCAGGACAGCGCCGACGGGCTTTATCTGCACGCCTTGCAGGAGAACTTCGGGATCCGGACGGGCATTTCCGTGCAGGACGACCTCCGGCTGCCCGCCGCACCGAGTGTGATCGTACGTACAGCACAGCCTTACACCGAGAAAACCGAGAAGGGCACATCGTGATCGCCGTACTGGGCCTCGTCGTGGGAGTCGTGGCCGGCCTGTTGGTCCGGCCTGAGGTTCCGGCGGTCGTCGAGCCTTATCTGCCGATCGCCGTCGTGGCGGCTCTCGACGCCGTCTTCGGCGGGCTGCGGGCCATGCTCGACGGCATCTTCGACGACAAGGTCTTCGTCGTGTCGTTCCTGTCCAACGTGGTCGTCGCCGCGCTGATCGTGTTCCTCGGCGACAAGTTGGGCGTGGGAGCCCAGCTGTCGACCGGAGTGGTCGTCGTGCTCGGCATCCGTATCTTCTCGAACGCCGCGGCGATTCGCCGGCACGTGTTCCGGGCGTGAGGCCGATGAGTAACCACGACGAGGCTGCGGAGAACAGGCTGCGCAAGGAACTGCCCGAAGAGGTGCCTGCCGCCGATGCGGCGGAGGCCGGGGACGCCGCCGCCGAGGAGCAGCCGCCCCAGTTGACCGGTCGGCAGCGGCTGGCGAAGGGGCTGTGGCCGCCCCGGGTCACCAGGGCCCAACTCATCGTCGCCCTGCTGTTGTTCGGTCTCGGCTTCGGCCTGGCCGTCCAGGTCGCCTCGAACAGCGACGGTGACAGTGCCCTGCGCGGCGCGCGTCAGGAAGATCTGGTTCGCATCCTCGATGAACTGGACGACCGTACTCAGCGTCTTGAGGACGAGAAGCAAGGTCTTGAGAAGCAGCGGGACGAACTGGAGAACAGTTCGAACCAGGCGGAGGAGGCCCGCAAGCAGACGGTCGAGAAGGAGAAGCAACTCGGCATTCTGGCGGGCACCGTCGCCGCGCAGGGACCTGGCATCACGATGACCATCGACGACACGAAGGGGACGGTCGAAGCGGACATGCTGCTCGACGCGATCCAGGAGCTGCGCGCTGCCGGCGCGGAAGCGATCCAGGTGAACGGCGTACGCGTCGTCGCCGACACCTTTCTGACCGATTCGGGCAACAGCGTGAGTGTCGACGGGAACAAGATCAGCACTCCCTTTCGTTTCAAGGTCATCGGCAAGCCGCAGGACCTCGAACCGGCGCTCAACATCCCTGGAGGCGTGGTGCAGACCCTTGAGAAGGAGCAGGCCACCGTGACCATCGAGCGGTCGGACAAGATCCTCGTGGACGCCTTGCGAGCCGCGAAGCGGCCTGACTACGCTCGGTCGTCCTCGCAGTGAACCGGGGGTGCATGGGGGACGTCCGGCGAGGGCATGAGGTTGCGGGGGGTCGGCGCACCGAATGGGTGGTGCGTGGTGGAAACTGTCTGGTGGAGACGGACGTTGTGAGGATGTCCGGGTCTGCCGGAGAGTGCAGTCAGGGTTCGTCCTGCCCCACGGGCGGGTCTGTTTCGGTCAAGGGGAATCGCCCGTGAAGTTGTTTGCGAAGTTGTTCGGCAAGAGCGCGCGAGAGGGCAGCGAAAACGCGACCTCTCGTCACCGCGCACAAGGGGACGAAGAGGGTCAGCGTCCCTTGTTCCGGGACCAGGTGTCTGGGCCGGGCGGTGACATTTCCGGAGGTCAGGGCGCGCCGTCGGTTGACCCTGGCCAGTCCGGCGGCATAGGTTTCGGGCAACCGTCAACCTCAAGTACGGGTGGAGGGTTTTCCCCGATGTCGGCCCTGGTGTGTACGAGGTGCGGTAACCGCAACGCGGAGAACAGCCGTTTCTGTTCCAACTGTGGCGCGCCGCTGCGGGCCGGTGCGACGCCCGAGCGCCCGTCCGAGACGACCTCCACGATCTCCATCTCCGGTCTTGAGGCCTACGACGCCGAGGCCACCGGCCAGACGCAGATCCCGGCGCTGTCGCCCGAGGCTCAGGCCGCCGTGGACGCCCTGCCGCTGGGCTCCGCGCTCCTGGTGGTGCGCCGTGGGCCGAACTCGGGCAGTCGCTTCCTGCTGGACGGCGATCTGACCACGGCCGGGCGTCACCCGCAGAGTGACATCTTCCTGGACGACGTCACGGTCTCGCGACGGCACGTGGAGTTCCATCGTGGCCAGGACGGCTCGTTCACGGTGGGCGACGTCGGCAGTCTGAACGGCACCTACGTCAACCGTGAGCGGATCGACCAGGTCGCTCTGAACAACGGCGACGAGGTGCAGATCGGCAAGTACCGGCTGGTCTTCTACGCGAGCCAGCGGGGCTACTGACCCTCCCCCGGAGTCCGTCCGGGGAGACCCAGGGAAGGTCCATGCTGAAAACACCGAGCGGCGGTGCCGGGTACGGCATCGCCGCCACGGACGGTCGGCTGTTGAGTATCGGCGCGGTGCTGAACGTGCTGCGCGAGGAGTTCCCTGACATCACCATCTCCAAGATCCGTTTCCTGGAGTCGGAGGGTCTTGTCGAGCCGCAGCGAACCCCCTCGGGGTATCGCAAGTTCAGTACGCGGGACCTCGAGCGGCTCGGTCACGTCCTGCGGATGCAGCGGGACCACTATCTGCCGCTCAAGGTCATCCGTGAGCATCTGGACGCCATGGAGCGGGGTGAGGCCGCGCCACTGCCCGCGCTGTGCCGTCAGCGCGATGGAGAAACGGTCCTGGAGCCTGTCGAGCCGCCCACACCGGCCCGGATCGGGCGGGCCGCGCTGCTTGCCGCCGCTGAGATCGGCGAGCAGGAGCTCGCGGAATGGGAGTCGTACGGCCTGATCACACCGCTGCCGGACGGGGCGTACGAGGCGGAGGCGGTGACTGTGGCCTCGCTCGTCGCCGAGCTGGGGCGGTTCGGGATCGAGCCGAGGCATCTGCGGGTGATGAAGGGTGCCGCCGATCGTGAGGCAGGGCTCGTGGACCAGGTCGTGGCGCCGCTGAGGCGGCACCGCAACCCGCAGACCAGGGCTCACGCGGAGGCGCGCGCGAAAGAGCTGGCGGGTCTCACCGTGAAGCTGCACTCCGCGCTCGTGCAGACCGCTCTCGGGGTGCGGCTGCCCTGAGCGGGGCATGCACAGGAAGGCCGGATCGGCCACCCGTTCTCTGCCCGACTACCCAAACGTCCCGAGCACGGCCTAGGGTTGCTGTGTGAACGAGCTCGATGTCGTAGGTGTCCGGGTCGAAATGCCCTCCAACCAACCGATCGTGCTCCTGCGTGAAGTGGGAGGCGACCGCTACCTCCCCATCTGGATCGGGCCGGGGGAGGCGACGGCCATCGCCTTCGCCCAGCAGGGCATGGCCCCCGCGCGACCGCTGACCCACGACCTGTTCAAGGACGTGCTGGAGGCCGTCGGCCAGGAGCTCACCGAAGTGCGCATCACGGACCTGCGTGAGGGCGTCTTCTACGCCGAGCTGGTCTTCGCCAGCGGCGTCGAGGTGAGCGCCCGTCCGTCCGATGCCATAGCGCTGGCTCTGCGCACCGGAACGCCGATCTACGGCAGTGACGGCGTGCTCGACGACGCCGGAATCGCGATCCCGGACGAGCAGGAGGACGAGGTGGAGAAGTTCCGCGAGTTCCTCGACCAGATCTCGCCCGAGGACTTCGGCACGAGCAGTCAGTGAGGCCCACAGTCGGTTACGACGTAAATGCCGGCATTTATCAGCGGCGAGGGAGAGCGTCCTGCGGCCCGCTCCGAGCGCATTCGGCTAGCCTTTCCCCGCGGTGGGGTGCGGGAAACCACTCCTAGGGTGATTATCACTCGGCGTGCCGAGTGTGGCGATCGTTGACGCACCCCTGGTGACTGCCTACCGTCGAGAAGGCAGGTCAAGGACGGAGGTCGGCGTGAGAAGCAGCGGCGACGGTACGGCTGGGGGTGCCCCGGGGCGCAGTCTCGGGGCGAGCGGTCCGTACCCGCTTCATGGCAGCCCGCTTCAGGGCAGCGCGGCCGATCACGCTCCGCAGCGACCGACGGCCGTGCCGAGCAGCGGCGGAGGGGCGGCGTCCATGGAGACCGAGCAGATCGGATACCGGGGTCCGACGGCGTGTGCGGCCGCGGGCATCACCTACCGGCAACTGGACTACTGGGCGCGTACCGGTCTGGTCGAGCCCAGCGTGCGGCCCGCGTACGGGTCCGGGACACAGCGGTTGTACAGCTTCCGGGACGTCGTCGTCCTGAAGATCGTCAAGCGGTTCCTCGACACCGGTGTGTCGCTCCAGAACATCCGTACCGCAGTCCAGCATCTGCGGGAGCGGGGCTTTCGGGATCTCGAGCGCATGACGCTGATGAGCGACGGCGCGACGGTGTACGAGTGCACCTCCCCGGACGAGGTGCACGCGCTGCTCCAGGGCGGGCAGGGAATCTTCGGGATCGCCGTGGGTGTGGTGTGGCGGGACGTCGAGAGTGCCTTGTCCCAGTTGCACGGGGAGCGCATCGACACCGGGGAGACCCTGGTCGGGCACAATCCGACGGATGAGCTGGCGCGGCGGCGTAACCGGGCGGGCTGAGCGGTCTCGCCGGGCGACGGGCCGGACGGTCGTAGCAGGGCATTGTCAGTGGCGTGAGGCAGCATCGGAGATGTGAGGAACGCGCCTACGATCCTGCATCTCGACATGGATGCCTTCTACGCCTCGGTGGAGCAGGCGTCCAAGCCGAGTCTGCGCGGGAAGGCCGTCGTCGTGGGCGGGATCGGGCCGCGGGGAGTCGTCGCCACCGCGTCCTATGAGGCTCGGGTGTTCGGGGTGCACTCGGCCATGCCCACGGCGCAGGCGCGTCGGCTGGCGCCCCATGCCGCGTACCTCGTGCCGCGCTTCGGGATCTACCGGGACATCAGCGAGCGGGTCATGGGGCTGTTGCGGGAGCTGTCGCCGCTGGTGGAGCCGCTGAGCCTGGACGAGGCGTTCGTGGATCTGGAGGCGGGTGGTGCGGCCTGGGACGAGACGTCGGCGCGGCTCGTGGGCGCAAGGCTGCGCGCCGACATACGGGCCGTGACCGGGCTCGCGGGGTCGGTCGGTCTGGCCGCGTCCAAGATGCTGGCGAAGATCGCCTCGGAGCAGGCAAAGCCCAATGGGCTGGTCCTGATCGAGCCGGGGACGGAGCGGGCGTTGCTCGGGCCGATGCCGGTGCGGACGTTGCCGGGGGTGGGGCCGGCTACCGGGGACCATCTGCGCAGGGTCGGGATCCACACCGTCGAGGAGATCGCCGAGGCGGGTGAGGACGAGCTCGTACGGCTGCTGGGCAAGGCTCATGGGCATGCGCTGTACGCCATGGCGCTGGCACACGACGAGCGGCCCGTGGTGGCCGAGCGGGAGGCCAAGTCGGTGTCGGTGGAGGACACGTATGACGTGGACATCCACGACCGGGTGCGGGTGGGGCTGGAGGTGCAGCGGCTGGCCGGCCGGTGTGTGCGGCGCCTGCGTGGGGCCGGGCTGTCCGGGCGGACCATCGTCCTGAAGGTGCGCAGGTACGACTTCTCCACGCTGACCCGTTCCGAGACGCTGCGGGGACCCACGGACGATCCGGCGGTGGTGCGGGAGGCTGCGGCCCGGCTGCTGGATTCCGTGGACACGACGGGCGGCGTACGGCTGCTGGGGGTCGGGGTCAGTGGGCTGGCCGACTACACGCAGGAGGATCTGTTCGCGCAGGTGGCAGGGGAGAGCGCGGAGCACTCCGTGGAGGAGGGCGACGAGGAGCCGGTCGGTGAGCAGCCGGCGGCGGGGCCTGTGGAGCGGCGCTGGGTCGCGGGGCACGATGTGCGGCATGTCGAGTACGGGCACGGGTGGGTGCAGGGCAGTGGGGTCGGGCGGGTGACAGTGCGGTTCGAGACGCCTGAGTCGGAGCCGGGGCGGGTGCGGACGTTTCGGGTTGACGATCCGGGGTTGGAGGCGGTGGAGCCGTTGCCGTTGGTGGGGGTCGCGCCTGCGGGGTCTGGGGGGAGTCGGGGGGCCGGGGGATCTGGGGCCGATGGGATCCAAGGGGCGGGGGAGGCTGGACTGGCGGAGGCGGGTGACGGGGGAGTGGGGGACATTCCGGTGGGGCCTGGGCCTGGGTAGGGGCAGCGGGTGGGGGTGGGCGTGCGAGGCATGGCTTGTGCGGTGTGGGGCCGGGAGGGAAGAGGCTTGCCCTGACGTGTCGTCCGCAGCGTGCCGGTCGGGCGGCCCATGCCGCTGTGGTGCCTCCGGCCGCTCCCGGGTTGGGGGCCTGACCCTGGGGAGGCGTCCTGGGTTGTGCGGACGGGAGATGGGTCGTCCTCAGGTGGCGTCGGCGGTTGTGCTGGTGGTGTGGCCCGCCCGTGCTGAGGGTGGTGTGCGTGGCTCGATGCGGTCGGGGAGTCGGGGCCTGAGGTGGTGTGCGTGCTGCGGCGGGGCGGCATGCAGGGGTGGGGCGTTCTGTCGGGTGGTTCGGTGTGGGGTGTGATCAGGGGTGTGGGTGGGGCGTTCTCGGGCCGTTGTCCTCCGGGGTTTCCGTGCCTGCCAGGTTGCCGAAGTCGCGGTCCGGGGGTGGGGAGGGAGGGGCTACGTCGAGGCCGTAGTGGTGGTAGAGCTGGAGTTCCTGTTCGGGGGAGAGGTGGCGGCCGACGCCGAAGTCGGGGGCGTCCTTGATCAGGGCGCGGTCGAAGGGGACGTGGAGACTGCCCTCGACCAGGTCGCTGGGCTCCAGGGGAACGAATGCGTCCCGGGAGAAGAGACCGGTGCGTATCGCCGCCCACTCCGGCACTCCGGTCGCGTCGTCGAGGTAGACCTCGTCGATGGTGCCGATCTTGGTGCCGGTGCGGTCGAAGGCCTTGCGGCCGATCAGATTGCGCGGATCGATGTCGGTCTGCACGGGCCCTCCACTGGTCGCAACTCATCCGTAAGCACTACGAAAAGGCACATTGGTGAGCGCGGCCACTCGAAGGTCCGTGCGTTGGCCCCGCTGGTAGGCTGGCTAGCGGCTGCTGACCCCGTGCGGGAGAGTCCTCCGGACACCATCCGGAGGCGCCGAAGGAGCAAATCCTCCCCGGAATCTCTCAGGCACACGTACCGCACGGACGAGGTCACTCTGGAAAGCAGGGCGGGTGTCGACGGCTTCCGCTCTCACCGACGGTGAAAGCCGGGAGCCCTGTGGTGCCCCGGTGAAGCTCTCAGGTTGAGATGACAGAGGGGGAGGCCGTCCGGGTACCCGCGCCGTGGTGCCCCTCGAAGGTCGTGTCAGACCAGGAGGCCTCCGCAATGACCGCCCATCGCATTCCGCTCTCCGAGCTCGAACAGGGGATCCCTTTCGAGCAGCGTCATATTGGTCCTGATCATGAGGCTCGGGCCAAGATGCTCGCGCATGTCGGGTACGGCTCGCTCGACGAGCTCACCGCCGCCGCGGTGCCGGATGTGATCAAGAACGCCGACTCCCTCGATCTGCCGGGAGCACGTACCGAGGCCGAGGTGCTCGCCGAGCTGCGGTCGCTCGCCGATCGCAATCAGGTGCTCGATTCCATGGTGGGGCTCGGGTACTACGGGACCTTCACGCCGCCGGTCATCCTGCGGAACGTGATGGAGAATCCCGCCTGGTACACGGCCTATACGCCGTACCAGCCCGAGATCTCGCAGGGGCGGCTCGAGGCGCTTCTCAACTTCCAGACCATGGTCGCCGACCTCACCGGGCTGCCGACCTCCGGCGCCTCGCTGCTCGACGAGGGGACGGCGGCGGCCGAGGCCATGTCCCTGTCCCGGCGCATGGGCAAGAACAAGAAGGGGCTGTTCCTGGTCGACGCGGATGTGCTGCCGCAGACCATCGCCGTGATCGAGACCCGTGCCGAGCCCACGGGGGTCGAGGTGGTCGTCGCCGACCTCGGCGACGGCATCCCGGCCGAGCTCGCCTCGCGTGAGATCAACGGTGTGCTCCTTCAGTACCCGGGCGCCTCGGGCGTCGTACGCGATATCAGGCCCGTCATCGAGCAGGCCCATGAGCTCGGCGCCCTCGTCACCGTCGCCGCCGATCTGCTCGCGCTCACGCTGCTGAAGTCGCCCGGTGAGCTGGGGTCGGACATCGCGGTCGGGACGACGCAGCGGTTCGGTGTCCCGATGGGCTTCGGCGGTCCGCACGCCGGCTACATGGCCGTACACGAGAAGTTCGCGCGCAGCCTGCCGGGGCGGCTCGTGGGTGTGTCCGTGGATGCCGACGGGAACAAGGCCTATCGGCTGGCCCTGCAGACGCGTGAGCAGCACATCCGGCGGGAGAAGGCGACCAGCAACATCTGTACCGCTCAGGTGCTGCTCGCCGTCATGGCCGGGATGTACGCCGTGTACCACGGGCCCGAGGGGCTGCGCGGGATCGCCCGGCGCACTCATCGGTACGCCGCCGTCCTGGCCGCGGGGCTCGCTGCCGGTGGCGTCGAGGTCGTGCACGGCTCCTACTTCGACACCGTGACCGTACGGGTGCCCGCGAAGGCCGCCGAGGTCGTCGCCGCCGCTCGGGAGAACGGCGTCAACCTGCACCTCGTCGACGCCGACCACGTGTCCGTCGCCTGCGACGAGACCACGACCCGGGCCCAGCTGGGCGCCGTATGGACGGCGTTCGGGGTCGAGGGGGACATCGAGGCGCTGGACGCGGGGACCGAGGACGTCCTCGCGGGCGGGCTGCTGCGCGGCGACGAGTACCTCACGCACCCGGTCTTCCACCAGTACCGTTCCGAGACCTCCATGCTGCGCTACCTGCGCAGGCTCGCCGACCGCGACTACGCGCTGGACCGGGGCATGATCCCGCTGGGGTCCTGCACGATGAAGCTGAACGCGACGACCGAGATGGAGCCGGTCACCTGGCCGGAGTTCGGGCAGCTGCACCCCTTCGCGCCCGCCGAGCAGGCGCAGGGCTATCTGACGCTCATCCGCGAGCTGGAGGAACGTCTCGCCGAGGTCACCGGCTACGACAAGGTATCGTTGCAGCCCAACGCCGGATCTCAGGGGGAGCTGGCCGGTCTGCTCGCCGTACGCGGGTACCACCGGGCCAACGGGGACGAGCAGCGGACCGTGTGTCTGATTCCGTCGTCCGCTCATGGGACCAATGCCGCCAGCGCCGTCATGGCCGGCATGAAGGTCGTCGTCGTGAAGACCGCCGAGGACGGTGAGATCGACGTCGAGGACCTGCGGGCGAAGATCGAGAAGCACCGGGACGAGCTGTCGGTGCTGATGATCACCTACCCGTCGACGCACGGGGTGTTCGAGGAGCACGTGGCCGACATCTGTGCGCAGGTGCACGAGGCCGGTGGGCAGGTGTATGTGGATGGTGCGAACCTCAACGCTCTGGTGGGGCTTGCCAAACCGGGGCACTTCGGTGGTGACGTCTCGCATCTGAATCTGCACAAGACCTTCTGCATTCCGCATGGTGGTGGCGGTCCGGGTGTCGGGCCGGTCGGTGTGCGGGCGCATCTCGCGCCGTATCTGCCGAACCACCCGATGCAGCCTGCCGCCGGTCCGGAGACGGGCGTCGGCCCGATCTCGGCCGCGCCCTGGGGCTCCGCGGGGATCCTGCCGATCTCGTGGGCGTACGTACGGCTCATGGGCGGCGAGGGGCTCAAGCGGGCCACGCAGGTGGCCGTGCTGTCCGCCAACTACATCGCCAAGCGGCTGGAGCCGCACTACCCGGTGCTCTACACCGGGCCGGGCGGGCTCGTCGCGCACGAGTGCATCATCGATCTGCGGCCGCTGACCAAGGCGACCGGGGTGAGCGTCGACGACGTGGCCAAGCGGCTCATCGACCACGGCTTCCACGCGCCGACGATGTCGTTCCCGGTGGCCGGCACGCTGATGATCGAGCCGACCGAGTCCGAGGACCTGAACGAACTCGACCGGTTCTGCGAGGCGATGATCGCCATCCGCGCGGAGATCGAGAAGGTCGCGTCGGGCGACTGGCCGGCCGACGACAACCCGCTGCGGAACGCTCCGCACACCGCGGGCGCGCTGGGCGGCGAGTGGGAGCACGCGTACAGCCGCGAGGAGGCCGTGTTCCCGGCCGGTGGATCGGTCGCCGACAAGTACTGGCCGCCGGTGCGCCGGATCGACCAGGCATTCGGTGACCGGAACCTGGTGTGCTCCTGCCCGCCGATGGACGCGTACGAAGGCTGATGTACGAAGGCTGAGGTTCAGTACCGACGTTCAGGCGTAGGCATACGAAGGGCTCCGGCCCGGCCGTGGGTGGCCGGGGCGGAGCCCTTGTGCGTCTGTTGGGAGGGCCGCCGTCAGGGCGGCGCCCTCCACGGCGATCTTGACCGATGCCATCGCGACGCCCGTGGCGATGCCGGTGACCGTGCCGTCCGCTCACACGCGGTCGATGGGGGCGCTCGTCGGCTTCACGCGTGCGGTGGCGCCCCCTGCGAGGGGTCGCTCAGAAGAACCCCGACGCTCTGAGTACCGCCTGCGCCGTCGCGTCGTCGATCTGACGTCCCAACCGTTCCAGCACGTCCGTGCCTTCGAGCAGCGTGCCGCGTTCCCGCGAGCGGCGTACCCCGGTGTCCAGCTCGTGCCACAGCAAGGGGTTGGCGACCAGGATCCGAGGGTCCAGGTCCAGGCGGCAGCCGTCCATGTCGCGCAGGGTCAGGAGGGCGGAGACGCGACCGTGCTGGCGTACGGCCACCAGCTCGTCCGTACGTACCGCCTGCCGTCGTACGAGACCACGCACCTCCAGCCAGCCGGGGCCGGCGGAAACGCGCTGCGGGAGGAGGATGGTGAAGAGCACGGCGGTCAGGGCCACCCACAGCAGGGCGCGTGCCGGTGTCAGGGTCTCCCCGTCCAGGTCGACCAGCAGGGTCATGCCGAGGAAGGCCAGAGCGCAGCCCAGGGCGAACCGGGCGCTGCCACGCCAGTGGCGGTCGCCGGTCGCGGCCGGACGCGGTCCGCTTCCCTGCACAGTGCCGACGGTAGGGTGCGCGGCGCCGGAACGACCCCACGCCAGCGGCGCTCTGACGCCTTACGGTGCAACCTTGACGCGATCCTGATGGCCGCGGCCGTTTCAGCCGGTGTGCACCCGGGGCCGGCGCTCTCGGTCCGGCTCCGCCTCGCGCAGCACCTCCCGGGTGACCGGGGCGACCTCGCCCTGGCCGAAGAGGAAGAAGCGCAGGAAGTTGGCGAAGGGGGTGCCCTCGGTCCACTCGAAGTAGATGTGCGGGATGCAGCCGGTCGTGTCGCGGACGTGCAGGAGCAGCGCTGCCAGGGCGTTGGGGATGGAGGAGGACTCCAGGGTCAGGACGCGGTAGCGGTTGTGCAGGACCTCGCCACGCACGGTCAGGCCGGCCTCGAACTCGGACGGGTCGGTGACCGTCACCTCGACGAAGACGAAGTCCTCCTGGTCGGGGACGTCGTTGTCGGCCCGGATCTGCTCGATCTTGTCGCGGTACTCGGCCTTGTCCCGCCGGTCGGGCTCATTGGCGATGAACCGGATCCTGCGGCTGGCTATGTCCCTGACGAAACGTTCCGCCATGTCGTCCAGCGTCACGTCGGTCACGCGCAGCTCGAAGGCGCGGGCCAGCCGGGACAGGAGCGAGACCAGGATGATGCCGGCGATGAAGCAGGCGCCGATCTTCACGCCGTCGGGGCGCTCGATGACGTTCACGACGGTCGTGTAGAGGAACACCGCCGAGATGACCGCGAAGCCGATGAACCAGTTGCGCTGGCCGGCCTCGCGGGCCGCGATGGTCACGGCGATCGCGGCGGAACTGATGAGGACCAGCACGCCGGTGGCGTAGGCGCCGCCCTGCGCGTCGACGTCGGCGTCGAAGATCCAGGTGACCAGGAAGGCGACCAGGGTGAAGACGATGACCATGGGGCGGACGGCCCTGGCCCAGTGCGGGGCCATGCCGTAGCGCGGGAGGTAACGAGGCATCAGATTGAGCAGCCCGGCCATGGCGGAGGCGCCGGCGAACCACAGGATGGCGATCGTCGAGACGTCGTAGACCGTGCCGAAGGCGCCGCCGAGGTACTCGTGGGCGAGGAACGCCAGCGCGCGGCCGTTGGCCTGCCCGCCTGGCTCGAACTCCTTCTCCGGGATCAGCAGCGTGGTGATGAAGCTCGTCGCGATCAGGAAGCAGCTCATGATCACGGCGGCGGTGGTGAGCAGCTTCTTCGTGTCCCGGATCCGGCCCTTCGGCTGCTCCTCGGTCTCGCCGGGGTCGCCCTTGACGTGTGGCATCACGGCGACGCCGGTCTCGAATCCGGAGAGGCCGAGGGCGAGTTTGGGGAACACGACCAGGGCCACGCCGATCATGACGAAGACGTTGCCGTGTTCGGCCGTGAGGGCGTTGGACCAGTCGGTGACCACATGGCCCGCGGTGACGACGTGATACAGGCCGACAGCCACGACGACGACGTTCAGTGCGAGGTAGGCGCCGACCAGGGCGGTGGCGACGCCGATCGCCTCCAGGAAGCCCTTGAGGAAGACCGCGCCGAGCAGGGCCACGAGGATGAGGGTGATCAGCATCTGCTTGTCGTGCAGTGCGCTGTTCAGGTGCGGGTTCTCGACCAGGTGGGTCGAGGCGTCGGCCGCCGACAGGGTGATGGTGATCAGGAAGTCGGTGGCGGCGAAGCCGAGCAGGGTCAGGACGAAGAGCTTGCCCTTCCAGAAGGTCAGGAGCCGTTCCAGCATCGCGATCGAACCCTGCCCGTGGGGGCTCTCCTCGGCCACGCGCCGGTACACGGGCAGTGCTCCGGCCAGAGTGACGATCACGAGCACGATCGTGGCGATGGGCGACAGCAGACCCGCCGCGAGGGCCGCGATGCCCGGCTGGTAGCCGAGGGTCGAGAAGTAGTCGACGCCGGTGAGACACATGACGCGGTACCAGGGCTGGCCCTGGTGCTCCGGCTTGGACTCGGTGGGCTCTTCCGTGCGGCCATGGCCCTTGCCCATGTCGGACAGACCCTCCAGCATCCAGGCGCGCAGGCGACTGGGCGGGGGGTGTTCGGTCGTGGCCATCGGCGTGCTCCTGAAGTGCGGTCGGCGTGTGGTTCCGGCCATCACGCGGACGGCGGTACCAGCGTAAGCAGAGAGTGACGCACGGGCCCGTGGATCGGGGCGTTGGTGGCGTCAAGCTTCCGTTAAGACTCGCCATGTCGGAGCCGGTCGCACAGCAAGATGCGAGTTCCGGGGGTGGTTGGGCGGTCGTCGGGCGGTGGCTGGGCCGTTTGGAGGACGAAGGGCCGTCCTGTGGTGGCGGATACTCAGCGTCACCCTGTGTGTGCTGTGCAACGGGGTCGGCGGCAGCGCCGCTGAGGCGGCCCGGGCCGGCGCAGGCCGGCCGTGGCCTTCTTGGTCGGACGTGAACCGCCGTGGGGGCGGCTCAGGTTGACGGGTCCGGTGCCGTCGCCGAACTCGGCTCGGCGCTGTCGCTCGACGTGGTTCCGGGCTGCGCGTAGAGGATCTCGCGGGCCTGCTCCGCGGCGCGGGCCATGCTCTCCGCGACGAAGTCGACGAAGCGGGCGATGTTCTCCAGCCGGGTGGCGGCCGGGGTGTCGGGGCCGAGGATGCCGACTCCCTGCCGGGCGGTCTCGGCGAGCTGGGCGGTGGAGCGGGCGCTGGCGATCATCCCCTGGTACCAGACGTCGTCGTCGACGATGTAGCGCTCGCGGCGGCGTTCGTCGCGTTCCCGGCGGATGAGGCCCTGGCTTTCGAGGAACGTGACCGCCTTGGAGACGGACGCCGGGCTCACCTCGAGACGCTGGACGAGTTCGGACGCGGTGAGACTGCCCGCGTCGGTGGTGTAGAGGCAGGTCAGCACCCGGGACATCATCTTGGGCAGGCCCTGTTGCATGAGAAGGGTGGTCCACGCCTCCTCGTACTCGCGGACTGCCTCCGCGTCGCGTCCGTCGGCCGGCGCGGGCGCCTGCGGCCCTCGGGGGGTGGACTGCCTGCGTCGATGGGCGCGTCGTTCGGTGGCGCGGTGGGCGAGGTCGGCCCGGTAGGTGGTGGGGCCACCGTTGCGCATGACCTCGCGTGTGATGGTCGAGGTGGGGCGGTCGAGGCGTCTGGCGATCTCCGCGTAGGCGAGGCCGTCGGCCACCCCCAGTGCGATCTGCTGACGTTCCTGCTGAGTGAGCCTGCCTCCCGGCATCGCGATCTCCTTCGTGCTTCTCGGTACCTCCTCCAGCATAGCGTTCACTCTCCATCTGTTGCAACGAAGAGGCGTGCCGTTGTTGCGTTAAATCTAGAACCGTTGCAACGATACTCATGGATTCACCTGCGCTGATGCTGCTTCTTCGCAACGAATGCGTTGCGGGATTATTGAACGCAACGTAGCGTTTCCATCGTCGGAAACGGCAATGGAAGCAGTAACGGACCCAGGAGAGCATCATGCAGAAGTTCGACACCCCCGCCCCCGTCTCGGCCGTCCTCGACCTTCCCGCGGGCCGCATCCAGTTCATCGCCGCCGACCGTGCCGACACCACGGTCGAGATCCGGCCCGCCAACGCCGCCAAGAGCCGCGACGTGAAGGCGGCGGAGGGGACCGAGGTCGCCTACGAGGACGGTGTCCTGCGGATCCAGGCCCCGGAGGCCAAGAACCAGTACTTCGGTGCCTCCGGAGCCGTCGAGGTCACCGTCCAGCTGCCGGCCGGCTCCCGTGTCGAGACGAAGGCTGCCGCCGCCGACTTCCGAGGCGTCGGACGGCTCGGCGACGTCGCCCTGGAGTGCGCGCAGGGCCCGGTCAAGCTCGACGAGGCCGCGAGCGTCCGCCTCGCCCTCCAGGACGGCGACGTCACGGTCGGCCGCCTGGGCGGCCCCGCGGAGATCAGCACCCTGCGCGGCGACATCCGGATCGGCGAGGCCGAGCGGGGTGCGGTCGTGCTGCGCACCCAGATGGGCGACATCTCGGTCGCCGCCGCCCGCGGAGCCTCCGCCTCCCTGGACGCCGGCACCGGGCACGGCCGGATCCAGAACGCGCTCAAGAACACCGACGGCGCCACCGCCGACCTGCACATCCACGCGACCACCGAGCACGGCGACATCACAGCCCGCAGCCTCTGAAGAAGGAGCCATACGACATGACCAACCTGGCCATCGCGGCGAACGGGCTGCGCAAGTCCTACGGCGACAAGATCGTGCTCGACGGCGTCGACCTGGCCGTCCCCGAAGGAACGATCTTCTCCCTGCTCGGTCCGAACGGCGCCGGCAAGACCACCGCAGTGAAGATCCTCTCCACTCTGATCTCCGCCGACGCGGGCACCGGCGACATCCGCATCGGCGGCCACGACCTGGCCGCCGACCCCCAGGCGGTGCGCGCCGCGATCGGTGTCACCGGGCAGTTCTCCGCCGTGGACGGACTGATCACCGGTGAGGAGAACATGCTCCTCATGGCGGACCTGCACCACCTCTCCCGCAGCGAAGGCAAGCGCACCGCCGCCGAACTGCTGGAGCGTTTCGACC
>NZ_JBHVGZ010000115.1:0-19355 GCF_042800355.1 Streptomyces sp. NPDC057623
TCGTAGACCATCAGGTCCAGGTCGGCGGAGGAGTCGGAGGGGCTGCCGATGGCGACGTCCAGGGACGTGGTGCCCTTGGGCACCACGACCGTGGTGGTCTGCGTGGCCCCGGTGGCGACGGTCGGCCGCGCGGTCTTCGCGGAGCCGAGCGGTCCGCCCTCGATGGTGCCGTGCACGGGTGCGTAGCCGTTGGCCGCCTTCCAGGAGACGGCGGCCGGGGTGCCCACCACGGCCTGCGGTACGGTCGCGGGATCCGGGTCGAAGGAGGCGCCGTACACGGTGACGTCGAGGTCGTAGGGATTGTCCAGCGGCTTGGTGGCGTAGTACGACTGGACCACGATCTCCCAGACACCGGGCCGCGGGTCCGGGTACGTGGTCACGCCCGACGCCCCGGAGTCGTCGCCCTTGGCGAGGACACCGTACGGCTGGAGCGCGCCGGCCTCCGTCCAGCTGCCGTCCGCCAGACCGCCGAGCTTGACCTCCAGCGTCCTGGCGCCCTCGGGGACGGTCACGAAGTAGGTGTCGGCGCTGTTGCGCTGCACCGAGCCGGAGACGGAGTAGGTGTAGTGGGCCGGGGTGGAGACCACAACAGTCGCCAGGATCTGTCGGTCGACGCCCGCGGTGGCCGGGTCGTCGACCTCCAGGCGGGCGCTCTTGATGCCCACGGCCGTGGGCGCGGCCTGAACCTTGACGGTGACCGGCTGGTCCAGCGGCAGCTCGACGGTCTGCGGGCCGAGGATCGAGAAGGTGTCGGCCTTGTTGTTCTTCAGCCGCAGCTCGTGCACGACCGGCGCGTCGGGGCCGGAGGTGCGAGTGAGCGTGACGTCGTAGGTCTTCTTCTGGCCGGCCTTCAGTCCGCCCTCACGGTCGTAGATGCCGGTGCCGAAGCCGGGGGTCTTCAGCTCCTGGTCCAGCGCGGTGTCGACCGGGGCCTTCACGGTGTAGTCGTGGGCGCTCGCGCCCGCCTCGATGTCCTTCCACGCGGCCGGTACGTCGATGAGGCCGGCGCCCTCCTCGTACGCCTGGGCTCCCTTGATGTGGCGGGCGGTCGAGGTCAGCGCCGTGCGCAGCTTCTGCGGGGTGAGGTCGATGTGCCGGGCCTTGGCGGCGGACAGCAGGAGCGCGGACGCGCCCGCCGTCTGCGGGGAGGCCATCGAGGTGCCCTGGTACATGCCGTAGCCGGCGGGCAGGTCCCAGCCCGTGTAGTCCTTGTAGAACTGGTCGCCGGGCATCCAGGTCGGGATGGAGGAGACCGCCGAGCCGGGCGCGACCAGCGTCGGCGTGAACCCGCCGTCCTCGCGCGGGCCGCGCGAGGAGTAGGCGGACATGCTGTAGCTCTTCTCCACGGCGGAGCCGTAGTTGGCGGCCCAGGTCTCCTTGGAGATGCCCGAGCCGGCCGAGATCACCTTGTCGGCGTAGCTCGGGTAGCCGATGGTGTTGGCGCCGGGTCCGTTGTTGCCGGCCGAGATCACGATCTGCACGCCGTAGGTGTCGATCAGGCGCGTGTACAGCTCGGAGGTGGCGTCGTTGCCGTCATTGAGCGCGATCAGACCGCCGATGGACATGTTGATGATGTCGACGCCCCGGTTGACGACGAGGTCGATCATGCCCTCGGACATGGCGATGTTGGTGCAGCTGCCGGGGCCGAAGGCGCAGGCGCGGGAGGAGACGATCCGCGCGCCGGGGGCGGCGCCGTCCATCTTCCCGCCGAACAGCCCGTTCGCCGCGGTGATGCCGGCGACATGGGTGCCGTGCGAGCCGGAGACGACACCGATGTTGACGAAGTCGGCCTTCTTGCCGACATGGGGCCCGCCCAGCGGGTCCAGCGGGACGTCCTTGCGGATCTCCACGACGAACGGCTGCCGCTCGGCGATGGCGGTCTGGGGGTCGTCGGTGCCGAAGTACCCGACCTGGTAACCGTCCTTGTACGGCTTCATCGGGGTGTCGTCGGTGAAGTCGCCGTTGTCGTTCACATCGACGGTGACCGTACCGGCCGCCGGGTCGTACAGCACCCCCCAGTCATCGGTGGTGTCACCGTCACGGTTCACATCACCGTCGGCGTCACCGCCCGCCACACTGCCGCCGTTGGTGACCGACTCGCGGAAGAGGTTGATGCGATACGAGCCCGACGGTGCTTTCCAGCTCCGGCCCTCATAGATGAAGGACGGTCCGGACACCTCGCTCGTCATCGGCCGCCAGGTGCCGTCGCCATCGACGACCGGGTCGGTGGCGGTCACCCAGTCGATGATCTTCCGCTCACCCGTGGTGGTCTTCTGCAGGGCCGGGTGGGCGAGGTCGACGCCGGTGTCGAGGACACCGATGGTGACACCTCGGCCGTCCGCGTCCGGGTGCTTCTTCACGAAGTCGACGGCGCCCGTCTCGAAGACCGGGTTGTACGGGTTCGCGGCCGGGGTGTCCTTGCCGGGCCCCGGGTAGGTCTCCGATGTCGCCTCCGTCGCGACACCCTGGACCTTGCGGGCGTCGGGCAGCGGATCCTCCAGCGCGATCCCGTGCCGCAGATCGATGGCGTGCACGGAGGACAGCTTCGCGGCGGCCGCGATCGCCGCCTGCGCCCTGCCGGTCGGGACGGTGGCGCGGACATAGCCGAGCTTGTCGTAACTGCGGCCGACGGAACCGCCCTTGACCGCGTCCAGTTCCTTCGCCACCTGCTCGGTCCGGCCCGGCGCGGTGACGACCATCATCGTAACGTTCTTCTCACCCGAGGCCCGTGCCTCGGACAGCAACTCGGCATCCGCCGAACCGAGCTTGTCGTGCGCGGACTTGGCGGAGCCGTCATCGGCCGGCACCGCGGCGGGCGAACCGTCGGCGGCGAAAGCCACGGGTATCGCGCCGGTTATGGAGAGCAGCACGGCGAGACCGGCAGCCACGGCGGTACGGGGCGCGCGTCTCGCACCCGGTATCGGGGTGGTGTGGGGGGTGACAGAGGGCATGGGTTTCCTTGCTTCAGCGGAGAGAACGAAGGGCACGACGGCAGGGACCGGCAGACCGAACTCGGCGGACCGAATCCGGAATTGGCCGTAGGGACGCCCGAACGTCATTCAAGTAACGCTGCTCTGAGGAGAGTTGCGGACGTCTGCCTGTCGATCATGACGTACCCCCCACCATATCCAACAGGCACTTGCGTAAAGATTCCGCCATTTTGCGCATTCACACGGGCCGGGACACCAGGAGCTGCATCCCCGTCAACAGCTAGGGACATTTGCCTCTATGCACCCTGAGGCTACGACTGGGACACTGCGATCAAGATCTCCCCCCTCTTCGGATTTCTGACGTATCCAGAGGCGGGGGCTTCCGACTCCCACAGAAACGGATTCACATGCGCAGCAAGAGAAGCAGTCGCGGTTTGCGGGCCAAGCAGGTAATCACCACTGCGGTGTTGTCAGGAGCTTTGGTGGCTCTGGCAGCGCTGCCGGCATCGGCGGCCCAGAGGGTCAGGGGCGGCCCCGCCATCAGCCAGGGCTGGGCTTCACAACTCGCTGCGGACGCCTGCTACGCGCGGGGCGGAGACCCCGCGAACGACTATTGGTACTGGCAGGACGGCGACAACTGGTACGCCTATGTGACCTGCCAGGGCATTTAGTCACCGGACCCACGCTTTTCAGGTCACCACAGAACGCGACGGGGTGTGGGCCGCATATCGAGTTGTCGGTCCTCCGGAACGGTAAGGCCCAAGGTGATCACGACAAAGGGACGGCGAGCTGTTCCCGCTGCCGTCGGCGACCGTCCGTGAGCGCGAGGCGCGACGCACGGTCCGCGGTATCCCCAAGTCCAGGCAGGCGTAAGGCCCCTGGTAAGAACGATCTCGCGACGGAAAGATCCAACCAAGGGCCTTACCCGCAAGGGCGACATGCGCTGGGCTGCTTCAAGCAGGCAGTGCTCGTGCCGCGCTGGTTCCTCGACGGCACGCGACTGGCCCAACTCGCCCGTGACAACGGCCTGCCGGTCTTCACTGCCTATCGCTACCTGCACCAAGGACTGGCCGTCGGCGCACCGGATCTGTCCACCGCTCTGCAGTACGCTGGCGAAGACAGCCGGGCCGAGGCCCAGCGAGGCTCCCGTTCCGCCGGGTTGAGACGTCGAACGCCGCATTCGACGGCACGAGAGCCTCATAGCGCGCGGACACCGATGCCATGACGCGATCAACGGCCGCGCTGCAAGGATCTCATCGTCTACGCGCACGCGATGTAGATCGTGTACGTATAGCTGCCGTCCTTTTGCTGCTGGCCGATGGCCTGGTTCTGGTCGATGACGCGACGGCTGCCACAGAAAGCTGTTGCCCTGTCATAGGCGTTGCTGATCGCCGCGCTGTACGTTGATCCATAGCCGGTTATCTCGTAGCACGTCCTCGTGGTTTCATAGCACACGAAGGTAGCAGCATGGGCCACGCCGGTCGTTCCCGCCAACGCCCCCAGGGACAGTCCGCCCGCAATCAGCAGCGACGCGACCCGCTTCTTCACCGATGCCAAACGGCGCATATCTCTCTCCCTTTTGTGATTCGAGCAAGGACTCACACTGATTTTCGCGGCCTTCATCGCACTGAATTTACTCAGCTCGCGCTCCGATTTTGTCGGCCTTTCCCCCCTCAGACATAGAGGCAAATGTCCCGCCAGGACGGACCGAGGAGCTTTCCCGCGTCGATCCGGTATGACACTCGCGTCCGTCCTGAAAAGCGACAGCCTTCGTGAGGCAAGCCACGCCGCCGACAGCCGGTGAGGACATCCGCCTCTACGCACTCCCTCCCGGCGATCGCCAGACTCGACATGGTTCATCCGCTCCACGGGAGCGATGCCCCACTCCTCACCGCCCTTCCCGCCACACCCAGGAGATGGCATGCACATGACGAAGTGGGCACCTGTCGCGACAGCCATCGCCGTGCTTACGATCGGAGGCTCCGCCATTGCAGGGCTCGCGTACACGGTCTCCACAGTGCCGATCAACATCTGCAGCGATGTCGACAGCATGCTGATCGTGCTGGACCAGTGCGGGAACGCCGGCAATCGCCAGCTCAAGGACTCGCGACTCGATCCAGGAGGGCAGGGGTGCGGCGAAACCGGGGTGGAGGATACGGGTCGGACGGTCACCGTCTCGGGGAGGGGCGTAGACCCCAACACCCTCAAGGGTCCGAAGCCGGTGACGATTCCGCACAACGCCGACTTTGTGGAAATCGTGGTTCCCTGACCGGAACCGCCGCCCTGGTACCAGCAGGCAGCGGAGTGCGATCGTGTGCGAGTGACCGTCTGGGAGTTCGTGACACTCCGTCGAGGGCTCCGACGAACCGCGCAGGCAGGCGGAGACCTGCCATTTCTCGCTGAAGTCCACGGTCTTGGACGGACGAGTGCTGCGTTCACGCGGTGTCGCCTGCCTTGAGTAGGAGATCTTCGCACTGCTGACGGTCTGCCAGGCGCTGGTCCACATGGCCGGCGATGTCATGACGGCCACGCCCGCAGTGTCCGTTCAGCGGGTGAGCTTCACCGTTCCCTTCCAGGCCGCCGGGGACCAGATCATGGTCGCCCCGGGGCCTGCCCGGTGGCAGGGCTGCATCGTTGATCGGGGCCATCGGCCAGGCCGTGGCCCATCAATCTCCTCCCAGAACAGCACGGCCAGCGCCTGAAGGCCCGCTACCGCAAGACATCAGCAAGTACGTGGTGTAGGAAATCAACGCGGAAGGCGCAGATCGAGCGCCCGATCCGTCGATCGGCGGCCGGAAGTGGCTGTCGGGCAGTCAGTTCAGTGGGGTTGTGGACCGTTGTCGCCGCGGGCCCCTATCGCTCCGCCTCGAGCACGGCGAGCCCGCGAGTGACCGCGCCGGGGCACGATCGACGTTGGGCCGACACGCCGTCACTTGTTCTCATCTCGCCGACAATTCCAGGGCGCTGTGTGTCATCTTCCACCCAACGGCGCGGCCATCCCGGCACAGCTCCGCCGAGGATTCCGACCGGTCCGCCGCCCCCTTCGTTGGTCCGATGCGGTATCAACCACAGCCAGCCCATTCCCTTGCCATCTCCAAGAACGCCCGGAATCAAGGCCGAAGGCCCCGAGTTACCGTCGTCGGCAACAATCTCTGCATGGTCGTCGACACACTCATGTCGCGGTGGACTCGATATCAGGGGAACCCACATGTCCCAGCCAGTGAAGTATGGCTTGGTGTCGGGACCGCACTCCTAGTTTTCCGTAGATACGGCTCAAGTAGTTTCTGACCGTCTTCTCCGACAAGTACATCTCCTGTGCCACTTCCGTCAGCGAACGGCCGGCGGCAGTCAGCGTCATGATCCGCTGTTCTTGGGGCGACAGACGCATTCTCACGGCGGCGGAGCAGGACGCGGTGGGCCAGTTCACATAGCCAGGAGAGTCCGGCGGGAGGATCTCCAGTTTCTCGGCCATCGCCCGTGTGACCGCCCTGGCCTGTTCGGTGGCAACCGCGAGGGCAGTGAGCACCCGGCTGTTCTCGAACGTGCCGACGTCGATCACGTTGTAGCCGAGGGCACTCAACAGCCGGGACACCTCCGCCTTGGCGTCCACATCGTCGCCGGCGACGGGCAGGACGCTCCGGTCGAGGACACCCAGCCGGGGGCCGGGGCGCAGACGGCGGAAGTCGATGTCGCTGAACACCTTCACCACGGGGGACCCGACGAGGTGCCGCTGGACCAGGCGACTGGGCGTCATCTTGCCCGATTCCAGCACGGCAATGCGGCCGTGCCGCTCCGGGTGATAGTTCATGAGGTCGATGACGGTCCTGCCTGCCAACTCCGACACGGGAAGCCGGTCATAGGCGTTCAGGGGGACGGCCACGGCGACCATGTCGCTCGCCTGGGCGGCCTCGGGCGGCGTGGCCGCGCGTGCGCGTGGGCCGAGTTCGGCGACCAGGGCGGCGAGGGACTCGGGGCCGCGCGAGTTGCTCAGTACGACATTGAGGCCGGAGGCGACGGCGAGACGGGCCAGCGCGCTGCCGACCATTCCGCATCCGATGAGTCCGAGTGTGGGGGGCTGGGTCACGGTGTCAGATCTCCAGTTCAGCGGATGGCCTGGATCACAGGCCATCGGTCAGAGGGTCTGCGTCGACTTCTCCCGCCGGCGAATCCGCGTGCTGCGCGCGCTCCGGCGGCCCTGAGGGCAGGGACAGACCGCCCGGGGCGGGTGTGATCACCAGGGTGCGACGGTGACGGTCACGAGGGTCCGGGCGGCTGTGGGGGTGCCGTCGCCCTACTCCAGTGGGCCGACGACGGAGGTCGACTCCGTCGGCGAGAGGTCCTTCCAGCGGACGGGGATCTTCGCAGTGGCCCTGCCGGTCACCTGTCGGGTGGCCGGGTCGGCCACGGCCAGGCAGCTGCGCCGGGTGATGTCACCCATGCCCCAGGTGCCCAGGGCATAGGTCTGGCTCGTGATGTCCCGCGGCAGGCTGTACTGGTCGAGCTGGACCACGTACGTGCCCGGTCCGGGGCCGATGTACTCGTCCTTGCCGAGCGGTGGCCAGGACGCCGCCTCGCCGCCGGCCTCGCCACGGACCCACCGTTCCACGTCACTGCCGTCGACATGATCGGCGGAGAGGATGCCCACCCTGGCGAACCGGCAGCCCTCGGGAGCGGTGATCGCCGTCCGGTCCGTGGCCGGCGGGAATTCGGCGGGCGGGTCGGTCGGGGCGAGATCCGGGGTGGCGCCGGTCAGGGTGCCGGTCCTGGGCTCGCCCGTGTACGGGCCGTCGACCCGGGTCGTGAGTGTGCCGTACCAGCCGGTCTCCGGGCTGAGTGTCACCGAACCGGCAGTGCCGGTTCCGGTGGTCTTGGCGGGTACGGAGAATTGCGTGGCGCGCAGGGCGACGGTGCTGCGGACCGTGTGACGGGCGCCGATGTCCGTCAGATCGACGCGGCCGTACGACCACTGGCCGTACGCGGCGTCGGTGCGGGTGAAGGTGACCTGGTACGTGGCGGACGCGCCCGGCGCCACGACCAGCCGCTTCGGCGAGGCCTCGGCCTTGAAGCCGCGCGGCGCCGTGGTCGTGACCGTGTAGTCGCCAGGAGTGGGAGCGACGTTGGTGACCGTGCGGGTGATGGTCTGGCTCCCCACGAGGTCGCCGACCGAGATGGTCGGGTAGTTCAGGTCGCTCGGGTCGGTCTCGGCGACGGCGGCGCAGACGTCGTCGCCGTTCTCGTCCACGAGCCGGCCCTCGATAGCGCAGATGTACGCCGTCCAGTCGGCGGAGGTGGAGTTGTAGACCAGTCCGGGATCGGCGGCCGCGTTCGGGACCACCTGCCCGGCTCCGTAGTTGAGGGGCGTGGCGTCCGCGCCGGAGCGCTGGATCGGTTTGCCGTCGCTGTCGGCGGTCGTCGCCGTGGTCATCAGCGCCGACTTGACCTCCGCCGGGGACCAGTCCGGGTGCAGCGACCGCAGCAGCAGCGCCAGCCCCGCGATGTGCGGTGCTGCCATCGACGTACCGGTCATGATGTTCTGCTTGCCCTTGAAGTCGGGGCTCCCCTGGGCGACTCCGGCAACGATGTCGACCCCGGGGGCGATGAGGTCCGGCTTCAGCAGATCGCCGCCGCTGATGGCGTCGGGGCCGCCGGAGGAGAGGGCCCACACCTCCGGGGCGCGCTGACGGACCGTTCTGGCGGCGTCCAGCCGCGCTGTGGCACGGGACCCGGCCCGCTCCGTATATGCCTTGACGGCCTGGCCGTCGACGGTGTTCAGGTGCACGGAGGGGACCCGGTGCGCGTCGGCGAGCACATCGTCCGGAGCGCCGGGGTTGTAGACCACCATGCCCGCCCCGCCGGCCGCTTTGACCTGTTCGCTCTTGTCCACGCGAGTGTTGCCGCCGCGCTTGCACAGCACGATCGCGCCGGTCGCCTTGTCCGGGTCGAGGGTGTCGGGCAGGCACAGCTCGGCGTCGGCTGCCGCCACGCCGCCGCGGGCCGCGCGCGCCGCGTCGACCAGTGGTGCGGAAGGCACGGCGGAGGCGCTGATGCCGACGCCGGTGTAGGAGGTGCCGTCGCCGAGGGTGACGGTGGTGCGGTAGCCGGTGTCGTGGGTGGAGGCGCCTGCGGTGGTGATCCAGGGCAGCTCGTTCGAGACCGTGCCGGGCCCGCTGTTGCCTCCCGCCGCGGAGATGAAGACGCCCGCTTCGGCCGCGTGGCGCATGGCCGTCTCGAGGGCGCCGCTGAGAACCCGCGGGTCTCCGCCGAGGGAGTAGTTGATGACGTCCACACCGTCGGCCACGGCCTTGTCGATCGCGGCGACCGTGTCGACCGTGGAACAGCCGTTGCTCCAGCACGCCTTGTAGGCGGCGATGCGGGCTGCGGGCGCCACCCCCGATATCCGGCTGGATATGCCGCTGTCGGGGACGACGGCGTCGACATCCATGTTCCCGGCGGCAGTTGTGGCGGTGTGGGTGCCGTGCGAGTCGTTGTCCATGGGGGACGCCCAGTCGTCCGCCGTCGGGTCGGTGAGGCCCTTGTTGAAGTACTGAGCGCCGATCACCTTGTTGTTGCAACGGACCTGGTGCGCGGTGTCCTCACCGGGGTCGCACCTGCCCTTCCACTTCTTGGCGATGACCTCGGCGTCGGATCGGGGCTCGGGCAGGGCGCGCACCGACGGGTTGTCGGTATCGATGCCATAGTCGACAACACCGAGGATCATCCCCTCGCCCGCGCCCCGCTGTCCCCTGGGGAATTTGCCGTAGAGCCCGTCCTTGTCCTTCAGGCCCAGGAATTTGGCGGTGTCGGGGGCTGGGAGGGTTCCCGCCGGCGTACGGGTGGACGCGTCGGCGGACGTGGCCGCGCGGTCGTTCCCGGCCACGGCGGCCCGGGCGGGCCGGATCACCTCGTTGCGCGTCAGCGAGACGACCCCCGGCGTGCGGGCCAGCCGGTTCGCCTCAGCGGCGGTCAGTTCGGCGGCGAAACCGTTCAGGACGATGTCGTACGTGTAGAGCGGCTTGATGTCCGGTACGCCGGTGAGCACGCCCTCGCGCTGTCGCTCCAGGTGCTCCTTATAGGCGCGTACGGGTTCCGTGCCGACCGTCAGCCGCTTGCCCTGCGGCGGCTTGGTGGCCTTCAGTCCCTGGGCGCCTCCGGCGTAGGAGGCCACGGGCTCCTCGGCAAGCTCGATCAGATACGTACCGGCCGAGTAGTGCTGCTCATCGGCTTCCGATCCGGCCGTGTGGCCGGTCTTTGCCCCGTTCGTGGTGCCGTTCGCCGTTCCGCTGGCCGGTGCGGCGGCTTGCGCCGACGCGATCGCGGTCAGCGCCAGGCTCCCGGCGAGTACCGGGGCCAGCAGAAGAATTGCCGGTCTGTGGCGGTGGCGGTCGCCGGGTTGGTCGTGGGACAAGTTTCTGTCCTCTCCCTGCGTAATGGTGTTCGTTTTCACCCCCGATGTGATCAGTATTGTGGGGATCGGTTGACTGTCGAGGAAGAGGCGACCGACAGTTACTGATGAGTCCTCACGAGCTCTGCACAGTTGGCCAGTTCGGCCGCCCGGTCTGGGAGGGCCGACAAGTCACGGCCGTCACTCGGGGCGTTTCCAGCGAGCCGGACCGGCAGCATGTTCCCGGGCTCCCGCGGCGCAAGTCGGAAGTGGCGCGCGAAACGGGCCCGCAAGGCGGCCGTCGGCCACACGCGGTGGAGCCACCGGCCAGTCACCTTCAGGGCCATGGCCCATCGACGGCACACATGAAGCCGAGGGCATCTTCGCCGATGACGCCCCAGAAGGGGAACGAGGCACAGGTAGGGAACGACCGGTACGCCGAACTCGCCCTCGGACCGCGGCAGACCGGCCCGTCACAGGCCGGCCTGACTGGAACGACGGCCCTGTCGACCGCGTCCCACGGTGTTGTCGTCCAGGCGGGTGCCGAGCATGAACCGCTTGGACAGCAGAGGCGTTGCGTCGGATCCCTGGGCATGTGCCGGTCCGAGGAGGACCGCGGCCGGCACATGCGCGACGCCGCCCGCGGTCACCAAGAGGGAGCCGGCACACCTGCGTTGACTGGTGCGCTGGTGCCGACCGGACTGGCCGCTCGACGCAACCGCCGCCCGGAGGGACGCCGTCGCGGACTGATGAGTGCGCCCGACGCGCCCCGCGGCCCGTTCCGGCTCAGTTCCCGGTCAGCGCCGCCTCGGGCTGGTCGGGCGTCGCGTCGGGGCCGTCGCCTTCGGTGCTGTCCGCGAGCTCCTTCTCCGGGAGGAGGAAGGCGAGGACGAGGCTGACGGCGAACACGGGGACCAGGTAGCGGAACACACCGGTGTCAAGGCGTGCTGGTACGAGAGGATCACCGCGTCCTGGACCTTGTCCGGGCGGGAGTGGACCAGGTCCGGGGTGAGCGAGTGGGTGTCGCCGGCCACACCGGCGGACGCTCCTTTGAGGCGGTCGCTGAGCTGGTCGGTGAGCCGGTGGGTGAACACCGCGCCGACACCCGCGGTGCCCAGCGTGGCGCCGATCTCGCGGAAGAAGTTGTTGGCGGAGGTCGCTGTGCCCACGTCGGAGGCGGGGAAGTCGTGCAGGTAGTGCAATGGATCGCCGCCCGGCGTCATCACCATGACCTCACCGACCGACGCGGGGGCCCCACGGCGATCACTGATGTCCGGCACATCTGGATCCACTCGGGTGCAGCGCCGGGCCCGCTCTCGGGAAGCGACCCTGGAACGCCCCCCTCGCAGACGGGCCTCGGCGCTCAAGCGGTTCAACGTGTTCCCGATGCGGGATCGCACACCCTCACCCGTTACGTCCTGAAGCCCTCCGGGAGCGAGGAAGCGAGCGTCGATGACCTCGTCGAGTGCTCGCGGCCGACGATCGAAGCGCTGATGCGGCCGCCGGGTGGGCAAGAGGCGGCGAAGCGGCCGGAGGTCCCGTGCGGGGCGGCTTCGGAGCAACACCGTATGCCTCGTGCCGGTCTCCTGATCTGAGCCCCTGTCTGACCGGTGTGGCCACGACGCGAGAGTTGCGATGCATGCTCCACTCGTTCGCGCTGGGTGGCCGTGGCCACGGGCCGATGCGGGTCGCGCGGGCGCGTGCAATCCGTGGACGCGTGGCCGCTGTTCCGCCCCCGACGCGGCCGCCGGCCACGGAGGCCTTGGCTCCGCCCAAGGGCGCCACCGCCTCGTCATCGACGGTCTGGTCGTTGATGTGGACGGCGCCGGACTCGATCCCCTCGGCCAGTTCCAGGGCACCGAACACGTCCTGAGTGAGGATGGCGACCGACAGGCCGTACTCGGAGGAGTTGATGATCTCCACCGCCTGCCCGACGGTCTCGCAGGCGGTGACGGGGCCACGGGGCGGAAGATCTCCTCGCAGAAGCGGGCGCGTCGGGGGTATGCCGAAGAGGACGGTGGGCCGGTAGAACCAGCCGTCGCAGGTGCCGCCGGCGGCGAGGAGCGCGCCCCGACCTCGAAGGCGGCCTTTCCTCCCCGGCCCCTGCTTCGGCGACGATCCAGCGCACCAGTCGACCCCGGTTCTCCTCCAGGGCGGCCGCCGCCCTCCGAAATACCTCCGCCCGCCGGTCGTAGGGCAGCCTGGCCCGGTCCGCTGGGCCTTTGCCGTGATCTCGACGGCTCGGTCGGCGTCGGTCGCCGTGGCCGTACCGACCGTGGCGATGACCTGGCCTGTGGCCGGTGCGGTCACCTCCAGGGTTCCGCCCCGGCCCTGCGTCCAGGAACCGTCGAAGATCTTGCCGTCCCAGGGGGAGGAAACGGGGGGTGGACTGGGGTTCGACTGTCGTACCCCCTTGCAGCGCTACCTGCTCACCCCACTGATGCGCGACAGCAGGAGGGCCCCGCTGGTGGCCGCCTTCGGCCTCTCGCTGCTACCTCAGACACTATTCCAGGCCGCCTTCGGCACCCACCCCAAAGCCCTGCCCGCCTCGTACGCCGGCACCGGCCCGTCTTCTGTTCGGCGCGGGTCCAGATCGTGTACGTCATCGCCTTCGACCTGACCGAGCTTCTGTGCGCCGCCACCCACCTGGCCCTGAGCAGGTCGCGGGCCGGCAGTGCATGCGGCGCGGGCGGCGGCCGACCCGGCCACGGCGGCCGTGCTCGGTATCAACACAACCAGGTCTACGCCATGACCTTCGCCGAGGCGGCGGCGCTCGCCGCGGCCGGTGGAGTGCTCACGGACATGGCGCAGAGCTTCACCCCCACCAGCGGCCGGCCGCTGCTGCTCACCGGCTTCGCCGTGGTGGCCCTGGCCGGCATCGGCAGCGTACTGCCGGCCGGGGTGACGCCGGGCGTCCTGAAGTCCGTCAGCGTCAGCCTCTTCGGCGGCGGCTGGCGGGAGGTCGTCGTCCACCTGACCTTCTTCCTGGTGCTCGCGGTCCGTCCGCAGGGCCTGTTCCGAAAGGCGGCTGCCGGATAGCACTCCTGCTCACCCCGCGGCGCTCGTGGTCCACGGTCACCCTTCCGCTCTCCACCGTGACCTGCTTCGCCCTCGGCGGTGTGCTCGACGCGATGGACAGCACACAGGCCAGCCGCTATCGTCAGGCACTATATGAAACTTACTTTTACTCAATGAAAATGGAGATATCCATGGGATGGCTGGGTCTGGAGGGCGGACGCGCTCTGGTGTTCGGAGCGGGAGGGCTCGGAGCGGCCTGCGCCCGAGGGCTGGCCGAAGCCGGTACACGCCTCGTGGTGGTGGACGTGGACGAGAGCCGACTCAAGACCTTCCGGGAGGACCCTCGGGTGGCGGAGGCGGACATCCAGACCGTGGCCGCCGACGTGACTTCCTCCGAGTCCTGCGACGAGGCGGTCGCTACGGCCGCCCGTCTACTCGGCGGTCTGGACGTACTGGTCCACGCGGTCGGGACCAACGACCGCAGACCGGTACTGGACATGCCCGACGAAGTGTGGGACCGGATCCTCACCCTGAACCTGTCCAGCGCCTTCTGGATCGGCCGGGCGGCGGGTCGGGTCATGGGCGAGGCAGGAGGTGGCCGGATGGTGTTCTTCTCCTCGGTCTCCTCCAAGCTCGCGCACCGACACCATGCCCCCTACGCCGCGACAAAGGGCGGACTCGACCAGCTGATCAAGGTCATGGCCCGAGAATGGGCCGGTGACGGCGTGACGGTCAACGCGGTCGCGCCGGGCTACACGGAGACCGAGCTGACACGCGCGTACCTCGACAAACCCGGCATGCGCGACGAGATGACCGACCTGGTACCGGCAGGACGCCTCGGCACCCCCGAGGACGTCGTCGGCGCGACACTGTTCCTGGCCTCACCACGGGCGTCGTTCGTGACCGGACAGGTGCTCTATGTGGATGGCGGTCGCACCCTCGTCTGATCCGCCGGCTCATCGTCGCACCGAGTTCCGCGTCCGGCGCGGAGAGGGAATCAGCGGCCGCCGAGCAGTCGAGAGATCTCGCGACAGGCGTCCATGAGGGGCTGGCGCAGTTCGCCGAGCAAGCGCTCCACAGGAAACTCGCGCGCCGGAACAGCGACATTGGCAGCCGCCACGATGGACCCGGTCGCGTCCGTGATCGGCGCGGCCACGGAGCGCAGACCGTAGGCGAGCTCCTCGTCCTGTATGACATATCCCTGTTCGCGAATCCCACTCAGCGCACCACGTAGCCCGTCGAGGGACCTGATGGCATTCGGTCCCATCGCCCCGGCGAAGGACTTCTCGGTCAAGCGCCGCTCAAGCTCGGTGTCATCGAGCGCGCTCAACAGCATCTTCCCTATCGAGGTGCTGACTGCCGGGAGCCGTGACCCCACCTGGATGTTCGCGGTGACCAGGTCGTTGTTGCGCAGCCGGATCAGGTAGAGGACGTAGTCGTCGGACAGCGTGCCCAGGTTCACCGTCTGGCTGGTTGCTTCGGCCAGACGACGCAGAGGACCTTCCGCGAGCTGGACCAGGTCAAGGCCGCGCAGTGCCGAGAAACCGAGCGTCAGGACCCGCGGGGCAGGGCGGTACGCGCCGTTGGGCAACTGCTCCAGGAACCCCTCGGTCACCAGCGTGGCCGCCAGCCGGAATGCCGTCGGGAGGGGTACTCCCGTCTCGGCAGCCATGTCGGAGAGTTTCATGGAAGCCCGCTGCTCGGAGAACAGGCCGAGCAGACGGAGCCCCTTGGCCAGTGCCTCCACGCGATAGCTGCGCTTGGCGGGTGCATCCCCGGTGGAGGCGTCGGGCACCTCTACGGGCTGGGACTGACGCGGCGGCAAGGTCGGCTCGCTTTCTTGTCGGGGCGACTGAGAGGGACTCTCTCATTTTCACTCTACGGAAGCCAGTGTCACAGTTACTTTTGTCAAGTGAAATTGGCTTTCACTGAACGAAGGGAAAGGTTAGGCTGTGGTCCGATCGACGAGCCGGCCGAAGGAGCGCTGATGACAGTTCGACTGGCTGGGCTACTGCCCGGAGAGCTCGACGAGCAGCAGGCGGAGGTCTACTCGGCCATCACCGGGGGACGCCGCTCGGCAGGGCGGCAGTCGTTCGCCCTGGCCGACGAGGACGGCCGCCTGCGCGGTCCGTTCAACGCGATGCTGCTCAGCCCGCCGGTCGGCCTTGCCGTACAGGCGGTTGGAAGCGCGGTGCGCTACGACAGTGCCCTCACCGACCGCGTGCGCGAGATGGCCATCCTCGCCGTCGCCGCACACTGGGGCAGCACCTTCGAGCGGGAAGCCCACGAGGCCGTGGGCCGCACCTGCGGACTGAGCGATCGGGAAATGGCCGCACTGCGTGTCGGCGCCGTCCCCGCGCTGGCGGACCCGGCGGAGCGGACCGCCCTGCGGATCACTCACGCGCTCATCCTCGCCGGGGAACTGACCGACGAGGAGTACGACGAGGCCGTGCTGACGGTAGGGGCACGCGGCCTGTTCGAGCTCACCACGTTGGTCGGGTACTACGGCATGCTCGCCCTCCAGCTGCGTGTCTTCGCAGGTGAGCAGCCGTCGGCTGGTCAGGCGACTGCCCTGCCGCATCCGGAGACCCACTCATAGAAGCGTTATCGGCAAGACCTCAGAAGTCGCAGACGTTCAGATAGGCGGAACACATGAAGCTGGTCACCTTTGACGACGGGCGCGTCGGCAGGCTGGAGTTGGAGGAGCGAGTCGTCCTCCCCCTGGAGGTCGGCTCGACCCGTGAGTACTTCGAGCTCGACGGCCGGGTGACGGAGACCGGAGAGCGCCTGGCCCTGGACGACGTACGGCTGCGCGCGCCGATCGTGCCGAAGAAGTTCTTCCACACCTCCGGCAACTTCCGCGAGCACGAGGACGAGTCGAAGAACGTCGACTGGTCGCACCCCATGCACAAGGGCATCGTCTTCTTCCAGAACGTCGACGCGATCGTCGGCCCCGACGAGCCCGTGATCTACCCCGAGCACCTGACCAGTGAGCTGGACTACGAGCTGGAGATCGCCGTCGTCATCGGCAAGCCCGGCAAGTTCTTCGGTGTGGACGACGCCCCCGACCACATCGCCGGATACGTCGTCTTCAACGACATCACCGCACGCGACATCCAGCGCCGCGAGATGGAGTCCGGCGTCTTCTCCTTCTGCAAGGCCATCGACACCTTCTGCCCGGTCGGCCCCTACATCGTCACCGCCGACGAGATCCCCGACCCACAGAACCTCGACATGGAACTGCGTGTCAACGGCATGGTCCGGCAGAAGTCCAACACCAACCGCATGTCGGTCTCCATCCCGCACCTAGTCGCCTACCACTCCCCGCAGGGCTACAGCGCGGGCGACCTGATCACCACCGGCACTGTCCAGGGCGTCGCGGGCTTCAGCGGCGACCCGGACATGTACCTCAAGCCCGGTGACGTCATCGAGGCCGAGGTCGAGCGCCTCGGCGTCCTGCGCACGCCGATCGTCAGCTGGGAGCAGGGTCACGGCACCCCCGTACCGCAGAAGGTGGACTGGTGAGGCTCGCTGTCATCGGCGGACGCGCCGTCCTCGTCGAGGGGGACCGGGCGGCCGACATCTCGTCGGCGTCCAAGAACCGGTTCTCCTCCGACCCCATGACACTGCTCGACAGCTGGCAGGAGCTACGGCACTGGGCCGCTTCCGACTTGCCTTCGGACGCCTACGGCATTCCCGTCGAGCCGGACGCGCTCGGCGCCCCGGTGCCGCGCCCACGCCAGGTGTTCGCGGTGGCGCTCAACTACCCGCCGCACGCGGCTGAGGCGGGCTACACGCCACCGGACGACCCTCTGATCTTCACCAAGTTCCCGACCTGCGTCACCGGCCCTCGCACTACCGTCGAACTCCCGCCCGGCAAGGTCGACTGGGAGGTCGAACTCGTCGCGGTGGTCGGCCGGCACGCGCACCGCGTGCCCGAGGACCGCGCCTGGGAGAGCGTCGCCGGGCTCACCGTCGGCCAGGACCTCTCCGAGCGGGTCGTCCAACTGGCCGGGAAACCACCGCAGTTCAGCCTGGGCAAGTCCTTCCCCGGCTTTGGCCCGACCGGCCCGTTCCTCGTCACACCCGACGAGTTCGCCGACCCCGGCGACCTGGAGATCACCGGGCTCCTCAACGGCGACGTCGTCCAGCACGACCGTACGAAGTCCATGATCTTCCCGGTCCCCGAGCTGATCGCGCGTCTCTCGGCCATCGTGCCCCTGCTTCCCGGCGACCTCGTCTTCACCGGCACACCCGCCGGAGTCGGCAACCGGATGAACCCGCCGCGCTACCTGACGGAGGGCGACGAACTGGTCAGCCGTATCTCCGGCATCGGCGAACTCCGCCAGCTCTTCTCCGATTCCACCGCCTGACCCGCATCGCGGCAGAGAGAAGGGGCCCGGGCCGGCCCCTTCTCTCTGCCGCCTCGGCGCCGTGGAGCGTCCCGGCTGAAGCCCGACCCTGCCGGGTCAACCCGCCTCCCCACCGCGACTTGGCGTGAGGCGTAGTCCGTAGCCGGAGTCGCAGCGAGGGGCGATGCACTGGTGCGGGCTGTCGGGGCGGCCTTGGGTGGCCTCGCCCATGGTGGGCGGGAGCTGGAAGCGCGGACACCCCTCGGGGGGGGTGCCCCTATGGGTTTCGTCAAGCTGATGGGGCGGGGTGGGGTTCGTAGAAGGTGCCGTCGCGGAGCATCGCGAAGAGGACGTCGGCTCGTCGTCTCGCGAGGCAGAGGAGGGCTTGGGTGTGGTGCTTTCCCTGGCTGATCTTCTTGTCGTAGTAGGTCCGGGAGACCGGGTCGGCCAGAGCTGCGAACGCGGACAGGAAGAAGGCCCGTTTGAGCTGCTTGTTTCCGCGGCGGGATGGTTGTTCGCCGCGGATCGAGGAGCCAGAACTGCGGGTTGTGGGGGCGAGGCCGACGTAGGCGGCGAGGTGGGCGGCGGTCGGGAACGAACTGCCGTCACCGACGTCGATGAGGATGCGGGCTCCGGTCCTGACGCCGATCCCCGGCATGGACGTCAGGACCTTCGAAAGAGGGTGGTTCTCCAGCAGTTCCTCGATCCGAGTGGCCAAGAGTTTCCGCTGGTCAAGCACTGCTCGGAGCGAGTTGGCGAGGCTGGGGACGATCAGAGCGGCTGCGTCGGTGCCCGGGACGACGACGGTCTGTTCGTCCAGGGCGGTGAAGATTTCTTCGACGAGGCGCTCTGCCATCCGCGGTGCCTTCGGGCGTATCAGCGCAGTGAGCCGTCGGCGTCCGGCTTTGCGGATCTGGGCCGGGGAGCCGAACTGGTCGAGGAGCTTGAGCACGGCCGGGTGCTGGACGCGCGGGCCCAGGACCCGTTCCAGCGACGGGTGGATCTGCGTCAGCAGGCCCCGCAGGCGGTTGCTGATGCGGGTTGCTTCGCCGGCCAGGTCGTCGTCGAAGCCGACGATCATCTCCAGCTCGGCGACGGTCTCGTCCTGGAGGTCGACCGAGCGGAGCGTATGAGGCATGACGCGGGCCGCGTCCGCGATGACGAACGCGTCGCGGGCATCGGTCTTGGCCTCGCCGGGATAGAGGTCGGCGATCCGCCGCATCGTCAGACCGGGCAGATAGGCGACCTGGCAGCGCATGTCCCGGGCCACCGCCAGCGGCAGAGCCCCGATCGAGGCCGGCTGGTCGACCACCACGAGCACGGTCCCGTGCTTGGCCTGCAGTTTGCCGAACACTTCGCGGAGCTTCGGCTCGCTGTTGGGAAGCCGCTTGTCGAAGGCCTTCTTCCCGGCCGGGGTGACGGCGGTGGCGTGGTGTTCGCCCTTGCCGACGTCCAGGCCGAGGAAGGCGCCGATGTCACTGACGTCGATCACGTGCGTCCTTCGGTCGTCCTCGCCCGGCCGTCTCACGGCACCGATCGCCACATCCACATTACGAAGAGCCTCCCGACCTGAGGGAAGGCCGGTGGTCATGCCCCTGACTTGTTGAATCGACCCCAGACGCCCGGTCTGCAGCCGTAGCGTCCAGGGCGCCGGTCGGCACGGGCTCGCATTGC
>NZ_JBHVGZ010000116.1:0-10690 GCF_042800355.1 Streptomyces sp. NPDC057623
GACCCTCAGCAAGTCCTATCGTTGCAGGTCAAGGGCACTTTCCGTGTTTCTGATCAACTCTTGGACAGCCCACCTCGTGAAAGCGCGAGGCTAAGGACCAGGTGAGTGCCTGTGCCTGAACCGGCTTGGTGGGTAGCCTCGGGCTCTACGCCGGCGTGGTTTTCTGAGGACGCATGCGGACATTGAAAGCGCTCTGGCCCGACGGCCGACCCTGCAGCAGCCATGTCTGCACGAACGAGTCCCCGTTGCACACCGCGAACCAGGACGGTGACGAACTGACCCGCGCCGAGTGGGGTGCCGAGGCATTGGCATCCCACCCGGCGTCATGAACAGGTTTCAGGGGACTCGAAGCACTTCTGCCCCAGGCTCTGACACGCGTCGAGTCACCGTCCCCGGTGCGGCATGTGCCGTCGGATCCACGCCGACTGTCCGCCGTCGACGAGCAGATCGGTGCCGGTGATGTACCGCGCCTGCTGGCCGGTGAGGAAGGCCACGGCGTCGGCGATCTCGCCGGGTGTGCCGGGACGGCCCGCGCCGCACGCGTCGAGCATCTTGAGCATGTGCCCGTCGGGGTCCGATTCGGCCTCCGCCTTCGACATGGCGGTGGCGATCACGCCCGGGCTGACGGAGTTGACGCGGGCACCGCGCTGGTTCCAGGCGAGCGCGGCGGCCTGCACCCGCACCAGGTTGGCGCGTTTGGCCAGGATGTACGCGGCGATCGGGTCGTCGCCGAGGGCTGTGACCGCGTCCAGGGCGAGCAGTTCCTCCGCGGGGGCCGTCGCGAGGGCGTTCTCGTCCTCGGTGCCGATCGAGGCCATGTGCCCGGCCACGCTGGCGACGCAGACCAGTGACGTGCCGTGGACGGCCACCTTCTCGAACGCTTCGATCACATACACCGTGCCGAGCAGGTCGACGTCGAGGATCTTGCGCACCGATGACGTCGCGGCGGAGACGCCCGCGGTGTGCACGACGGTGGTGACCCGGCCTGCCTCGGCAGCGGTCCCGGCGAGCTTCTCGACCGACGCACGGTCGGAGACATCGGTCAGTACGCCCTGCGCCGCGTACCCCTCGGCACGCAACGCCTCCACCGTCCGGTCGAGCGGTTCGCGGAAGGCGTCGGCGAGGATCAGCGTCCCCCCGCTGCCCAGCCGCCGCGCGACCGCCTCTCCCATGCCGCCTGCTCCGGTGACGACGACCACGTCACGCGTGGCGTCCGTACGGTTCTGCATGAACTACCTCCTTGTTGTCCGCGCTGTCGGGGGCGTCCTGCAGCGGCCGACGGAAGCCGTCGAACCGGTGCCGGACGATGGCGGGAGCGGCGCCGACGCGGGCCCGCGTGTGCAGGCGGTGGCGTGGTCCGGTCCCGCCTGCTGTGATCGGCTCAGGCCGCCCTGGTCGTGCCGGCGGACGTCTTCCCGGCCGGTACGGCCTCATCCCAGGACGTACCGGCCGCGATGGCCTGCCGCCAGGCGCGGATGGCCTTGGGCGGCATGCCGACCGAGAGGACACCGACCAGCTTCTCGCCGTTGCGATAGACGGCGATGAACCGTCCCGCGGCCAAGTCGCCGTCCACCAGGGCGACTTCGTCGTGGCCGCGCAGATAGCCGTATGCCTGGATCTTCATGTCGTACTGGTCCGACCAGAAGTAGGGCACCGGCGCGAAGGGCTTGCGGGCCTCCGGCGCCGCGAGCAGGTTACGGGCGGCCGCCATGCCCTGCTCCGCGGCGTTCGTACGGTGCTCGACGCGCATCGCCGTCCCGAACAAGGGGTTGTGCCAGCGGGCGACGTCGCCGGCCGCGTACACGCCCTGGGCGGCCTCGCAGTACTGGTCGCAGACCACCCCGTCGCCCACCGTGAGACCGCTGCCCGCCAGCCACTCGGTATTGGGCAGCGAACCGGCGGCGACCAGGATCTCGTCGCCGTAGACCACCTCGCTGTCCGCGAGCCGCACCCCGTCCTCCGTCACCTCGGTCACGGTGACCCCGGTGCGCAGCTTCACCCCGTGATCGAGATGGGCCTGGGAGAGCACCCGGCCGACCTCGGCACCGACCGCGTGGGCCAGCGGGACGGGGGCGGGTTCGAGGAGGGTCACCTCGCAGCCCAGGCGCCAGGCCACGGCGGCGGCCTCGGCGCCGAGGAACCCGGCACCCACCACGACCAGGCGGCTGCCCGGCTTCAGGCGGTCGCGCAGGGCGAGCGCGTCGTCCAGGGTGCGCAGGACGTGCGCGCCCTCCCCGGGCAGTCGGCGTGGGCGCACCCCGGTGGCCACGATCAGCCCTTCGTACGGCACCGCCGAACCGTCGGCCAGACGCACCGTACGGTCCGTCACGTCCAGCCCGGTCGCCGCGAGTCCCAGCCGCAGGTCCAGGTCCAGGGCATCGAGGTCCGCGAACGGGCGCAGAGGCAGCCGCTGGGTGCCCCACTCGCCGGAGAGGATCTGCTTGGACAGCGGGGGACGGTCGTACGGGGCGTGCGGCTCGTCGCCGACGAGGGTGAGTGTGCCGTCGTACCCCTCCCTGCGCAGGGTCTCGGCCGCCGCGAGCCCAGCGGCGGAGGCGCCGACGACCACGATCCGTCGCATCGGAGTCACTTCTCCACCAGCCGGATCGCTGCCGCCGGGCAGATGGCCACGGCCTCGCGGACCTCGTCCAGGAACTCCTCGCCGGGCTGCTCCTCCAGCAGGATCGCGACGCCGTCGTCGTCACGCTGGTCGAAGACATCAGGGGCGGCCATCACGCACTGCCCCGAGGCCACGCATTTCGGTACATCCAGTTCCACACGCATGGGCGTTACCTCGGTCTTTCTCGGTCTTTCGTGGGGGAAGGGGTGGTCACCAGGCGACGGGCAGGCTGCGCACGCCGTAGGTGGTGCCGGTGTGGTCGAACTCCAGGTCCGCGATGTCGGCGGCGAGCCGCAGGGTGGGGATGCGGCGGTAGAGGGTGCCGTAGGCGACCTGGAGTTCGAGGCGGGCCAGGTTCTGGCCCAGGCACTGGTGGGGGCCGTATCCGAAGGCCTGGTGGATTCGGGCGGGGCGAGTGATGTCGAGGCGTTCGGCCTCGGGGAACACCTCGGGGTCCCAGTTCGCCGCGTGCAGGTCGAAGATCATGCCGTCGCCCTTGCGGATGACGACGTCGCCGATCTCGATGTCGTCCTTGGCGACCCGGCGCACCCCGGTCTGGACGATGGTGAGGTAGCGCAGCACCTCGTCCACCGCGTTCGCGATCACCTTGGGGTCCTCGGTCTCCCGCAGCAGGGCGAGCTGGTCGGGCTGCTGGAGGAAGGCCAGGGTGCCGAGGCTGATCATCGTCGTGGTGGTCTCGTGACCTGCGATCAGCATCGCCACGCCCATGTGAACGGCCTCGGTGTGGGTCATCTCGCCGGCCTTCACCCGGCCGGCCATCTCCGTGAGTACGTCCTCGCCGGGGTCGGTCGTCTTCCTGGTGAGCAGGTTGTCCAGATACGAGGCCAGATCGCCGCTGGCCTTCCTGGCCACCTCCGGAGCCACCGCGCCGTCCAGCACCACGCCGCTGTTGCGCTGGAAGAAGTCATGGTCCTCGTACGGCACCCCGAGCAGCTCGGCGATCACGAGCGACGGCAGCGGGAACGCGAACGCCTTGAGCAGGTCGGTGGGGTTCGGGCCGGACAGCATGTCGTCGATCAGCTCGTCGACGATCTTCTGGACCGGCGCCCGCAACTTCTCGATCCGCTTGACCACGAACGGCCCGTTGACCGTCCGCCGCAGCCGCGTGTGCTCCGGTGCGTCCGTGTTCGTGATCAGACGCGGGGTGACCGGCGCGATCTCCGCGCGGTGGGCGTTCACGTAGGGGAAACCGGGGTCGAGGTCATCGTCGCTGACGCGGGGGTCGGGCAGGAGGGCCCGCTGGTCGGCGTGCCGGGTGATGAGCCAGGGGGTGCTGTCGTTCCAGATCCGTACCTTCGTGATCGGATTCTCGGCCCGCAACGCCTGCGCGGCCGGGGCGGGAGCCAGCGGGCACTCCGCCGCCCGCGGCAGCGGATACTCCGGCAGCGGCGCGGCCGCGCCGGTGACGGGGCACGACAGGGCGTCAGTCATGGCATCTCCTCGGTGAGGTGGGGGGATCCGGCCGACGGGGGTCGGATTCCGGAGATACAGCGGTCGAACGGCTCGACCACGAGCAGGGAAGCGGAGCGGGCTGACAACTTCCGGCCAGTGTCCTGACACCAAGCTGACGTGACACATTTCATACGCCGGGACGGGCGATGACCTGGGCGGTATGCCCTGCCCGCAGGCGTCTGGTGTGTCCCCCTCCGAACCCTGGAGCGGTGAACCTTCTGCCACCCACGATCTCGTCCACGGCGCTTCCGCCACGAGGGAGCACGCTCCCGAACCCGTGGTGTAGCCGACTCCACCACGAGTACGGCCGACCTGCGGCTCGCCGCCCGAGTTGCGAAGGTTGTCGCTCCGGGAATCACCACTGTGGGCAGCACTCAGGCTCGGCCCGCGGAGGGTGGGCCCCATGGGGCCGGCAGGGCCTACCGTGCGGGGGTGCCGGTGTGGCTCCGGTGCTGTGCCGTCGACGCTGAGGTGGTGCGCCCGAGATCGGTGAGTGGGTCCTCGACTGTCTGCCCGACTGGACGGGGCGATGGCATCAGCGGTCGCCCACGTGCCGAGCGATGGGCGCCCGGTCCCGCGTTAGGCGGACGCAATGAGCTGTGCGGCCGTGACGAGGAGCTCGCACAGCGATCAGGACGAGGGACCAGCAGCAGGTCGCCAACCGGGGCAGCCGCCTGCCAGTGCGGCGTGGGTCCGGGAGATGACGGCCGGTCCAGGCGAGGCGATGGACGATGACTGGCGCTCCGTGGCGGTGCTCACCGCCTGGGTCCGCGACGTGCAGGCCGCCCGTGGCTGGACTCACCCGGCTACGCGAGTTTCCCTGCTGGACCGGCGTGTTGAAGTGTTTGGGTTGGCATGCGGCGCGGAGCGATCGGCGCCATGCATCCGGTGCCGCGTGAACTCATGTGATCCTTCCGGACCCCGGGCGCGCCTTCGCTGTCCTCCGTTCGAGCGATGGTGCCGCACCGCACCGTGCCTCAGCATCGAGAGCACCACCGCCACCGGAAGGAAGTCCCATGAAGTTCACGCGTCGGCTCACCGCCCTGGCCGCGGCCTTCGTCGCGGCTGCGGGCGGCGCCCTTTTCACCGGTGTGGCGCCGGCGGGCGCGGCCGAGCCCGACCCCGGGAGCCTGTTCCGCAACACTGGCAACGGCCTGTGCATGTCCACCGCCGACGACCCCGCCAACGCCTTCCAGGGAACCGCCACCTTCGCGCCCTGCGACCCGGGCGACCCCCGGCAGCGGTGGCGCCTGAAGTTGGCGAACCAGCCGGCGTGGCAGATCGTTTCCGTCGGCACCGGCAAGTGCGTGGCGGACGTGGCCGGATGGGGCCTCGCCTGGCTCGGCACATGCGACGCGAACGACGTCAATCAGTTCTGGCACTTCAACGGCAACGCCGCCGGGGACCTGTTCTGGGTGTCGCACGACGACGGCAAGCTCCTGAGCACGCCCTATCGGGCGGGCACGTCCTATGTGACGGTGCGCGACGATCTCGACCCGAAGGACGCGCGCTACAAGTGGAGCCTCCTCCGCTGACGGCGGCCGCCACGGCCCCCTGGCAGGCTGCCTGAGGCCAAGCTCACTCCAGCGCACAGAACTTGACAGAGAACCGAGCTGGGAGGCGTCCCGCGACGCGGAGTTCGGGATCTTCAGGCGCGGGGATCGGCGAGCCCTTCGAGCACGGCCTCGCCAGCTTGGAAATCCGGTTGCGCGCACCTCAACAGCAGCCGAAACCGGGCCGGGTGCGGTGTGAGCGTGCGAGGTGTGGGGCGAGGGCCTGTGGCGACGGACCGTGTCGACGGCCTGGTGCCACTCCTGCTCACACCGTTCGTGCGCCTTGTGGTCGTGCGTCGGAGTAACTGGCGGCGACTGACCCCGAGACTATGCGCCAGGGTTCGCCAGGGTGCGCTTGATGGTGTGCCACCGGGGCTCCGCCCTACGTTGAGGCTGTTCACCTCCGTGCCGGACGCGTCTGTCCCAGCACCTTGCTGGGCCTGCCCAGGACCTGGGCTGTTCCCGGAAGGAGGTGAACATGCGGAAGCGGAAAGGGGGTGCAAGTCGTCGTAAGCGGCTGAATCCCACGAGCCGGGCGCAGGTGATCATCGCTGCGCTCGGAGCGGTCACCGCGATCGCAGGATGTGCGGCGGAGTTCATGCGCTCGTGAAGGTGTGAACGCGGTGGTTTCCGGACGGCCAGTCCACGGCTCGCGTGAAGCGGGCCCGACCGGCACATGATCGGCCGGACCCGCCTCATCGCCTCGCACGTCCAGGTCCGGGTTCTGGAGGCGACCAGAGCCCGGACCTTGCGAACATGCGGCCTCTGCACCAGCAGAGGAGTTCCGAGGAGTTCCCCGGACAGACTCCAGTATCGTTTGCACTCTCGCCGTATCGGCACCCTGGCGAGCACAAGTGATGGCTGGCGAATACGGGGTGGCGCGTGTCTCCCGGCCGGGCGGCCGGGGCAGCGAACGCCCTTGAGACGTGTCGGCTTCGTGATGGGCGTGACGTTGCTGCCCTGGGCCTTCGCTTCGGCCCTGCGGGGCCTTCTCCTCCAGGTGTTGCGACCCTTTTCAGTCCTCGGCCGCAGCGTCGTTCGTTTCCCTTGCCCATCGTCGGCTCCAGGCGCCCAACGGACTCAGTGCCTCGACCAGGTCCTGACCGAGTGGCGTGAGGTGGTAGCCGTCGCTGTGCAGGGCAAGCAGGCGGGCGTCGGTCAGCTCGTCGAGGCGGGTGCTGAGCACGCTGGAGGACATGCGCTCGCATCGGCGCTGCAGTTCACGGCAGCCTGTCGGGGTCTGACTCAGTTCCCACAGGATGCGCCGCCCTGGACACACTCGGACACCTCGGCCGACTGGTGACCTACGGCGCCTCGTCCCGGCAGACAGCCTTCGCGATTGCGCCGAGTCGCCTGGCGGCGGACAGCATCACCGTCGCCGGCTTCTGGGTCATCCCGCTGATTGCCAGGAACGGTGCCGGCGGTGCGGAGCTGGCGGAGCTGCTCGACCTTACGGCGCGGCTTCAAAGATCATCGGGTGGTGAATCATGATGAGGTGATACGCCGTCATGAACTGACCGATCAGGAGTGGGAGTTGCTCACTCCACGAATGACGGTTGTGCCGGTTGTCCGCCGAATCCGCGAGGCGGCTGTGCCCGCTAACAGGACACGGCGCCGGGAAAGACATACAGTCGGGAGGAGAAGCGCTCTGCCGAGCCGGATTCAACTCTGGCCCCGTCCTCACGCGGAAACTTCATGCGGCCGGTCAGCCACGGCCTATGGGGGAGTGTCCCGTCGCCCGGCCATGACTCCAGGGATCGATGCATCATGACGGACGTCAAGGTCATGTGGACTGGGCTTGAGTGCCGAGTCCGCCAGGAAAAGAAGGACGACATCTTCGGCACGGTTCAACTGATAGTCGGCAAGGATCCGCAACCTGTGATCAAGTTTCCGGGCGAGGGCAGTGCGACGCTCGTGTTCGGGCCGCCGGGAATGCGGATCTTCACCGCGCAACAACTTCTCTACTCCGGACCGGCCAAGGATCTCACGGTATCCGCAACGCTGGTTGAGCACGACTCCGGCGACGTGGAAAAGGAGAAGGCGGCCGTCGCGCAAGCTGTCTCCACAGCGGCTTCCACTGCCGTCGCCGGTCTCGCTGGGGGCGGGGTTGCCACGCTGGCCCTGCCCCTGGTCGAGCTGCTCTCCGATGCCTTGGTCGGTCTCGGCGCCGAACTGCTCGGTATCAGTGACGACGTGTACAACCCATCGGCGATCGCCCTGTCGCGGGATCAGCTGTTGTCCGCCAATTCCCGTCGGCAGACCCGCAGTCGGCCTGATGACCCACGGACACTGAAGTTCACTGACGCGATTCTCCTCAGCGGCGTTGACGACGCGGGCGACACTGGGGTCTACGCCGTGTACCTGGATGTCCAGCCTGACGCCACCGCCCCCGGCCCGTCGGACGGCATCGGCACTCCCACGCTGCGTCGGGGTTCCCAGGGAGAGGCGGTCCGCAAGCTTCAGCGCCTGCTGAACGGGCACGTGCCCGACCTGTCTTCCCTGGCCGTAGACGGGGACTTCGGCCCCGCAACAGACGCCCGAGTACGCGAGTACCAGCGGCGCGTGGAGATCGATGTCGACGGCATAGTCGGCCCCCAGACCTGGGACATGGTGACGGGTGGCGAGCAGTCGCAGGAGGCCGCAGCCGGCACACCCACCCTGAAGCAGGGCTCGCACGGGCCGGCGGTACGAAAGGTTCAGCGGCTGCTGAACGCCCGCATCCCCAACCTGCAACAGCTCGCGATCGACGGTCGATTCGGCCCGGTCACGCACGGCCGAGTGCGGGAATTCCAACGCCGGGTGGCCATCGCGATCGATGGCATTGTCGGACCGCAGACCTGGAACCACCTGACGCAGTGACAACGCCTCATCGCGGCAGGCGAGGCGTTGGGCGACCTCGTCCGGGCGGGCCGTCGCGGCGGGCGGGCGCCCACCCTTGATGCGTGGGTGGGTCACCGTCAGCTTACGCGGCAGGCCCGTTCAGATGATTGGCAACCATTACAGCGATGGCAGACAGTGCACTCGTGAGGAACCGTCATGTATGGGCAAGTGCGGGCTGTGATCGATAAGGCGCCGATCGCGATGATCAAGGTCAGTGTCTATCGCGATCGAACTCTCCTCGACAAGACCTATACGAACGATGAGGGTCGCTACAGTGTGGAGGTCCCCAAAGGCGCCGTGGTCACAGTGCGATTCGATACGCATCACTCGCTGACCAACGCTGAAGACTGGCACCCGTCGGTAGTCGCCAATGTGATTGCTGACGATGAGAGTCCACTGGATCGTCTTCTGCTCAAGAGCGGACATGGTGTCGACCCGGAATCGGCTGTTGATGCTCTCAGCGGATACCTGTTCGCTGCGGAATGGGAGGACGGGGCCTACGCTCGAACGGCAGAATCCCGTCTGTCAAGGCTGAAACAAACCGGCGAGGTACTCCAGGAAATCCAGCGCAAGCTCCAGGAGTACTTCACGAAGCTCAGTGACACTGCTTCGAACACGTAGGGCAGGTTCTGTGAAGTCGGTTGCGGCAGTGACGATGCCGGGCGACTTTGACCGACATGGGCGTTGATAGGCGGTTGTTGCGCGGGTTGCCCGCGTTGGCGGGGGAATCGCTGAGTTCACTGGAGCTGGCCGAGGCCGTGTCCCAAGCGGTCGCGCCGGTCGTGGCGCACGACGCGCTGCGATTGATGGGCAACAACCCGGACGGCGCCGGGCACACCGTGTTCAGTTTCTGGCACAACTTCGAGGCCGAGTTCGGGCGCCGGTTCATGCGGAGCTACCTGGCGGGCGACGATCCGTGCCTGCCGGGGGATCTGCTGCGGCGGCCGATGCCGGCCGGACTGGTGGGTACCGGCAACGGTCGTCGGGACCGGTCGATGCGGCAGTTGTTCGACGCTCACGGGGTCGGTGGTGAGCTGCGGGTGCTGCTGCGGGACGCGCACGGCGTGTGGGGTTCACTGGCCCTGCTGCGTTCGTCGGGCGGCAGAACCTTCGACACAGCGGATCCCATGCGGGTACTGGAGCTGGCACCTGTGCTGATCGCGACACTGCGGCGGTACGTACTCAGCGGCCCCATGCAGCCGGTCGCGCCGGAGCAGACACCCGGGGTGTTCGTCGTGGACGGGGCCGGCAAGGTGACCGGCGCCACGCCGATGGCCTCGTGGTGGGCGGAGCGACTGCGCGAGCATCATCCGGCCAGCTGGGTCGACGCGTTGGTCTCCGGCATTGCCGCTCAGACGCGGCGAACGCTGGGCGAGCCCGGGGTCCAGGCGCCGGTGATGCACTGCCCGGCGGCCCGGTTCGGCCGGTGGATCTCCGCGGAAGGCCAGCCCCTGGACGACGACGGGGCGGTGGCCGTGCTGGTACGGGCCGTACCGGCACGCGAGTTGCTGGTCTCCCTCGGCTCCTGGTACGGCGTCACCGCCCGCGAACGACAGGTGATCGAGCACCTGTTGGACGGGGCGGCGGCCAAACACATCGCACGCGGCCTCGACATGTCAGTCCACACCGTCAACGGTCACCTCAAGGCCGTCTACCGCAAGCTCGGCGTCACGGGCCGGGCGGAGCTGCTGACCGCACTGAACACCTAGCGCGGACCGTCATCCCACAGGCCGCTCGCACGAGCGCAATAACCAATTTTAGGGATATCCGGTTCGATCACCAGATTCCTACTCTGATCAGCGTGCGCAATGGCGCATGTGCCACCAGCCGCAGCAGCTGGCGGACGCCGCATTGATCCGCTCACGCCGCGAAGGAAGTACCGGCGGCAACTCACCCGGAGGGTCCGGCAGTTCGGCGGGGTCTACGAGCTGCTCCACGAATGGCATGCCCCGTAGGTCGCCGGAACCGACTGCCAGCCGGATTCGACTCGACCGCACATCGAAACCCAAGATCCACCGAACACCGACCGCAGTACGAGAACGGGGGAACAGAAATGGCTGACGACGTGGTGGTGTGGCAGCAGAAGGTCGCCGAGGCTCGGGCTCGGCTGGCCGAGAAGCCCAATGATCCCGAGCGGCAGAGTGCCCTGGGGTCGGCGTTGTGC
>NZ_JBHVGZ010000116.1:10700-19088 GCF_042800355.1 Streptomyces sp. NPDC057623
TCCCCGCAGAGCGACCGCGGCGGGGGGGGGGCCGGTGGTGGGGGGGGGGGGGGGGGTGTGTGGTGGGGGGGAGGGGGCCACATAAGAGGCAAACGGGGGGGGGGAGGAAAGAGGGCACACCCCCCCCCCCCCCCCTCTTACCCCCCCCCCCCCGTGCTCCCCCCCCCCCCCCGACGCCGCTCGGGAGGGCATCGCGCTCACCCGGGTTCTGCTGGCCGACACCGGGCGGTCCGACCGGCGGGGGCTCGCCAAACGGATCGCCGAGGCCGCCGAGTATCTGCCCGGTGAGGAGTCCGTCACCGAGACGGAGGTGGCGGTCGCCGCGTACCGGGAGTTCCTGGCCTCCGCCCCGGACTCCACCGAAGCGCTCGGCTGGCTGGCCTGGGCGCTGTCCGACCGGCTGGCCCACCGGCAGTGGCGGGTGGGGCGGCAGGAGGCCACCCGGGCCACCGTCCGGGAGTCCCTGACCATCAGCGTCACGCTCGTCGAGCGGGCGCAGCTCGATCTCCTCCCCGGCCTTGCCCGCCGCTACCTGGTCGCCTCGGTCTATCTGCCGCTCGACGAGATGCTCACGCACACCCGGACCGCCATCGAGCTCTACCGCCGTGTCGCCGCGGCCGATCCCGCGAACGAGGGCAGGCGAAACAACCTGGTGTGGGCGATGGGCACCCTGGCCGCCCGTCTGAAGCAGGGTGGACGGATCGTCGAGGGCGAGGCCGCGCAGGCCGAGGCGGACCGTGTCCGCCGTTACGGCGCCCTGTCGCTCTTCGGCCGCGACTACCGGTTTCCGCGCAAGGCGCCGATCGCCTGTGTGTCCCGTAACCCGTCGCAGCTCGACCTCTTCGCCGTCGGCGAGGACGGACGGGCCTACAGCGTGTGGCGGAACCAGCGGTGGGAGGACTACTTCCAGGTCGGTACCAAGACCTTCCCCCCGCTCACTCCGATCGCCGGCCAGTCCCGCAACGACGACCAGATGGACATCTTCGCTGTCGGTGAGGACGGCGGCCTGTGGAGTGCCTGGTGGCACGGTGAGTGGCACGACTGGTTCCGGATCGGCCAGGAGGCCCTGCCGGCCCGCGCCCATGTCGCCACCCTCACCCGCAGCCCGGACTACATGGACGTGTTCGTGGTGGGTGACGACGGCGTCGTACACAGTGTGTGGTGGCACGGCGATTGGCGGGACTGGTTCACGCTGCCCGGCGCCGTGTTCCCCAAGGGCGCCCCGCTCGCGGCGCTGTGCCGGAACTCGGACCACATGGAGGTGTGGGCCGTCGGCGGGGACGGTGTGGTGCGCGGCGCGTGGTGGAACGGCGAGTGGCACAACTGGTACGAGCTGCCCGGCAAGACGTTCCCGCCGGGCACCCGGATCACCGCCGTCAGCCGTAACGACGACGCCATGGAGATCTGGGCCGTGGACGGCGACGGTCAGGTGTGGGGCGCCTGGTGGGACGGCGACTGGCACGACTGGTACCACCTGGAGGGCCACACCTTCCCGGGCGGCGCGCCCGTGACGGCGGTCTCCCGCGAGTCCTCGCACATGGAGGTCTTCGGCGTCGACACGAACGGGGAACTGTGGGGCCGGTGGTGGGACGGCCAGTGGCGGGACTGGTTCCGGGTCGGTGACGGCACGCTGCCGCAGGGCACACCGCTGGCAGCGGTCGCCCGTGCCCCCTTCCCGATCGGCGGCGTGTACTTCATGGACGTCTTCGGCGTGGGCGCCGACGCGGGGATCCACACCGCCATGTGGGCGCCGGGCGGTTGGCGGCGGTGGCATCGCATCCCGGTCGCCGTCCTGAAGTTCCAGCAGCCCATCGAGAGCGGTGGCGCTGCCGCGCTCGGCGGCTGGGCCGGCGTCAACATCAGCTACGACGGGCAGATCCAGTGGCACGGCCACGCCCACGACAGCGGCGCGGACGGCTACGACTTCGGCGTCGCCTTCTACGTACGCTCCGGGGACCATCTGATCGCGCTGTCGCACAACGGCAGCGTCGGCGGCACCGTCACTTCCGGCAGCCGCGACCACGACTGGGAGGAGATCCACCCCGTCAACGAGCTGGTGCTGTCCCACCTGGCGAACTTCGCCACCGCCCAGGCATCGATGAACATGCAGTACACCAGTCACATCGGCCAGACCCTGGAAGGCGTTGTCTCCCTCGCGCTGAAGTGGTTCATCGGCGGCTCGGTCGCCGGGTCCGTCACCGGCGTGGTCGTGTTCATCGGCGTCGAGATCGGCTCCCTCATCGCCACCGGCTCCCTCGAACCCGGCGCCGTCGCACTGGAGGGAGTCCTGTGGATGGCCGGGCCGAGCAACTCCCTGCTCGCCATCGCCGCGGGGGCCATCGCCGAGGTGGGTCACCGCTACCGCGAACTGCACCAGGAGGAGTACGACTTCGCCAATACGACCGTCTTCGGCGGCACGCTGCCGCCGCGCGAGGACATCCTGCTCACCGACACCGTCGGCACGCGGGGCAGCTCCGGTTACCCCAGGCCCTTCACGGTGCCGGGAGTACGCGGCAAGGTCCTCATCAACATGGGCGCGGAGGGCTTCGACGACCCGCTCTCCTTCGGCGTCGACAAGGTCGCGCACAAGCAGAGCCGACCGGGCCAGAACGTCCCCCGTGGCGAGATCTTCATCCACGAGCTTGTGCACGCCTGGCAGATCCACCGCAGCGCGTTCTCGGTGTCCCTGCTCATCGACGCACTGTCCGCCCAGTGGTCCAACGAAGTCGGCGGCCACCCGTACGAATACGGCTCCGCCGGACCCGCGTTCGCCGACTTCGGGATCGAGCAGCAGGCACAGATCGTCTGCGACTGGTACGGCCGCCACGTCAACTGGGCCCAGCCCTCCGGCTACCAGGCAACCGGCCTCGACACGCAGGACGCCCTCAACGACACCTACTTCCGCTACATCGCCGGCAATATCCGCATGGGGAAGTTCTGAAACCCAGTCGACAGCCCCCCTCTGCTCTCCTCCTGCACCAGCAGGTCGGACATGGCTTCGGACAGGCGCCGGCTGACCTGCCGGGGCCCTGCGATCGTGGGGCTCCGCTCAAGAGCCACGCGTGGCCGGGGCCAGTCAACCGTCCGAGGAGAGCCGTCGTTGTCGTCCCCGCACTCTCGTCACCGAGGAGGGCACCGATCGCTCGTCCTTGACGGTTGCGGAGGTGAGGAACACAACTGGGGCGTGGCCCGTCTACTGGTCGACCAGGTTCATGTGCATCTCGTTGTAGCGGTCGCCGCGGACGCCGATGCGGGCCGCCAGCGCGTCCAGGTCCGCCCGCTCGTCGGCGGACAGGGCGAGCTGTGTGGCGGCGGAGTTCTCCTCCACCCGTGTGATGCGGCGGGTGCCGGGGATCGGCACGATCGACGGGTGCTGGGCGAGCAGCCAGGCCAGGGCCACCTGTCCGGGGGTGGCGTTCTTCACGTGGGCCAGGGCGGTGACGTGGTCGATCAGTGCCTGGTTGGCGGCGAGGTTGTCCTGGTCGAACCGTGGGATGGTGGTGCGGATGTCGCCGTCGGTGAACGCGGTCGTGGTGTCGACGGTGCCGGTGAGGAAGCCCTTGCCGAGCGGGCTGAAGGGGACGAATCCGATGCCGAGTTCGGCGAGTGTGGGCAGGACTTCGGGTTCGGGGTCGCGGGTCCACAGCGAGTACTCGCTCTGTACCGCTGTCACGGGGTGGACGGCGTGCGCACGGCGGATCGTCGCGGTGCCCGCCTCCGACAGGCCGAAGTACCGCACCTTGCCGGCCTGTACCAGCTCCGCGACGGCGCCCGCGACGTCCTCGATCGGCACGTGGGGGTCGACCCGGTGCTGGTAGAAGAGGTCGATCGTGTCCGTGCGCAGCCGGCGCAGCGAGGCGTCGGCCACCCGCTTGATCTGCTCCGGCCGGCTGTCGAGACCGACGGACTTGCCGTCTTCGATGCGCCAGCCGAACTTGGTCGCGATGACGACCTGGTCGCGCAGAGGGGCGAGTGCTTCGCCCACGAGCTCTTCGTTGGTGTAGGGGCCGTAGACCTCGGCGGTGTCGAAGAAGGTGACGCCGCGGTCGACGGCGCCACGGATCACGGCGATCATGTCCTGCCGGTTGCCGGGATTGGGGCCGTAGCTCTGGGACATGCCCATACAACCCAGGCCGATCGCCGATACCTCAAGGCCCTGGCCGAGGATACGGGTGTGCATGGTGGCGTCTCCTTGCGGTGAGAGAGGTCAGGTGGCCGGGGGCATGGGCACGGTTCAGTGGCTGCTGGTGCGGTCCGGGTCCGCGGTCGCGGAGGCGTCCTCGGTGGCGGCCCAGGTGGCCAGCAGCCGCAGTGCGTCGTGGGCCGGGGTGTCGGGTCCGGTGCTGTAGGCGGTCAGGGTCAGGCCGGGCTGTGCGGGCAGCTCCATGGCGTCGAAGTCGAGGGTGATCTCGCCGACGACCGGGTGCCGGAAGCCTTTGCGGCCAGTGTGGTGCAGGCGCACGTTGTGCTTGGCCCACCCGGTGCGGAACTCCTCGCTGCGGGTGACGAGTTCGCCGATGAGCCCGGTCAGGTCGCTGTCGCCGGGAGCCCGTCCGGCCTCGGTGCGCAGCAGGGACACGGTCGTGTTCACGGACTGCTCCCAGTCGGGGAAGAAGTCCCGGCCGTTCGGGTCCAGGAACTGGAAGCGGGCGATGTTCACCGGACGCGGCGCGCCCTCGGTGAACAGCGGGGAGTACAGGGCGCGGCCGAGGCGGTTGACGGCGAGGATGTCGAGGCGGCCGTTGCGGATGAAGACCGGGGAGTCCGTCATGGCGTCGAGGACGCGCAGGACGCTGTCGGGGAGCGGGCCTCGGGTGCGTTTGGTACGGCGGGCGGGGCGTCGGGCGACGGCGCGGGCGAGGTCGTAGAGGTGGGCGCGTTCGGCCTCGTCGAGCTGCAGGGCACCCGCGACGGCGTCCAGGACTTCCTCGGAGGCTCCGGCGAGGTGGCCGCGCTCCAGGCGGACGTAGTAGTCGATGCTGACGCCGGCGAGCATCGCGACTTCCTCGCGGCGCAGCCCGGGTACGCGCCGGTTGCCGCCGTAGGCGGGCAGCCCGGCCTGCTGCGGGGTGATCTTGGCGCGGCGGGAGGCCAGGAACTCGCGGATGTCGCTCTCGGTACTCACGCCCTCCAGGCTAGGCGGGCCGGCGCGGGTGTGGGGGGCCCTGTCAGTACCTGGCAGCGCAGGCCCTCCCTCACCCCTTCGGCCTGGAGTTTCCTGGTGGTCAGGCGGTCGGCGGTGCTCGTCGGCCCCTCCAGGCCCGGCCCTGCACCGGCCGCCTGAAAACACTTCTGGACACAGGCGGTGACGAGCTGACCTGTCCTCCCTCGCGCGTTTGGAGTGCACCGCATCGTGAGCAAGGTCTTCTTCATCACTGGCGCCGGCCGCGGCCTGGGTGCCGACATCGCCTGCCAGGCCCTGGCCGCCGGGCATCAGGTCGTGGCCACCGGCCGCCGCCCCGAGGGCGTCATCGAGGCCCTGAGCGGCGAGCAGGACAACCTGCTGGCCACTGCCCTGGACATCACCGACCCCGCCGCCGCCCGGGCGGCCACCCGTGCGGCCGTCGACAGGTTCGGCCGGATCGACGTACTGATCAACAACGCCGCGAACTTCTACGCCGGCTACTTCGAGGAGCTCTCCGAAGGTCAGGTGCGGGCGCAGATCGAGACGAACCTGTTCGGTCCGATGAACGTCACCCGCGCTGTCCTGCCGATCATGCGTGCCCGGCGCTCCGGGCACGTCATGACGATCTCCTCCCTCGCGGGGCAGGTGGGCGGCGAGTTCACCGTCGCCTACGCCACGGCGAAGTTCGGCGTGGAGGGCTTTATGGAGTCCCTGCACCACGATGTCGAGCCGTACGGCATCAAGACCACGATCGTGGAGCCCGGCTTCTTCCGCACCGAGCTGCTGGTGGACGCCTCCACGACGTACGCGGAGCTGTCTCTCGACGACTACGCCGAGCGCACCGCCGCCACCAGGAGGGTGTGGGAATCGATGAACGGACAGCAGGCCGGCGACCCCGCCAAGCTCGCCGACGCCCTCCTCAAGGTCGCGGTCCTCGACGAGCCGCCACTGCGGTTCATCGCAGGCGACGACTGCCTGGCCGCCGTCGAAGGCAAGGCCAAGCAGCTCCTCGCGGAGGTCGACGCCTCCCGTGAACTGGGCTCCGGCCTCGCCCACGACGACGCCGTCTGACCCACCCCCACCCGCCCCACGCACACAGAAACAGAAGGAAAGATCATGGAATTCGTCAAGCAGCAGGACACCGTCAAGGCCCCCGCCGCCTGGTTCACCGGCGACGTCTGGTTCGACGTGATCTACGCAGGCCAGGAGCCGTCCCGGATGCGCGTCAACATGGTCCGCTTCTCGCCCGGCGCCCGCACCCACTGGCACTCCCACGTCCTGGGCCAGACCCTCCACGTCGTCTCCGGCACGGCCCTGATCGGCACCCGCGACGGCACCGTCTTCGAGGCCCACCCCGGACAGACCGTCACCTGCCCCCCGGACGAGGAGCACTGGCACGGCGCCGCCCCCGGCCGCTTCATGGAGCACATCGCCATGTGGGAGGGCAAGGGCGACGGCACTGACGAAACCACCTGGAACGAGCCCGTCACCGACGAGCAGTACAACCGCCCCCGCAGCAGCTGACGCACCGGCCCCGCAGACCCCTGCGGGCCAAGAAGAGGAATTCTCATGACCGACCAGCCGAAGCAGCTCGGCGGCGGACGCCGCATGCTCGGTGACTTCTCCCCGAAGCTCGCCGAACTCACCGACGACGTTCTGTTCGAGGACGTGTGGAACCGCACCGAGCTGGCCGCCCGCGACCGAAGCCTGATCACCGTCGCCGTCCTCATCGCAGGCGGCGACGCCGACCAGCTCGCCTTCCACCTCGGACGCGCCAAGGAAAACGGCGTCACCGAGACCGAGCTCATCGAGGCGATCACCCACCTCGCCTTCTATGCCGGCTGGCCCAAGGCCATGACCGCGATCACGGTCGCCAAGCAGGTCTTCTCGGAGTGAGGCCAGGGCCCAGAGCCGTTGCACCTCAGGCGGTTTCGGTACCGCGGTGGTCGTGAGCCAGCGATCCCTGGCTCACGCCCGCGGTACGGCACTTCTGAGAGGGCCGCGCGGCAGGAGCTGGCGAGCCGGCTCGAACGCTCGCCGAAGCCGAGGCCACTGCGGCGGACGACGGCCTGCCGCTGCGGCCCAAGCCCGTACGCATCCGTCGGCCCGAGGACCCGCTCACCCCCGAGGAGATCGACCTCCGCGAACGGCTCCAGGCCAGCCCCGCCCGAACACCGAGAACTGATGGGCCCGAGCCCACGACCTGCCCCGATCCCATGATCACCGGCTTAGCGTTGACCGCTGTACCGCTGTACCGCTGTACCCCGAGGCCGTTGAGCCCCGTGGGTTCAGGGGAACCGAAGCCCGTTCGGCCGCAACCGTGGGGTGGGTCGCGAGGTGGCGGGCTTCGGCCGTGACCTCGGCATCGACTTGGTCCATGCTTCTGTCGCCGTATTCGAGGACGTCGTACTCATCGTCGAGTTCAGCGAGCCGCTCGGTCAGGGGCAGCTCATGTCCGTAGCGCTGGTGAATCCGGAAAGTGAACTCCCGAGGCGTGAGCTCGCCGGCGAGCATGTGGCGTGCGAGGGCTCGGGCGGCGGCTTCTTTGCCGGCCTCGCTGGCGACCGGATAGAACGTGAGGCCGAGTTCGTCGAGTGCTGCGGGAAGCAAGTCGTGGACGTCGTAGTCCGCCTCGGCGCGCGTGCAGGCGGCGAGGATTCGGAGGCCGGGGGTGTCCAGTCCGGCGACAAGCGCATCACAGGCGGCATGGACGACATCGCTCGCGCGGATTTCCCCCATACTCCAGAGGGCGGCATGGTCCTGTAGAGCGATTGCTGCTGCTTCGGTCGACGTCACTCGCTCATGATTTCCTTCGCGGTGCGTCCCGGTCGAGCGGGTTTCATCGAAGGTGCTGTTCAGCGGCCTGTTCTCACAGACTCGTGCGATCCTGGACTGCGCCTCAACTCCTACACCCGCGAACCAGACTCCCCGGCGCGGCAGGCCCTCGGTCTCCTCGCCGGTTGGGCGAGGACCGGCACCGTCGTCCCGACCGTGAACGACTGACCCTCGACGCCTCGACGGTGCTGCACAAGCCCCAGTTCTCCAACCGCCACGACCTGGTCCGCTGGGCCCACCGCCCGTCCCCTCCCGCTGCACTCGGGGAACCGGTCACAGGACAACAGACCGTCGTCGCTCATGATCGAGGTGCTCTCGTCGATGTAGCCCGACCCGCCGTCGTACGAGACCTTGTAGCTCCCGACGTAGCCGAAGTCCGCGGCGTTCAAGTGGGGCATCGACCCGGTGAAGCCGTGAGCCCCGGGCCC
>NZ_JBHVGZ010000117.1:0-18663 GCF_042800355.1 Streptomyces sp. NPDC057623
GGTGATGATGACCTGCTGCGGGAGCAGGTTGCCGGCGGTGAAGACCAGCAGCAGGGCGAGGTTGATCCGGAAGTCGAAGCGGCTGACGTAGAAGGTACGGCGAAGGGAACGGTCGACTAAGCGACCAAAAGCAAACTCGATCGAACAAAGCCGATCGGCTGGATGGCAGGAAGAGTGAACGTCATGGAGGGCCGGTGTCAAGGCTCCGAGTCTGGTGAACAGCGCGGGACAGCGTTGTGACAGGGTTTGCTCCCCTCGCCATGGGTCCCGGTCACTGGCATTCCTGAAAGCCGGTCCGACTCGGCACTTCGGCTCCTGACCTGCATAGATGGCACGTGGCTTGACGTCTTGACGTGGTCGTGGCGGCCTCTCCGTACGGTTGCCAAGCGGAATGCGGCTGCGGGAACCCTTGACGTGTGTCCATGTCCGCTGCGTAGATATGACCGCGCGGTCATGCCGCGTGGTCATATGGTTGACGTCGTTCCAGCGGGAACGTGGCCGTAGGGAGACTTCATGGCACCAGAAGTGGGGCGCGCCGCGGGTTCCACCGCGCCGCGCAGTGCGGACGTCGCCCGGGTGGCGGGCGTTTCGCGCAAGACGGTCTCCCGCGTCCTCAACGGTGAACCGTATGTCTCCGACGAGGCCCGCCGACGTGTCCTCGCGGCCACCGAGGAGCTCGGCTATCGGCTGAACCAGGCTGCCAGGACGCTGGCTTCCGGACGCACCCGCTCCATCGGTGTGGTCGCCCTGGGCACCGCGGGCTACGGAACCGCCTCCTTGCTCGTGCACATCGAGCAAGCCGTACGGGACGCCGGCTACGCGCTCCGTGTGATCAACACGCCGGATGGCGCGCCAGAGGACATCGCCGGTGCCGTCGAGTCACTCCTCGAGCAGGGCGTGGACGGTGTCGTCGTCTCCGAACCCATCGTGAAGGGAGAGGTCCCGCTCCGCGTCGACGTGCCGGTCCTCTTCATCGGCGCACCACCGGCTCCTGCCTTCACGGCCAGTCGGACACTGACCGTGGGTGTGGGCGCCCTCGCACTGGCGCGGGCGGCCACCGAACATCTGCTGGACCTGGGGCATGAGACCGTCCATCACCTGGCGGGCCCGCGGCGGTGGTACGCCACCAGGGACCGTATCGAGGGATGGCGGGCAGCGCTGACGGCAAGGGGCGCGCACGAACCGCCTCTGCTGAACGGTGACTGGTCGGCCGCTTCCGGGTACGCGGCAGGTCGCGCACTCGCCTCCGACAGGACGGTGACCGCGGTGTTCGCCGCGGGCGACGAGATGGCCATCGGCCTGATCCACGCCCTGCGGGAAGCCGGGCGGCGCGTTCCGGAGGACATCAGCGTCGTAGGCTTCGACGGCAACCCCGTCTTCGCCTACGTCTCCCCGCCTCTGACCACCGTTCGCCAGCCTTTCGACGCCGCGGCGCGGGAAGGAATCAGGCTTCTCGTGCACGCCATCGAGAAGCCCGACACCGAGCTGCCGCCGGCGGGCGAGCCACCCGTCGAACTCGTGGTCCGCGGCTCGACCGCGCCGCCTCCGTCCCGCCGAGGCCCGACGGCACTTCGCACCACCTGACCACCGGCAAAGCCCTCCCCAGGCGTACATCCGCCCGGGAAACCGTGTCTGTCTTTCACGGGCATCTCACCGCGAGGCTCGGGGCGAGCCGCATGGTGACGGCATCATCCCCCTCTGCCCGACGGACGCGCGCTCATTGGCCTCCGCCGGTCCCGACCCTGTGGGTCCCGGGAACGGCGGGCATCGAAACACTTCCCCTCCCCCGTCATCGGAGCCGCACCATGTCCCCTTCGCAGCCAGGCGCCAGACCCGGCGCCGCTCCACGTTCCCGCCCTCTCACCTTCCTGACGTTGCTGGTGTCCCTGCTCGTCGCCGCGGCGACAGTGGCCCTGCCCGCCGCGGGCCGTGCGGCAGCGGAATCCACTCCGTCGCAGACGCTGTACACCCCACCGTCGAACGCGCCCTCGCCCGGGACGTTCTATCCGCGGGCGATGCGTCTGCAGCACAACGGCTCGGCCAACGGCACCATCCTCGCCACCTTCGAGCAGTACACCAACGACAAGCCCGTCTTCCCGATCTACCGCAGCACCGACAACGGCATCTCCTGGACGAAGATCTCCGAGGTCGCCGACACCCAGAACGGCTGGGGCATGCGCTGGGAGCCCGAGCTGTTCGAACTTCCCCGCGCCATGGGCGGCTTCCCCGCCGGCACGATCCTGGCCGCCGGTGACTCCGTGCCGGCCGACCGGGGCGGGACCAAGATCGACCTGTACGCCAGCACCGACCGCGGGCAGACCTGGACCTTCGTCACCAACATCGCCACCGGCGGCGAGGCGATATCCAGCAACGGGCACACCCCCGTGTGGGAGCCCTACTTCCTGCTCTCCGGCGACCGGCTCATCGTCTACTACTCCGACCAGCGTGACACCGCACACGGCCAGGAGATCGTCCACCAGGTCTCCACGGACCTCCGCAACTGGGGCCCGGTCGTCGACGACGTGTCGATGCCCACCTACGCGGACCGGCCGGGCATGCCGGTGGTGACACGGCTTCCGAACGGCAACTACGTGATGAGCTACGAGTACTGCAACGCCCCCGAGGGCAGGTGCTCCGTCTACTACAAGATCTCCGCCGACCCGGAGGGCTTCGGCTCCGTCACCGGCCGAGTGCTGCGGTCCACCGACGGCGTCATCCCCAGCGGAGCGCCCTTCATCACCTGGCTGCCCACAGGCGGTCCCAACGGCACGCTCGTTCTCAGCGGCGAGAGCCAGGACGACCTGTTCGTCAACACCGAGAACGGAGCCGCGAACGCCTGGAACCGCATGCGCTCCAACGTGGCCGGCGGATACAGCCGGGGCATGCTCCCGCTGCCCGACGGCCACAGCCTGATGGTATTCAGCGGGGGACGCGCGCGCGGCACCGGCGTCAACCCCGTCACGTACAGCACCGTCGACCTGGGCGGCGGCATCTCGAACGGCGCCACTTACACCCTGTCCAACGCGGGCAGCGACCTGAGCCTCACCATCAACGGTGGCTCCACCGCCAACGGCACCAACGCCACCCAGCAGAGCACCACCAACGCCACCGACCAGCAGTGGCGCCTCGCGCGGCAGCCCTCCGGTTACTTCAAGATCTTCAATGTCGCCAGCGGCAAGGTCCTGGGCGTACAGAACCAGTCCAGCGCCGACGGCGCCAAGATCGTGCAGTGGGACGACAACGGCACCCTGGACCACGAATGGGCCGTCGCCCCTCACCCCGCCGGCGGCTACACCGTCACCAACCGCGTCACCGGCAGGTACCTGGAGATCCCGAACGCCTCCACGGTCGCGGGCACGCAGGCCGCCCAGTGGAGCGGCACCGGCTGCGCCTGCCAGCGCTGGAACCTCACCCAGACCGCCCTGCCGCCGCTGGGCACCGGCCAGTACGTCCTCGTCAACAAGAACAGCGGCAAGTACCTCGACATCCCCCAGGCCTCCACCACCGCAGGTACGGCGGCCAACCAGTGGCGCAACTCCGCCTGCGGCTGCCAGCTGTTCACCTTCCAGTCCGCCGGCAACGGAGCCTGGGCCATCAAGAACGTCAACAGCAACCTCAACCTGGACGTCCGCGACTCCTCCAGCACCGCGGGCGCCGCGATCCTTCAGAACACCGCCTCCAGTGCCGACTCCCAGAAGTGGACCCTCACCGACGCGGGTGACGGCTACTTCCGACTCCGGAACGTGAACAGCACCCTCGTCGCCGGCATCGCCCAGTCCTCCACCGCGGACGGCGCACCCGTCATCCAGTGGGGCAGCCTCAACGTCGACGACCAGCTCTGGAAGATCGTCCGCATCAACTGACCTCCGGCTGGGCTCACCGACCAGGTCGGTGAGCCCAGCATCCTGATTGAATCGATTCAACAACTCGGAAGGTGCCCAATGCAGTGCATCCCACGCCGGTCCATCCTGCGCTCCGCCATAGCCGTCGCCCTCGCTCCCACCCTCGGTTCGGCGCTCCTGCCGGGGCTCGCGCCCGAGGCGTCCGCCGCCGTCTCCTGGACCGCGAAATGGATCTGGGCCTCGTCCAGCACAACGAACCAGTGGGTGGCGTTCCGTAGAACCTTCACCCTGGGATCGGCGCCGTCGAAGGCCGTGACACAGATCGCCGCGGACTCGAAGTACTGGCTGTGGATCAACGGCACGCTGGTGGTCTTCGAGGGCGGCCTCAAGCGCGGTCCGAACCGTACGGACACCTACTACGACGAGATCGACCTCGCTCCGTACCTGAGAAGCGGCAGCAACACGGTCGCGCTGCTGGTGTGGCACTTCGGCAAGCAGGGCTTCTCGCACAACAGCAGCGGCAGGGGCGGACTGTTCTTCCAGTCCGACATCCAGACCGGCTCGACGACCACCCGACTGGTCAGCGACACCGGCTGGAAGCACACCGTCCACCCGGGCTACTCGAACAACACCAGCGGCACACAGGTCAACTTCCGGCTTCCCGAGTCCAACATCTTCTACGACGCCCGAGCCGCCGCCGTCGTGTCGGGCTGGCGCTCCCCCGGCTTCAACGACAGCGGCTGGACAGCGCCGACCGAATACGGTGTCGCAGGCGCCGCGCCCTGGAACGCCCTCGTCGAGCGGCCGATCCCGCTGTTCCGCTACTCCGGTCTGAAGTCCTACACCAACGCCGCCTCGCTGCCTTCCACGGGCCAGGGCGCCACCGCGATCTCGGCCGCCCTGCCGTCCAACATCCAGGTGACCCCGTTCCTGAAGGTGGACGCTCCGGCCGGTGCGGTGATCGGCATCCAGACCGATCACTACGACGACGGCGCGGGCCTGACCGGGATCGAGCCCGGGACGCAGTACAACATGCGCGCCACCTACGTCTGCACCGGCGGCGTCCAGGAGTTCGAGCCGCTGGCGTGGATGAGCGGCACCGCCGTGCGGTACACGATTCCCGCGAGCGTGACGATCCTGGAGCTGAAGTACCGCGAGTCGGGCTACGACACCGACTTCGCCGGCTCCTTCGACAGCAGTGACGCCTTCCTGGACACGCTGTGGACCAAGGCCGCCCGCACGATGTACGTCAACATGCGGGACAACTACATGGACTGCCCCACCCGCGAGCGCGCCCAGTGGTGGGGGGACGTGGTCAACCAGCTCAAGGAGGGCTTCTACACCTTCGACAGCAAGTCCCACGCCCTGGGCAAGAAGGCCATCGCCCAGCTGGCGTCGTGGCAGAAGGACAGCGGCGCACTGTACTCGCCGGTCCCGACGACCATCTGGACGGCCGAACTCCCCGTGCAGATGCTCGCCTCGGTGTGGTCGTTCTGGACGTACTACCTCTACACCGGCAACGCCGACGCCGTCACCGTCGCCTACCCGGCGGTGAAGAAGTACCTGAACCTGTGGAGCCTCGACGGCGACGGCCTGGTCAACCACCGCGCCGGGGACTGGGACTGGGAGGACTGGGGATCCAACATCGACGCCCGTGTCCTCGACAACTGCTGGTACTACCTGGCCCTGGACACCGCCGCCCAGCTGGCCGACCTCAGCGGCAACAGCGGTGATGTGGCCGGCTGGCGGTCCAGGCGCGACAGCATCAAGGCCAACTTCGACCGGGTGCTGTGGAACGCCTCCAGGAACGAGTACCGCTCACCCGGCTACACCCGCGACACCGACGACCGCGCCAACGCCCTCGCCGTCGTCGCCGGGCTGGCCCCCGCCTCCCGCCACCGGGCCGTGACCGAGGTGCTGCGCAACCACCTCAACGCCAGCCCCTACATGGAGTTCTACGTCCTGGAAGCGCTGTACCTGATGGGTGCGGCCACGGTCGCCGAGGAGCGGATGCGCAACCGCTTCGCCGCCCAGGTCGCCGACCCGGCCTGCTACACGCTCTGGGAGCTGTGGGACAAGGCCGCCGGCACCGACAACCACGCCTGGAACGGCGGCCCGCTGTACGCGCTGTCCGCCTACGCGGCCGGTGTGCGTCCCACCAAGCCCGGCTGGGAGACGTACGAGGTGGTCCCGCAGACGGGCACGCTCACGAAGATCGACACCGTGGTGCCCACCGTCAAGGGCGACATCCGCTTCGGCATCGATCGCAACGGCACCCAGGTGACGCTCGCCCTCACATCACCGAGCGGCACGACGGCCCGCGTCGGCGTGCCCACCTACGGAGGCTCCCAGCCGGTCATCAAGGCGGGAGGCACCACGGTCTTCACGCAAGGCTCCGCCACCGGCGGCGTCGGCGGCCTGACGTATGCGGGCAAGGACTCCTCGTACGTCTACTTCACGCTCCAGCCGGGCACGTGGACGTTCACCGTCACCGGCGCGGGCCGCCTCGACAATCTTGCCCTGGACAGGCTCGTATCCAGCAACAACAGCCTGGAGAACGGCGACTGGGGCAGGAACCGGCTCACCGACGGCAAGCTCACCGGCGTGACCGGTGCGAAGGGCTACACCAGCAACGAATTCTCTTCCGCCGACGTCAGCGCCAACCCCGTCTGGGTCGAGATCGACCTCGGAGCCGACACCGACCTCGACGCCGTACGCCTCTTCCCCCGCACCGACACCCCCGCCGCCGGGGGCGGTACGGCGGGCTTCCCGGTCGACTTCACGGTCCAGACGCGGGCCGACGGATCCAGCACGTACACCACCGTCCGCACCGTCACCGGGCAGGCGAACCCCAACGGGCTGGTGCAGACGTACGGCTTCAGGACGACCACCGCCCGCCACGTCCGTCTGCAGGCGACCAAGCTCGGTACGCCCGCCTCGGACGAGAGCACCAAGTACCGTCTCCAGCTCGCCGAACTCACCGTCCCCACCGCCGCGACCACCGTCACCGGCAACTACACGCTGGAGAACGGGGACTGGGGCAAGACCCGGGTCCTGGACGGCACCACCACCAGCGTGACCGGGGCGAAGGGGTTCACCAGCATCGACTTCCCCTCCGCCGACGTCAGTGACACACCCGTGTGGATCGAGGTCGACCTCGGCGCCGACCGGGCCATCGGCTCCGTCACCCTCCACCCCCGCAGCGACATCGCCGCGGCCGGCGGTGGCACCGCGGGCTTCCCCGTCGACTTCACGATGCAGACCCGCGCAGACGGCGGCAGCACGTACACCACCGTCCGCACCGTCACCGGCCAGTCCGGCCCGAACGGAGCCGCCCAGACCTACACCCTCACCTCCGCAACCGGGCGCTACCTGCGCCTGAGGACCACCAGGCTCGGTGCACCCGCCTCCGACGAGACCGCCAAGCACCGTCTCCAGCTCGCCGAGATTCGGGTCGTATAGCAGGGATCACCGCGCTCCTGCCGTCCACAGCCCGAGCGTGTCCGAGAACTACACCACCCCACCACCGGAAATGGGTTCTGACATGACAGGTTTCCCTACTCGCCGACAGGTGCTGAGCGGCACGGCTGGAGGACTGTTGGCCTCGTCCATGGGCATGTCGCAGGCCAAGTCCGCCTATGCCGCGGCGTATACGGCGCCGAATCCGCGGATTCGCATCGACCTCAACCAGGGGTGGCGGTTCGTCAGGGCGGACGTCACAGGCGCTGAAAGCCCCGGATTCGATGACTCCGGATGGACACCGGTCAACACGCCCCACACCTGGAACGCCGTCGACGGCGCCGACGGCGGCAACGACTACCACCGCGGAGCGGGCTGGTACCGCCGCCACTACACCGTGCCTTCCGAACTGGCCGGCAAGAGGCTGTACTTGCAGTTCGCCGGGGTGAACCAGGTCGCCGACGTCTGGGTCAACGGCAGGCATCTCGGGCAGCACAAGGGCGGATACTCCCGGTTCCGGTTCGGCGTCACCGGCGTACTCGTCCCGGGCGGGGACAACGTGATCGCGGTGAAGGTGACCAACGCCCGCGACACCGCCATCGCGCCGGTGAACGCGGACTACACCTTCGAAGGCGGCATCTACCGCAATGTGAGCCTGTGGGCCACCGACGTGCTCCATGTGCGGATGGAGGACTACGCGGGCCCCGGCGTCTACCTGCGGCAGAGCGATGTGACCGCGGCGTCGGCCACGGTGACGGTGACAACGAAGCTGTGGAACGACAGCGACACCACCAGATCGGTGGTCGTCCGCAGCGTCATCGCCGACAAGAGCGGGACCGTCGTCGCGCAGGCAGGCAGCACCGCGCAGACCGTCGCCGCGGCCACCGGCGCCGAGATCAGGCAGACCGTCACCCTCGACCGCCCACGCCTGTGGAACGGGATCGCGGATCCGTACCTCTACAACGCGAGCGTTGAAGTCCATGACGTCACCGCGGGCGCGGACAGGATCGCCGATGTGGTGACCGAACGCCTGGGCCTTCGTTCCGTCGCCGTGGACGCCGACACCGGATTCCACCTCAACGGCAGCCACCTCGGCCTGCACGGCGTCAATCTGCACCAGGAGCGGGCGGGCAAGGGCTGGGCGATCACTGACCCCGAACACATACAGGACTTCGATCTCATCCAGGAGCTCGGCGCGAACGCCATCCGGATGGCGCACTACCAGCACGACCAGAAGGACTACGAACTCGCCGACGAACGCGGGCTGGTCGTGTGGGCGGAGATCCCGCTGGTCAACTCCGTCACCGACTCGACCGCCTTCACCGCCAGCACCCAGAACCAACTGCGTGAGCTGATCCGGCAGAACCACAACCACCCGTCGATCGTCTTCTGGGGCATCGGCAACGAGCTCACCGACTACAACGGCACCGCCACGAACACACTGCTCGCGTCACTGGCGGGCATCCTCGAATCCGAGGACCCGGACCGGCTCTCCACCTACGCCGTGCGCAGCGAGGACCCCGACAACGCGCAGGCAGGACTGCACACGCGGGTCACGGGATTCAACAAGTACCTGGGCTGGTACTACGGCTCCAAGGACGGTGAACTCGGGGCATGGGCCGACAACCTGCACACGAACGCGCCGTCCCGCAGGATCGGCATCTCGGAGTACGGCGCCGGCGCCAACACCACCCAGCACGCCCTCAACCCGCCCAGGCCCGAACCGGGCGGTTCCTGGCACCCCGAGGAATACCAGGCACTGTTCCACGAAGCGTATGGGAAGCAGCTCGCCGCCCGTCCGTACATCTGGGGCGCGTTCGTCTGGGCCATGTTCGACTTCGCCTCCGACGGCCGGGGCGAAGGGGGCCGGCCCGGAATCAACGACAAGGGCCTGGTCACCCACGACCGGCAGATCCGCAAGGACGCTTTCTACTGGTACAAGGCCAACTGGGCGAGCACCCCGACCCTGTACATCACCAGCCGTCGCTGGACTGTGAGAACCGATGCCACCACGGAACTGAAGGTCTACTCCAACGCGGACAAGGTCACCGCCACCCTCAACGGCACCTCACTGGGGACCCTGAGCAGTAGCGACCATATCTTCAGGTGGGCCGACGTCACACTGAGGCCGGGGCAGAACACCGTGACAGTCACCGCGACCTTCGACGGCTCCACGTATACCGACACGGTGAACTGGACCCTCGGCTGAGAACCTCGGCCTTCGGCCGCCCGAGCCAGTGAAATCGCTGGGATCCCCGGACCAGGGAACGGCCGCCGGCCATGAGTCCGGTGCACTCATCCAGCGGTCGCCCCCGCCTCCGTCCGCTGCTGCCGGCGCCTACGTTGCAGGATCGGGTCCGGGACGGGTGCGGCCGCCACCAGTCGTCGGGTGTACGCGTGCTGCGGCTGGTCACACACGTCGGTGCTGGGTCCCTCTTCGACGATGCGGCCGTGCTGCAGCACCAGGGTGCGCGCCGCGAACTCCTTGACGACGGCGAGGTCATGAGTGATGAACAGGTATGCGCAACCGAGGGTGTTCTGGAGTTCGGAGAGGAGTTCCAGGGCAGCGGCCTGCGTGGTGACGTCGAGGGCGCTGGTCGGTTCGTCGCAGATGATGATCCTGGGTTGCCTGGCGACCGCGCGGGCGATGGCGATGCGCTGGCGCTGACCTCCACTGAACTGGGCCGGGAACCGGTCGGCCGCGTCCGCGGGCAGGCCGACGCGGAGCAGCAGGTCGGCGATGCGGTCGTGGACCTCCTGGCGTGAGAGGGGTGAACCGGTGAGCAGGGGCTCGGCCAGGGTCCGGCCCACGGGCAGCGCCGGGTTCAGTGATCCGTAGGGGTTCTGGAAGATGGCCTGGAGATCGGAGGAGAGCAGCCGGCGGGCGCGGCCGGTGAGGTGGGTGATGTCCCGCCCGTCCAGCAGCACGCGTCCGGCGCTGACCGGGGTCAGTCCCAGTACCGCCTTGCCGATGGTGGTCTTTCCCGAGCCGGACTCGCCCACGAGCGCGACCGTCTCGGCCTGACCGACCTCGAACGACACGTCCTCGATGACCGTGGTCGGGGCCCTGCGGAAGCCACGGGACGGATAACGGACCGCGAGGCCGTCGAGTTGGAGTGCGGGTGTTCCGGTCACGCGATCCTGCCCTCGGTACGAACGATGCTGGGGGTACTGGCGATGAGTTTTTGTGTGTACGGGTGCCGGGGCCGGTAGAAGATGTCGTCGACCGAGCCTTCCTCCACGATCCGGCCCCGCTCCATGACGATCGCGCGGTCGCAGGTGTCGGCGACGACCCCGAGATCGTGCGTGATCAGGATGATCGCCATGCCGCGCTCGTCGCGCAGCGTGCGGAGCAGGTCGAGGATGCCGGCCTGCACCGTGACGTCCAGTGCCGTGGTGGGCTCGTCGGCGATCAGCACCGAGGCCGGCAGCAGCGCGGCACCGACGCCGGAGAGGACCAGTGGGACGATCATCGCGCGGTGCGCCGTCTCCACGGTGATGCGCGGGACGACGCCCAGCGCGGTGCACACCTCGTCCACCGCCGCCCGGGTCTCGGTGCCCGGCGGTGTCACGATCAGGTCCAGGGCGGCCAGTTCGCGCGAAGTGATGGTGTCGCCCGGCGCGTGCGGGTGGTCCGGCGGCAGCACGACCTGCATCTCCTGCTCCGGCAGATCGATATGGCGCAGGTCGGCCGTGGGCACCGAGGCGTCCACCAGGCCGAGTTCGCACTGCCCGGCCGTGACCATGTGCGCCACGGCCGGGCCCTGCTCGGGATCGACAACACGTACGGAGACCTTCGGATGCACGCGGTGGAAACGGCCGAGCATCCCGGAGAGCGGGTCGACCGAGAGAGTCGTCTGGGAGACGATGTCGAGCCGGCCGCCGCTGAGGCCAAGCACTTCGCGGACCAGCGAACGGGCCGTGGACAGGTCACGCAGGACCTGCCGCGCCGGCTGGACCAGTGCCTCGCCCGCCGCGGTGAGCGCGACACCTTGCGGAAGGCGGTGAAAGAGCTGCCCGCCGAATTCGCGCTCCAGGGTGCGGATCGCGTGGGACAGTGAGGGCTGGGCGACGTGGAGCGCAAGGGCCGCAGCCGTGAAACCGCCGTGCTCGACCACGGCGATGAAATACTCCAGCTGGCGTCGTTCCATCAGATCTCCGCGCGTCCCAGGGCCACCGCACGGACCGGTCGGACGAGCGGCAAGGACAGTATCCTTCCGCGTGGCCCTGCCGGACGCCTCGGCGAACGGAATTCACCGGGTTTCCAGTGGGAGTACCTGGGAACGACGAGTCGACATCCACGAAGCGTTCCTCAAACGCGCGTGCCGCCTCGTCACACACCGACACTCGGCTCACTGTGTTGGCCGTTGTCAGCCATCGACTGCGGCCGGAGCCGTCGGTATCACCGTCACTCCGGCCTCACGCAGGGCCACGCAGGTCGCATCGTCTTCCGATGCGTTGGTGATGACCGCATCCAGGTCCTCGGGGCCGCAGATCTTCACCATGCCGGTTCCAGGGAACTTGCTCTTGTCAGCCAAGAGCACCACCCTGTCGCTGGCGGCGATCATGGCTCGCCTGGCGGGCACCTCGGCCACGGTGGTGTCCATGACCTGACCCCCAGGGCGCAGGCCGCAGGCACCCATGAACAGCCAGTCGGAATGGACTTGGCGGAGGTTGTCCTCGGCCATGAAACCGTCCAGCATGCGTGACTCGCGGATGACCATGCCTCCGAGCAACATCAGGTCGATGTTCTCGTCATCGGTGAGTTCGTCGTACACGGCGAGGTTGTTGGTGATCACGGTGAGCCGGCGGCCCCGGAGCTTGAGCGCCAACCGGTGCACCGTTGTGCCGCTGTCGAGAATGACCGACTGGCCGTCCTCGATCATCGTGGCCGCCTGGGTGGCAATCGCGTCCTTCTCGCCCACCCGAGCCGCTGCGGCCTCGTGGAAGGAGGGCTGATCATCCTCGATGACCGCTCCGCCATGCACCCGGGTGAGCAGCCCGTCCGCCTCCAGCTTGAGGAGGTCACGGCGGATGGTCGCCGCGCTGGCATCAAGCTGCTCGGCGAGGTCGTTGACGGACGTGATGCCGCCCGAGCGCAGGGCTTGCAGGATGAGTTGGTGTCGTCGTTCAGCCAGCACGCAACCGGACACTACACGCTGCCGGCCGGCACAATCCGCCGCTCGCCAAAGGTAGTTGACGACTGCGTGCGCTTCCCCGGCATTGTCGTCCCGGCGCCGGCTGCCCGACCAAATGGTCCGGTCTTCACCGCCATCTACACACTCGACGTATACACCTTGGGTATACATCGCGTGTACAGTCCTCGTCATGTCCATCGGTCACGCACTGCTCGGACTCCTGGAGTCCGGGCCCCGCCACGGTTACGACCTGAAGCGGGCCTTCGACGAAAAGTTCGGTCACGACCGGCCGCTGCACTACGGGCAGGTCTACTCAACGATGTCCCGGCTACTGAAGAACGGGCTCGTCGAAGTCGACGCCGTCGAGTCCGGCGGCGGTCCGGAGCGCAAGCGCTACGCCATCACCGACGCCGGCATCACCGACGTCGCCCGCTGGATCGGCACGCCGGAGAAGCCCGAGCCCTACCTCCAGTCGACGCTCTACACCAAGGTCGTCCTGGCACTGCTCACCCGTCGCGACGCGGTCGACGTCCTGGACACCCAGCGCTCCGAGCACCTGCGCAGCATGCGCATGCTGACCGACCGCAAACACAGGGGTGATCTCGTCGACCAGCTCGTCTGCGACCACGCCCTGTTCCACCTGGAGGCCGATCTGCGCTGGCTGGAACTGACCGCAGCGCGCCTCGACAAGCTCCGAGAGGCGGTGACCGCGTGAACGCTCCCGCGGGATCCCTGTTAACCGCGCACGACCTGCGCAAGGCGTACGGCCCGACGATGGCGCTGGACGGCGCCGAGTTCTCCATTCACCCCGGCGAGGTCGTCGCCGTGATGGGCCCCTCCGGGTCCGGCAAGTCCACACTGCTGCACTGCCTCGCCGGGATCGTCCCACCTGACTCGGGCTCGATCCTCTACGACGGGCAGGAGATGGCAACGATGAGCGATGCCCGGCGCAGCGCGCTGCGCCGCTCGGAGTTCGGGTTCGTGTTCCAGTTCGGGCAGTTGGTGCCGGAGCTGACCTGTGTGGAGAACGTGGCACTGCCGCTGCGGCTGAACGGAACCGCGCGCAAGCAGGCAGAGCGGACCGCTCTGGCCTGGATGGAGCGGCTGGAGGTCGACGACCTGCGCAAGAAGCGGCCCGGCGAGGTCTCCGGCGGTCAGGGGCAGCGGGTGGCAGTGGCGCGCTCGCTGGTGACCGGCCCGAGGGTGGTGTTCGCCGACGAACCGACCGGCGCGCTGGACTCCTTCAACGGCGAACGCGTGATGCAGCTGCTCACCGAGGCCGCCCGGTCGACCAACGCGGCCGTAGTACTGGTGACGCACGAGGCGCGGGTGGCCGCCTACTCCGACCGCGAGATCGTCGTACGGGACGGCAAGTCGCAGGACATGGAGCACGTCGTATGAACCCGCGCCAGTGGAGCAGAGACCTGGGCCAAGGCGTCCGGTTCGCCTTCGCCGGAGGGCGGGAGGGTTGGATCCGGGCCCTGCTGACGGCGGTCGGGGTCGGACTGGGCGTGTCGGTCCTGCTGCTGACGACGGCCGTGCCGAACGCGATCTCGGTACGAGAAGACCGTGAACGATCGCGGGCGGACTGGGCGTTGACCGACGGGCTGCTGCCCAAGGCCGACGACACCCTGCTGATCACGCGGGTCGACACGTCGTTCCGCGGCAGGGAGGTACGCGGCCGGGTGGTGGAGCCGGAAGGGCCGCGCGCCCCGATACCTCCCGGCCTGAGTGGGCTCCCGGCGAAGGGCGCCATGGTGGTCTCGCCCGCGTTGAAGGAACTGCTCGCCTCCGACGGCGGAGCGCTGCTGCGGGAGCGTCTGCCGTACCGCGTCGTCGGGACCATCGGGGAGATCGGACTGGTGGGCTCCCAGGAACTCGCCTACTACACGGGCGGGTCCGGGCTCGCCGCGCACCTCGACGGCGCGACGAACCGCCTGAAGGAGTTCGGAGACTCCAACCCGCCCGACGAGAAGACCGACCCCGTGCTGGCCCTGCTGGTCCTCGTCGTGATCATCGTGCTGCTGCTGCCGGTCGCCGTGTTCATCGCGGCGGCCGTGCGGTTCGGGGGCGAGCGGCGCGACCGCAGGCTCGCGGCCCTGAGACTGATCGGTTCGGACGGCTGGATGACCCGGCGCGCCGCGGCAGGCGAGGCGATGGCGGGCGCGCTGCTCGGCCTGGTCTTCGGCACGGTCTTCTTCCTGATCGGCCGCCAGGTGGCGGGATCGGCGGAGGTGTTGGGCGTGAGCGTATGGCCGAGCTACCTCGACCCCTCCCCCGCGCTGGCCGCCCTGGTCGCCCTGGCGGTGCCAGGGGCCGCCGTCCTGGTGACGCTCTTCGCGCTGCGCGGTGTGGTGATCGAACCGCTCGGCGTGGTGCGTACGGCGAAACCCGCGCGGCGACGGCTGTGGTGGCGGCTGCTGCTGCCAGTGGCCGGCCTCGCCATGCTCTACCCGATGATCGGACAGGGCCGCGGCAGCGGCACCTTCAACAAGTACCTGGTGATGGGCGGCGTCCTGCTGCTCCTCGTCGGGATCACCACGCTGCTGCCGTGGCTCGTGGAAACGGTCGTCGCCCGGCTCGGCTCGGGCGGTGTCGCCTGGCAACTCGCCGTGCGCAGACTGCAGTTGAGCAGCGGCACGGCGGCCCGCACGGTCAACGGCATCGCGGTGGCCGTGGCCGGGGCGATCACGCTCCAGATGCTGTTCGCGGGTGTGGAGAGCGACTACACCAAGACCACCGGACAGGACGTCGCGCAGGCGCAGATGCAGGTCAGTGTGCCGGACGGCGCCCCGGTGGCAGCGACCGCCAAGAAGTTCGCCGACACCGAGGCAGTCCGCAAGGCCACGGCCCTCTGGGAGGGCCAACTGGGCGACACCTCCTGGAAGAGCGAGAACGGCCCGGAGTCGGTCGCCGACCTGACTGTGGGCGACTGCCCGTCCCTGCGCGAGCTGGCGAAGCTGCCCTCGTGCAAGGACGGCGACCTGTTCGTTCTCGTCCGCGACGGGGACGAGAACGAGATGGCCGAACTGAACAAGCCCGGCATGAAGCTGTATCTCGACGCGCCCCACCCCGAACGCGGCACGGAGGCCGTCTGGACCGTCCCCGAGGGCGCCATTCCCGCCCGATCGGTCAAGGACCTGATCGGCTGGGAACGAGGCGGATTCCTGATGACGCCGAGCGCGCTGCCCAAGGCCGCCGAGAAGCTGCTCCGCGGCGAGATCTACCTCTCGATCGACGAGTCGGTGCCCGACGCGTTCGAGTACGCCCGCAACACGGCGTTCCGGGTGGATCCGCTGGCCGACCCGCAGAACTGGTACGCCACCCGGCAGGACGAGACGTTCACCTCGATCCGCACCGGCCTGTTCGTCGGCGCGATCTGCGTCCTGGTGCTGATCGGCGCCAGCCTGCTGGTGTCGCAGCTTGAGCAGTTGCGCGAGCGCCGCAAACTACTGTCCTCGCTGGTCGCCTTCGGTACCCGGCGCCGCACACTGAGCCTGTCGGTGCTGTGGCAGACGGCGATCCCGATCGGGCTGGGCCTGCTGCTGGCCGCGCTGGTGGGGATCACGCTGGGCACGGTGCTGCTGAAGATGACCGAGACACCGGTCAGCGTGGGCTGGGTGAGCGTGGCGACGATGACAGGAGCCGGCGCCGGGGTTGTCCTGGTGGTGACGCTGCTGAGCCTGCCGCCGCTCCTGCGGCTGATGCGGCCGGACGGACTGCGCACGGAGTAACCCCCGCACCTTGACCGAAGGTCCCGCACCGAAGGCCCCTCCCCGTTCTCTTTCCGGGGAGGGGGCTTCGGTGGCTTCCGGGCCGACCGCTCCGAGCTGGTACTCCTTCACCGTCTTGCGGACCCGGGCCAACAGCAGGCCCACATTGACCGACCTGCGGCAGACGGCCACCACCACGATGTCCTGCCGCTCGTCCGCATCCGGCCCGGGCTGCCCGGCTCCATCGACCGCAGGTCGCCGACCTCGTGACCACATGGCCGTGCACCTACTACACAGCCAACTCCTTTGGCGGGCAATATCGTTGTATGTCGAGTCTCAAGGAGATGGCAGGGAAGGACGCCACGGCGGCGGGGCCGGTGGTGGCGCTGGACACAGACGACATCGCGGTGCCGGACCGCTTCGGCTGGTGGAACGACATGGTCGGCCACGAGGTCATGCCTGTGTCGATCCGGAGTCCGCACGCCGACCGTTTCCGGGGCTGGGTAAAGGCCGTAAGCCTGCCGCACGCCCAGGTCGCGGCCTTCGACTTCTCCCCGATGACCGCCCGGCGCTCCCCTGCGCACATCCGCCGTGGAGACCCCGAGGACTACTTCCTGCTCCTTGTCCGAGAGAGCACGGTCCGTCTGGAGCAGGCCCGTGGCGTCGCGTGCCTCGGTCCCGGCGACATGGCCCTGTTCTCCAGTTCGAGGCCGCTGACCTGCGACTTCCTGGACAATGGCGGCCCCGTCCGCCTGACCCTGCTGCGCCTCCCCCTCGCTCTCCTCCCCCTTGCCGGCGGCCGCGCCGACCGCCTGCTGGCCGAGCCGCTGCCCAGTAGGTCCGGCTCCGGGGCCCTGCTGAGCCCGTATCTGACCTCCCTGCCGGAGGCTGCCCGCTCCGCGGGGCCCGACGAGCTTGCCCGGCTCGGTGCCATCGGGGTGGACCTGGCCGCGTCCCTTCTCGCGGCGCGGACCGGCGACCGGCACTCGCTTCCCGCCGAGACGCGCAGAACAGCACTCGTCGCCCGGATCAGCGCCTTTATCGACCACCACCTCGCCGACCCCTTGCTGGACCCGGCGGCCATCGCCGCGCACCACCACATCTCGGTACGCACCCTTCACCATCTCTTCCAGAGCGAGCCGGAGTCCGTCACCGCCACCATCCGGCGCCGCCGCCTGGAGCGTTGCCACGCCGAGCTGAGTGAGCCCCGCCGACAGCACCGCACGATCGGCGAGACCGCCCTGCGCTGGGGCTTCCGCCACCCCGCGGACTTCAGCCGGGCCTTCCGCAGGACGTACGGGGTCTCGCCGAGCGAGGTCCGGGCCACCGTGCGCTGAATGCACAGGAAGTCTGCGCTCTCGGCCAAAGACCTGGCCTCCCGGCGCAGGTGACAGTAAGGCGTGCCCGCCGAATGTCGCGTGCATGGCGATAACGCAATCCGGACGCGAAGCCGTGAGGGCGCCGAGCGTCGGAACGCCGAGCGTCTGAACCGGGGGAGCACATGGAGACATCTGAACTGGCGGCCATGGCCGTCACGGTCATGACCGTGACGGCGACCGGAGCGGCGGGCTCAGTCGGCCAGAGCGCCGGAACTGCGGTCGCCGATGCCCTGCGCGCGCGGCTGGTCTCAACGGAGCGGGGACGGGCGGCCCTGGACACACTGACTCAGGCCCCGGATGATCCTTCCGCACAGGACTCGGCACGGTCCGTGGTCCAGGAGGAGATCGAGGCGGACCCGGAACTGCGGTGTCAGTTGCAATCGCATCTGACCGCACCGGGAACCAGCACCACCGGCAGCCTGCTGATCACCGGCAGCCAGGTGACGCGCAGTTCCATCGCCCTCGGCCCACTGACCATCAACAAGACCCGGGGCGGGCAGACCCTCATCGGCCTGGGAACCGCGCTGCTGCTGGCCCTGGTCGTGCTGGCCGTGTACGGGGGCGTGAACCTGATCCTGGTCGACGACTCCCCCGAGTCATCGCAGGACGACAGTGCCCGTCATGCCGTACGAGCCCTGACCGTCAGTGAGGTCAGGCGGGTGCTTCCGGATCTGACGAGCATGCCATCCGGCTGGGAGCGGGGCAGACCTGTCAGGACGGGGAAGGACGAGGACAACGGGTGCTCGGGGGCCGATGCGAGATTCAACACCGCCTACGGGCGCGACAGTACGGGAACGGTTGTCGGCGACGGCTGAAAAGTGGACCAGTAGCGACGCTTGAAAGTTGACCCCCTCCAAGGGGTCTGGCTCGTTGAGTCAGACCGGGAGGAGTGGTGATCAGCGTGGAGGACTGGGCGGAGATCCGCCGGCTTCACCGGGCCGAACAGATGCCGGTGCGGGCCATCGCGAGGAAGCTGGGGATCTCGAGGAACACCGTCCGCAGGGCCATCGCGGACGACGCTCCGCCGAAGTACCAGTGGGCACCGAAGGGTTCGATCGTGGACGCGGCCGAGCCGCAGATCCGCGAACTGCTCGAGCAATGGCCGGAGATGCCGGCGACGGTGATCGCGGAG
>NZ_JBHVGZ010000118.1:0-15378 GCF_042800355.1 Streptomyces sp. NPDC057623
GGACCCTCAGCAAGTCCTATCGTTGCAGGTCAAGGGCACTTTCCGTGTTTCTGATCAACTCTTGGACAGCCCACCTCGTGAAAGCGCGAGGTTAGTCTGCACATCATTCGTTGTTCAACGGCTCACGGGGGTGTGATGCAGCTGAGCTTTGCGGAGTCTCCGCAGATACGGAGCGCGATCCACGGAGCGCGCCGCGAGGTTCTCTTGGCACTGCCGACGGATGTCGGGGCGCTCGACCGGCAGGTCGACGTGGTGGCGGCGTCCAGCGCCGGTGGGGCATCCGGCGTATCAGTTCGCCTGTACGTACCGCCGGCGGCGGGTACAGGCGAACAACCGAGCTTCCGGCTGGCGGGGTTGGCGAGGGTGGGGGTGGAGATTCGCTCCTGCCCCCACCTCGTTCCTCGTATGGCGATCATCGACCGGCGGCTCGTCGTCATGGCCCGCAACCAGGCCGACTACGGGGACGGAGCGCTGATCGGGCGCGACCTGCCCTTCACGTCGATGCTGGTGAGTCTGCTGACCACCACCGAACCGGAGGATGCCGACGACCCCTCGGACATCGCGGAGATCACCCCGCTCTCCCGGGAGGTCCTGCGCCAACTGTCGCGGGGGGTCAAGGACGAGGTCGCCGCCCGTGAACTCGGCATGGCGCTGCGCACGTACCGGCGCACGGTGGCGCACCTGCTGGATCTGCTGCACGCCGACAGCCGGTTCCAGGCGGGGTACTTGGCCGCGCAGCGGAACTGGCTCTGATGCGCGGGCGGGAGCGGATCCGTGGCTGCCTCAGTGTCCCGTCGCCATCCGCTGGTACGAGAGCCGGATGGCGGCGGCCGTCGCGGCGCGGGCAGCCTCCGCGACCCCGCGGTCCTGGAGCATGTCCAGAGCCGCGGCCGTCATCCCGCCCGGCGACCTGACCGATTCGATGACGGTTCGGGGGCTGTCGGTGCGCTCCAGCAGCGCACCCGTGCCACGCACCGCCTGCGCCGCGAGCAACGACGCGGTGTCGGCGTCGAGACCGTGATCGACACCTGCCACCGCCAGGGCCTCGGCGAAGTACGCGATCAGCGCCGGTCCCGCACCCGACACCGCGCTGACCGCCTCCAGGGAGTCCTCCTCGGCCACAGCGACTTGCCCCAGACGGCCGAAGAGCGTCTCGACCTCTGCCAGGTTCCCGCGCGTCGCCTCAGGGCCGCGTGAGAGCACGGTCGTTCCCGTCCGGAGAGCGACCGCGACATTCGGGACCGCCCGTACCACGGGTACCCCGGGGATCGCCGCCGCGACCGCCTCCGTCCGCCAGGACGCGACCAGCGAGACCAGGACATGCTCCGGGCCGACGCGGTCCGCCAAGTCCCGCAGCACCGCCTCGGTTTCGTGCGGATGTGTGGCGATGACCACCAGCCGGGCACCGTGCACCGCCTCGTCCGGGGAAGCGGCGAAGAGGGTGCCGTACTCCTGACTCAGCGCGCGGGCGCCGGCACCCGTACCGGAGACGCCGCGAAGGCTTCCCGCGGGGTACCCCGCGGACACCAGGCCCGGAACGGTGGCGCGGGCGATGCGGCCGCAGCCGATGAAGGCGACATCGGCTGCGCCCCGCCCGCTCACTGGGTCTCCTCGATCAGCGACGCGAGCGCGGAAACGCCCCGGATCACCCGGTCCTCGGGCTCGGCGCCCACCGAGATCCGCACGAACCGATCGCAAGAGGCGCCGTATCCGGTGCCCGGCACGACCGCCACATGGTGGCGCAGGAGCAGCCGCTCGGCGAATTCCTCGGAACCCAACCGGGAATCACCCAGCGCCGCGAACAGGTAGAAGCTCGCGTCTCCGGGCAGACAGGCGACGCCGCGGTCGGCCAGCAGAGCTGCCATCCGGTTGCGCCGACGCACCACCTCCTGGATCTGAGGCCTCGTTCGCGCGAGGATCGATTCGAAGTTCTGGGCCAGGTAGTAGCTGAGGATCGTCGGAGCACAGGTCACCAGGTGCTGCTGCAGCTTGATGATCTGATCCATCAGATACTCGTTGGCGATCAGGTAGCCGATGCGCCATCCGGAGATGCCGTAGTTCTTCGACATCGAGTTGCAGACGATCGTGTGGCGCTTCAGCGGGTCCTGGGCGAGGGCGGACACGAAGGAAGCGCCGTCCGGGACGAACTCGTGGTAGGCCTCGTCCGCGATGATGAACAGGCCGTGCCGGTCCGCCATCTCGTGCAGCGCGCTCAGCTCCTCGGCGGTGAGCCGGCGACCACTGGGGTTGTGCGGGTTGTTGACGATGATCGCCTTGGTACGGGGCGTGATGTACGAGTCGAGCTCCTCCACCGACTCGAACCAGGGGGTCATCACCGGGATGCCACGCGCCAGCCGGACCTGGTCGGGGTAGCTCACCCACAGGGGTTCGGGGATGACGACCTCGTCGCCGGGCTCCAGGAGCGCGGTCAGGGACATGAAGATCGCTGCCTTGGAGCCTGCGGTGACCAGGATCTCGCGCTCCGGGTCGACGGAGACACCGGAGCCGGCCTGGTGGTACCGGGCCAGCTTCTCGCGCAGCAGCGGAAGTCCGCGGGAATGGGAGTAGTGATGGATCTCGTCGGCGGGGGCACCCTCGAACGAAGGGGTCGGGAGGTCGAAGAACGCCTCACCGAGCGAGAGCGTGATGACATCGGTCCCGGCCGCGCGCATCTCGTAGATGCGGTTGTTGAGCCTGATCGACGAGGCCTCAGACACCATGTCCAGCAGGCTCGAGTGCCGTAGCGTCTTCATCCTGTGGGGGCCTTTCGAGTTCGTCCTGGGTGAGGGAAGGGCGAGCGGGCCCCGTTCATATGACACGGATCTGGCCGTTGCCCCACACGACGTTCTTGACGCAGGTCAGGGACTCGAGCCCCATGGGGCCGCGGGCGTGCAGCTTCTGCGTGGAGACGCCGATCTCGACCCCGTACCCGAACTCCCCGCCGTCGGAGAACCGGGTGGAGGCGTTGACGAAGACGCTGCCGCTGTCCACGGCCCGGGCGAAGCGGCGGGCCACCGCGATGTCCTGGGCCACGATCGCCTCGGCGTTGCGGGTCCCGTAGCGGTCGATGTGGGCGAGCGCCTCGTCGAGGTCCGTGACCACCTTGACGGCCAGCACCAGGTCCAGGTACTCGGTCTCCCAGTCGCTGTCCTGAGCCGCGGCGGCGGCCGGCCACACCTCGCTGGTGCGCGCGTCACCGCGGACCTCCACACCCATCTCCCGCAGGGTGTCGAGCACCTTGGGAAGCCAGTTCTCCGCGAGGTCCTGGTGGACCAGCAGCGTCTCGACCGCGTTGCACACGCTCGGGCGGGAGGTCTTGCCGTTGACGACGATGTCCGTGGCCATGGCGTGATCGGCTGTCGCGTCCACGTAGACATGGCAGTTGCCGTCGCCGTCGATGACGGTCGGGACGGTCGCGTTCTCCTTGACCGTGTTGATCAGGCTGGGGCCGCCCCGGGGCACCAGGAGGTTCTTCGACACCGAGCTGCTCCTGCTCGCCGAGCACAATGGACTGCGCATCCACGAGGTCCCCGTCGACTGGGTCGAGGACGTCGACACCCGGGTGGACGTGTTGAACACGGCCAGGGACGACCTGCGGGGCCTGTGGCGCATGGCACGACTCAAGGCTTCGGGCGGCGCCCGAGTCGACGTACGGCCGCGCCCCGCACCGGCCGCCGAGCACCCCGACGCCGTCCTCGCACCCTCCGCGCGACGCGGCGCGCTGTCGTGGGAAGTCGGCTGCTTCCTCGCGATCGGCGTCGTCTCCACGGTCGGACAGGCCCCGCTGTACTGGCTGCTGCGCGGCTGGTGGAGCCCGGCCGTCGCCAACCTGGTCTCGCTGCTCGCCCTCACCGTCCTCAACACCGAGGCGAACCGACGCCTCACCTTCCGGCACTCCACCGCCCCACCCGCGCGTGTGCACCTCGGTGCCGGGGGCCTGTTCGTCATCGGCTATCTGGTCACCTCCGGGGCCGTGCTGTGGTTCAAGTGGATCGATCCCGGGGCCTCGGCGGCCGCGGAGACCGCCGTCCTCGTCACGGCGTCCGTCGCGGTCACCTGCGTGCGCTTCGCCGTGCTGCGGCTGGCCGTCTTCAACAGTGCCCCCGGCCGTACCCGTTACAGGGGTGGGTTCCCGCATGAGACGGGAGCATGTAGGCGGGACGTACATGGGTCGGGTCCACATGAGTGGAGACCGGGTGAGGGAAGGGCACATGGGCGAAGCGCACATGTCTGCAGCGCACATGGGGGGGAGCGCCCATGCCTGAAGCACACATGTCTGAAGCACACATGGGTGCAGCGCATATGGGCCAAGGCCACATGGATCGGGAGCACATGGATCGGGGCCCTGTGGATCGGGGCCACATGGACCAGGGAAGGGTGAGCGTCCTGGTCGTCGACGACCACCCCATCGTCCTGGACGGTGTCATGGTGGCTCTCGGCAACACCCCGTGGATCTCCGTCGCCGGGTTCGCCCGCTCCGGGCGGGAAGCTGTCACCGCGGTCGGCCTCCTGAGTCCCGACGTCGTTCTCCTCGACCTGCGTCTGCCCGACATGCTCGCGCCCGAAGTCGTCCGCGAACTCCGCGCCCACCGTCCCGGCGTCAAGATCGTGATCTTCACCGCGTATCCCGAGCACGTCGCGCTCAACGCCGCACTCGACGCGGGAGCGCACGCGGTCATCCTCAAGGACACCGAGCGGTCCGACCTGGTGGACACCATCCGCCGCGTGAACGCCGGCGAGCGCGTGATCTCCACCTGCCTCGAACAGGACATGAACGTCCTGCTGGCCAAACGCCTCAGGGAGCGCGGCCTGACCCGCCGGGAGTACGAGATTCTGCGCCGCATGGCGATGGGCGAGACGAACCCCGAGATCGCCGAGGCCCTCGGCCTCACCCGGAACACGGTCAAGACGTACGTACAGCGAACCCTGGAGAAGCTGGGCGCCGGAAACCGGATAGAGGCGCTGACCCGCGCGAACGAATGCGGGATCCTCTAGACCGGCCTGACCCGGCCTCGCGCGCCTGGTCGGTTACGTCCAGAGGCTTTGTCAGGGCCAGTAAGCGCTGGCGCCTGGCACGCCGCGCAGGCGGACCAGCGTGCTGTTTCGTGCCGCCTTGGTGGGACGTCGGCCCTCGCCGACACGGCGCGGACCTGGCGGAGCATGCGCAGACACGGGTCGGACCGGCGCTGCCGGCAGACGTCGCGGATGCAGCGTTTGTCCGCCGCCGTGCGCCTGACGTAGGCCGGCCCTGACGGTCGGTCCACGGTGCCGTCGGCAAAGACCCTGGTGACACGCCCCGTCCCCGTCCTCTACCGGGTCGTCAGCCTGCCTGAAGCCGCCGACCCGGCCAGCAGCCCTTCGAGCGCTTCGGTATCGAGGATCGCGACGCCGATCCCGGCGAGTTCGGTCAGGGCCGAGTCAGTCACCCGCGAGACCGCGTCCCGCACCAACGCCACACGGAAGTCCCGCTCCGACGCCTGGATGATGCTCGCCCGGGGGCAGTTGGGCAGGTTGCACCCGGCGAACACCAGGGTGTCGACGCCGAGTTCACGCAGGAGCTCCTCCAGACACGTGTGGTAGAAGGCGCCCCAGCGGGGCTTGAAGACCACGTAGTCGTGCGGCCCCAGCCGCTGAGGCCGGCCCGACAGCAGCAACTTGGCGTCCAGCGCGGGCGCGCCCTCGGGGACGATGCCGCCGGCCGGCTCACTGCCCGGCGTGCCCGGCGCGGCGATCCGCACCCCCGACTCCAGCAGCTGCCGCCGCACCAGGTCGGCGTTGCCGCCGCCCTCCTCGTACAGCCGCACGACGTGCACCACCGGTCGTCCCGCGGCCCGGAAGGCGGACACGGTCCGCCGCAGCGCGGGCAGGATTTCGGTGGTGCCCGGCACGCCGTACGGGGCTTCGGAGAGGAAGTCGCGCTGTACGTCGATCGTGACCAGGGCGGATGTCGCGACGTGCGGTGCGGTGTACGGGTTCTGGGGCTCGGGTTCTGGCGGCGTCATCGGCTGCTGCACTTCGCGTGTCCTTTGTCCTGGTGGCCTTTCGGGGAGGGAGATGCGGGCGGGCTGCCGTTGGGTCACCACTGGCGCTGCCAGGCCCCCTGCCGTTGAGTCAGGTACTCGATGGCGCGCAGTCATTTCGGGCTCTTGTATCCGTAGAGGTGGGGGACGACCAGGCGCAGAGGGAAGCCGTTCTCGGCGCTGAGGGGCTCGCCGCTGTGGTGGGTGGCCAGCAGGGTCTCGGGCGTGGCGGGGTGCCGTACCACTCGTGATCCTGCGACGTCGGGCCGGTGGCGCAGTGCAGGTCGGCGACGACCGTGATGCGGGGGAGCACTGTGAGTTCGTCGAACGTCCAGGTGTGCTCGTCGCCGGCGGTGGTGGCGCCGAAGACGCGCAGGTTCCAGCGTTCGGGGCGGAAGCGCGGAACCGGGCCGTAGTGCGAGACCGGCCAGCCCTGCACACGACGCTGGCCGGGAGGAATGCGGCGGGGTGCACTGGGCACGCTGGGGTGGTCCAGTGCCATGGTGCCGCTCCCTCTCCAGCCGCGTGGTTTCCAGCAGCGTAAGCGAAGAGGATGTGCCGGCCGATGCCCGATGCCCGATGCCCGATGCCCGATGCCCGATGCCCGGGTGCTCCGGCGCCGTCTCACGCGGTCGCGAGCGAGACCTCGGTCGACTTCATCAGCGCGACGACGGTGGAGCCTGCCTCCAGGCCGAGGTCGGTGACAGCGTCCTTGGTGATCGCGGCGGTCAGCTCGCCGCCCTCGACCGTGATCTTGACGGAGGCCATGGCATCGCCGGTGGTGACGTCGGTGACCGTGCCGGGCAGCTGGTTGCGGATGGACAGGCCCGCCACCGGGCCGGTGGCCAGGGCGACCTCTGTGGACTTCACGAGGGCGCGGACGGCGGAGCCCTCGGCGAGACCGAGGTCCTTGACGGACTCGACGGTGATGGCCGCGGTGAGGTCCTGGCCGCCGTCGAGGCGAACCTTGACCGTCGCCATCGCCTCGCCGGGCGTGATGGCGGTGACGGTGCCGGGGATCTGGTTACGGATGGACAGGCTCATGATGGAACGCCTCACGGAGAAAGAGATGGTTTGTCACTCTTCGGTCCTGCTCTGATCCACCGTAGTCGCGGGTGGCTGGCGTCGGCGGTGCGTCCATCGCATCTGCGATGAGTGTCGCTGGCGACACCTCGCAGACCGTGGCTGCGGGTCCATCCGGGTGTGCTCTCAGGCGGCGTAGGCATGGGTCTGTGTCGCCTTGACCGTCGCCCAGACCTCGGCTCCCGGGTGCAGATCGAGCTCGGCGGCGGCGACCGTGGTCAGGTCGGCGGCGAGGGGGAGTTCGCCCGTCAGGTCGGCGCGGATCTGGTCGCCGTGGGTCTCCAGGCCCTCCACTTTGCACTGCCAGAGATTGCGGGCGCTCGCGCCGGTGGGGCGGTCGCGGAAAAGGGTGACCGAGCTCGGCGGGAACGCGACAAAGACCGGGCCGGTCAGGTCTTCTGTCGTGGTGATGGCCGGGCCGGCATCGAGGCGGACGGTGTGGCCCTCGGCCTCGCCCCGGTAGAGGTTGAGGCCCACGAGTTGGGCGATGTACTCGGTGCGCGGGTGGCGCGCGATGTCGGCCGGGGTGCCTTCCTGGACGACTTGGCCGTGCTCGACGACGACCAGGCGGTCGGCCAGGACCATCGCGTCCAGCGGATCGTGCGTGACCAGTACGGCCACTGCCTCGAAGTCGGCCAGGTGGCGGCGGAGTTGGGCGCGGATCCCCAGCCGGGTGCGGGCGTCCAGGGCTGCGAGGGGCTCGTCCAGCAGGAGCAGCCGGGGGTGGGTGGCCAGGGCGCGGGCGAGGGCGACGCGCTGGCCCTGTCCGCCGGACAGCTTGCGCGGCTTGGCTCCGGAGTGCTCGGCCAGACCCATGCGGTCCAGCCAGGCGGCGGCCTGGGCGCGGGCTTCCGCCTTGGTGGCGCCGTGGCAGCGCGGTCCGAAGGCCACGTTGTCGAGGGCGGTGAGGTGGGGGAAGAGCAGGTAGTCCTGGAAGACGACGCCGACCGGGCGGGACTCGGGTGGCGTACGGTCCAACTCCGTGCCGTCGAGCCGCAGATGCCCGTCGGTCAAGGGGGCGAGCCCGGCGAGTGCGCGCAGGGCGGTGGTCTTGCCGGCGCCGTTCGGGCCGAGCAGGGCGACCACCTCGCCCGGGGCGACGGTCAGCGTCACGTCGAGGCGGAAGGTTCCCCGGTCCACGACGAGGCGGGCGTCGAGCCCCTCCGCGGAGGTGTCGGTGGGGACGGCGCGAGTGGTGTCGTTGATCTTGGTCATCCTGCTGTCATCCAACGGTCGCGCAGTCCGGCGAGGACCGCGATGGACACCGCGAGCAGGACCAGGCTGAGGGCGATGGCCGCTTCCGGGTCGCTCTGGAGGGCGAGGTAGACGGCGAGCGGCATGGTCTGGGTACGGCCGGGGAAGTTGCCGGCGAAGGTGATCGTCGCGCCGAACTCGCCGAGCGCCCGGGCCCAGGCCAGCACCGCGCCCGCGGCGATGCCGGGCGCGATGAGGGGCAGTGTGACCCGACGGAACGCGGTGAAGCGGGAGGCGCCCAGGGTGGTGGCGGCCTCCTCGTAGCGGGGGTCGGCGGCGCGCAGGGTGCCCTCGACGCTGATCACGAGGAACGGCATGGCGACGAACGCCTCCGCGATCACGACGCCCGTGGTGGTGAAGGGCAGTGTGATCCCGAACCAGGAGTCCAGCCACTGTCCGACGATGCCGTTGCGGCCGAGCGCCATCAGCAGCGCCACACCGCCTACGACCGGCGGCAGGACGAGGGGGAGGGTGACGAGGGCGCGTACGAGGCCCCGGCCGGGGAACTCCACCCGGGCCAGCAGCCAGGCAAGGGGCACGCCGATGACCAGGCTCACAGCCGTGGCCAGGGTCGCGCAGATCAGGGACAGCTGGAGTGCCTGCCATACGTCGGGGCCGGTCAGCTGCTCGGGCAGGCTGTGCCATGGGGTCCGTACGAGCAGGGCGATCAGCGGCACGATCAGGAAGGCGAGGCCGAGCAGTGCAGGCACCAGCAGGGGCAGCGGCACCCCATGGCCGCCGCCCGTGCGGACGCGCCGACGCCGCGGCCCGCCCCGGAGGGTGTCGGTCGCTGCGTCGGACTTGTCGGTCGGGATGGTCACGGCTTGAGGAACCCGGCCTCGCTCAGGACCTTCTGTCCCTCGGCGGACTGCACCAGTGCGATGAACGCCTTGGCGGCGTCGGCGTTCTCCGTGCTCTTGAGCAGGGTGATCGGGTAGTCGTTGATGGCGTCGGCGGACTCGGGGAACTCCACGCCCTCCACCTTGTCACCGGCGGCATTCACATCGGTCTTGTACACGACCGCCGCGTCGGCCTCCTTCAGCTCGACCTTGGTCAGGGCGGCCTTGACGTCCTGCTCGTAGGAGACGGGCGTGAGCTTCAGCTTGCTCGCGTCGAGCGCCTTCTGGGCGGCGGCGCCACACGGCACCTCCTTGTCGCAGAGGACGACCTTCAGGTCGGAGCTGGTGAGGTCCTTGAGCGAGTCGACCTTGTCCGGGTTGCCCGGCAGGGTCGCGATCTCCAGCTGGTTGCGGACGAAGGTGGCGGGCGTGCCGGAGGCGTCCCCGGCATCCGTGACGATCTTCATCGTCTTGGGGCTGGCCGAGGCGAACACGTCGGCCGGGGCCCCGCCGGTGATGCTGGCGGCGAGGGAGTCGCTGCCGCCGAAGCTGAAGGTGACCTTCGTACCCGGGTGCTCCTTCTCGAACTGCTTGCCCAGCGCCTCGAAGCTCTCCTTCAGCGAGGCCGCCGCGAAGACGGTCACGTCGCCGGAGATCCCGCCCGAGGCGGACGCCGAGGCGGAGGAGTCCGACTGCGTCGACGAGGAGTCGTCGGAGGACGAACAGGCACTCAGAGCCAGCAGCGCGGCGGCGCCTGCACCGGCCACCTGTAGGGTCCGGCGGCTGCGGCGCGCGGTACGGATCATCACGGGTTACTCCCTCTGGTCCTGACGGACGCACTCAACTGTGGCCCTGACGGACCGTCTACGGTCTTTCGACGACCACGTTGGTCGACTTGATCACGGCAACCGCCGGAACACCGGGCTCCAGCTTCAGTTCCTCAGCCGACTCGCGGCTGACCATCGCCACCACCCGGAACGGCCCGGCCTGGATCTCCACCTGGGCGGACACATCCCCGAGGATCACGTCGGTGACGATGCCGGAGAAGCGGTTGCGGGCCGAGGAGCCGGTGTTCTCCCGCTCCATGCGGTGCAACTGCCGGGCGTAGGCCGCCAGGGCCGACCCGGGGATGATCCGGCGGCCCAGCTCGTCGCGTTCGGCGGTGAGTTTGCCGCCGTCGACCAGCCGCCTCACGGTGTCGGCGCTCACGCCGAGTAAGGCGGCCGCGTCCCCGATCCGGTAGGTGTGCATGCGCCGATGATACTGCCGCAGATGCAAGGGAAAAGTCATCTGTTGCTTCGCATGAGCCGGAATTGTGATCTGCCATGTTGGCATGTGCGTTTGTACAGAGCGCGGGTCCGGGTACGGTCATCCGGGAGGTGGTAGCCCGTGAGTCAGTCCCTCGCAGCTGCGGATACGGCCGCCGGACAGGTGGCGGAACTCGTCCTGACCGGAGATCTGGACCGCCCTGCCCGGCTGACGGTGCCCGATCTGCTGGCCTGGCCGCGGCACGAGGCCGATGTCAGCTTCGAGTGCGCCACCAGCGGCATTCAGCACCACCGCTTCACCGGGCCGCTGCTGCACGACGTTCTGTCGGCGGCCGGCCCCGTCTTCGACCCTGCCCGTCGCAAGGACCGCCTGCGTTTCCTGATCGCCGTCTCCGGCGCGGACGGCCATCGCGCCCTGCTGTCCTGGGCGGAGATCGACCCCGACTTCGGCCGCGCCCCCGTCCTGCTCGCGGTCACGATCGACGACATCCCGCTCGACCGCGCCGGCCCCCAGCTCGTCCTGCCGCAGGACCGCTGCGGCGCCCGGCACATCAGCGGCATCAACGCGATCCGCGTGGACGGCGGCTACACCTCGTGGGCGTGACACCGGGCGATATCTCTGCGGCAGCACTGGCGAAGGGTGAACTGTGAGCTGGGTGGAACCGGCGGGCGTCCTGGTGGTCCAGCACGCGCCGCACGAGGGCCCGTACGCCATCGGTACGGCGCTGGCGGCGGCCGGGCTGCCGGTGCGGGTGTGCCGGACCTGGGCGGGAGACCCGGTGCCGGAGTCACCGACGGGGCTCGCGGCGCTGGTAGTGATGGGCGGGCCGACGGCGGCGTACGAGGATTTCGCCGGCCGCTCCGCCGAGCTGGCGCTGCTGCGGTCCGCGCTGGAAGCGGAGGTCCCGGTGCTCGGGGTGTGCCTGGGCGCGCAGCTGCTGGCGATGGCTGCGGGCGGCGCGGCCCGCCCAGGGGGTGGTCAGCAGATCGGCTGGGAAGAGGTCCGCACGACGTCGGCCGCGCCGGCCGACCCGCTGTTCGTAGAAGTCCCTGAACGCCTGCGCGTACTGCACTGGCACGGCGACCCCGTGGACCTCCCCGCTGGTGCCACCGTGCTGGCTTCCTGCGACCGCTACCGGGCCCAGGCGTTCCGGATCGGCGCCTCGGCCTGGGGGTTGCGGTTCCACCTGGAGGCGGACAAGGCGGCGGTCGACGCCTTCGCCGCGGCCTTCCCGGACGAGGCCGCGACAGCACCGGACCTCCGGGAATCCGCGCCGGCCGAGCTGGCGGCCCTGGCGCCGCACCGTGACAGCGTCTTCGAGCGGTTCGCGGCGCTGGTGGCGTCCCGGGCCACGGCGACCACGACCCGCGCCTTCTTCACACCCCGAGCGGCGAACTGGGAGGAGCGCTTCGCCGCCGACGGCCCCAGGTACGCGGCGGCCGTCGCCCGCATGGAACTACGGCCGGGGCAGCGGGTGCTGGACGTGGGCTGCGGCAGCGGCCGTGCCCTGCCTGCCCTGCGCACCGAGGTCGGCGACGAGGGCGTCGTGCTCGGCGCGGACCTCACCCCGGCGATGCTCACGGCCGCGGCGGAGAAGGGCCGCACCGGCCTCCTGCTGGCCGACGCCTGCCGACTCCCGCTGCCGGCAAGGTCGTTGGACGGCGTCTTCAGCGCGGGCCTGGTCGACCATGTCCCCGATCCGGAGGCCGCCCTGCGCGAATGGGCCCGGGTCACCGCCCTCGGCGGCGTCCTGCTGCTCTTCCACCCCTCCGGCCGCGCCGAACGCGCCGCCCGGCACGGTCGCCCCCTGGACCCCGCCGACCTGCTCGCCGAGGAGAACCTGCGCCCGGCCCTGGACGCGACGGGCTGGGATATGACCTGCTACGAGGATGCCGGGCACCATTTCCTGGCGCGGGCGGTGCGCCGCACCGGCTGACACCTCGGGCGCCGGTCTCGGTCCCGTTTCAGTCGGCGAACAGAGCACGAGCCCACTGGTCTTGGCGTTTTTCGATGTACTCGGCATCGTTTCGCCAGGCGTCGCCGTGCCCCTCCTGCCAGAGCCTCGTCCAGGGCTCGCTGCCTTGAGCGGCCTGGTCGCGCAGGAAGTCGTGCATGGCGCGGGTGCGGCGCCCCAGCATCGGGACGAGCCGGCGGCGTTCGGCCTCGTCGAGTCCGTAGGCATCGGCGAACACACGCAGCCGGTCCGCGGCATCGGGGCTTTGCCAGTCGGGGTGGGCGGACAGAGGGATGAACCCGCGCATGGCATAGGCGACATCCCACAGGCGGGAGCCGGGGGCGGCCGTGTCCCAGTCGATGAATGTCCACTGCCCGTCGTCGTCGGCCACGAGGTTCCACGGTGCGAGGTCCTGGTGGCCGATGATCTCGTCCCCCTCGGCCGGGATCAGCACCTGCCAGCGGGCGTCGGCCGGTGGCGTGAAGTCCTGTACGGCGTCATGGAAGTCCTTGATCATCCGCGCCACCCGGGCCAACTGCCGGGTGGGCGTCACGAGAGCGAACCGGTCCGGCCATACGACTCGGCCAGGCACGAACGTGAGGACCTCGCGCCCTTGATCGTCGATGCCGAGGGCACGGGGAGCCCCGCGGAATCCCACGTCGTGCAGGTGGGTCAGCAGGGCATGGACCGAGGGAGTCCACGGTCCGGCGGGGCGCCGGACCGTGTCCCCGACACGGACGACGCCCGCGCTGACGTTCCCACCGGACAGAGGTTCTTCTTCATTCGAGGACACCGCGTCAGTCTGCGCCCCCGCCCGCTCGAGTTCATCTCAATAACGGCAGGCTGAGTCATGGCGGATCACGTCGGATTGCGAACCCGGTGCAGCCGGGAACTGGCCCACCAGGCGGCGGTTCCGCTTCCCGCCCGGGATGTGCCGCTCACCCGGGCGGCCGGCCTGACGCTGGCCGACGGGCTGCGGACGCGGCAGCCGCTCCCCGGCTTCGACACCGCCGCCATGGACGGCTACGCGATCGGCCCCGGACCTGGTCCATGGCGTCTGGCGGGTACCGTACGCGCGGGCGGCGGCGCATGGCCCGGCCCTCCCCTGGGCCCGGCCGCAGCGGTCGGCATCTCCACCGGTGCTCCGGTGCCGTGCGGAGCGCACGCGGTGCTGCCGCTGGAGCACGCCGTGCAGGAGGGGACGACAGTACGGGGCCCGCTTCCGCCCGAGGGCAAGCACATCCGCCGCGCGGGTGAGGACGCACCGGCCGGCGCGTGCCTCGTCCCCGCCGGGACCCGGATCGGCCCTGCCCTGCTCGGTCTGGCCGCCGTCTGCGGCCACGACACCCTGCCGCTACGGCCCCGCCCCCGCGTCAGCGCCCTGGTCACCGGCGACGAGCTCATCCACACCGGCCCCCGGGCACCCGGCCGGGTACGCGACGCACTCGGCTCCTTGCTGCCACCCCTGATCGACACGCTCGGCGGCGAGGTCACCGACGTACACCATGTGCCGGACCGCCCCGCCGGACCACGGGCGGCCACAGTCCGCCGCACGTCATACAACGCGGACGTGACCGTGGTGACCGGTTCCACCTCGGTCGGCCCCACCGATCAGCTGCGTGCGTTGCTCGCCGACGCGGGCGCGAGGTGGGTGGTCGACGCCGTCGCCTGCCGCCCGGGACAACCGCAACTCCTCGCCCAACTCCCCGGAGGCCACTGGATCGTGGGCCTGCCCGGCCATCCGTACGCTGCCCTGACCGCGGCCCACACCTTGCTCGCCCCGCTCCTGGCCGGCCTCACCGGGCACCCTCTGCCCGCCCTGCCCCTCATCCCGCTGACCGGCGACATCCGCACGTCCCCCGGCCGCACCCGACTGATCCCGGTCACCTGGGACGGCACCACCGCTCACCCCGTCGGCGGTCACCGCCCCGCCTTCCTGCACGGCGCCGCCTTCGCTGACGCTTTGGCCGCCGTGGCGCCGGACTGGCGGTCTGGAGAACCGGCCCCCCTGATCCTCCTGACGGCGTGACGCCCCGCTGCCCCCGCGTGCCCTCAGGGCCAGAGCAGTTCGCGGCTCCAGGTGCCCTGACCGGCCGAGTCCCTGCGGTAGTCCACCCGGTGGTGGACACGGTCGGTGCTCGCCTCCCAGAACTCCACCTCGGTGGGGGAGATGGCGTACAGCGTCCAGCTCGGCGGGCACGGCACTTCGTCCACGTAGAAGGCGTCGAGGCGTTCGAACTCCTCGACAGCGCTCTGCCGGTCGGCGAGCGGGCCCGGGCGGTGGAGATGGGCGGCGAGGCGGGAGCCGCGGGCGCGCTCGGCGAAGTCGCTCTCGGAGGCGGCCCGGCCCTGGTCGGCGGCCGTTCCCACGATCCGCACCTGACGTCCGACGGTGGGCCAGTGGAAGTGGGCCGACACGTGTGGGTTCGCGGTGATCTCCAGGCCCTTGCGGCTGTCGGCGGGGGTCGCGAAGTACACATGCTCGTCGTCGACGTCCTTGACGATCAGGACCCGGCTCGACGGAACTCCGGACGCCCCCACCGTGCACAGACTCATGGCATGGGGTTCGGGCTGCCCCGCCGCGTGTGCTGCGAGGATCCACTCCGCGACCATGGGCAGGGGATTGTCCGGGAGATCCTTCTCGCCGAACTCGGTGGTCGGCAGGTTCGCGAAGACCGGGATGGACCTGAGCCTGTTGCGCATCTCCTCATTCACATGTCAGGACCCTACCTGCGCGGGAATCCCGTTGCCGGCGGACGATTCGGGTAACTACGTTCGGCGTATGGCGGACGACGAACCCATGCGCGCGGCACGGCTGTTGGATGCTCAGGCGAAGGCGGAGCGGCTCTTCGCGGAGATCGAGGAGCGCGGGCTCGTCGCGCCGGGGGAGGGGGAGCGGGCCGTCAGCGACCGGGTGTGGGATCTAGCGAAGTCACTGTCCCGAACCACACGGCGCTGT
>NZ_JBHVGZ010000118.1:15388-18314 GCF_042800355.1 Streptomyces sp. NPDC057623
ACCCGGCACTGGCACAAGCGGATCGTGCGCTCGGGGCCGAACACGCTGATGCCGTACCGGGAGAACCCGCCGGACCGGGTGATCGGTGCGGACGACATCGTGTTCGCCGACTTCGGGCCGATCTTCGAGGAGTACGAGGCGGACTTCGGGCGGACCTTCGTGCTGGGCGGCGACCCGGTCAAGCGGCGCCTCGCGGACGATCTGCCGCAGGTCTTCGCCGCAGGGAAGCGGTTCTTCGCGGGGGACCCCGACATCACCGGGAAGCGGCTGTACGCCGAGGTCGAGCGGCTGGCCGCCGAGGCCGGGTGGGAGCTGGGCGGCTGGCATGCCGGGCACCTGGTCGGGGAGTTCCCGCACGAGTGGATCGACGGCGCCGACGTGGAGTCGTACATCGCGCCCGGCAACGACACCCCGCTGCGGCGCACCGACAAGGCCGGGCGCCGCTGTCACTGGATCCTGGAGATCCATCTCGTGGACCGGGGGCGGGAGTTCGGCGGGTTCTACGAGGAGCTGCTGACGCTGTGATCCCGTAGGCCCAGCCACACCCGGTCGCGGGTGAGGGGGACCTGGGTGAAGCGGACGCCCGTGGCGTCCCGGAGGGCGTTGGCGAAGGCGGGGGCGACCGGGTTGAAGGGGCTCTCGCTCATCGACTTGGCGCCGAGCGGGCCGATGGCGTCGGCCGTCTCCATGAAGTGGACCTCCGTGCGCGGGATGTCGGCGTACTGGGGGAGGCGGTAGCGGCGGAAGGCGGCCGTCTCGACCTCGCCGCGTGCGTCGACGCGGACGTTCTCGAAGAGGGTGGCGCCGAGGGCCTGGGCGACGCCGCCCTCGACCTGGCCCCGGCACTGCATCGGGTTCATGACCTTGCCCGCGTCGGCTGCGCGCACGCTACGCAGGATACGTATTTCCCCTGTGCCGGGGTCGACGGCGATCCGGAACCACTGGGCGTTGAAGGCGACGGAGCGTGGGGTGCCGCCGAAGTGGCCGTCGGCGGTGAAGGCGACGCCGACTGCCTTCGGCATCCCGCTGGCGGCGGCCCCGGCCCACGTCATGTTCCGGGCGGTCACCGACACCGTCTACTTCCAGCAGTGGGGGGGAGCTGAGCCGCCACCACGCGCTGCCCGAGAACGCCCGCGTCCGGCTGAGCCGGCTCGTCGCCCAGGACGCCGGGCCGGACGCGATCGTCGGGGCCGCCTTCGCCCACCTCGGGCGGGCGGCCGTCGCATACGTCCTCACCGCCACCGGCCGCACGGTCGCGGCGACGGAGGGCGCACCCGCCCTCCCCGCTGCCGAGGCCGTCGCCCTGTTGGCCGACGGCACAGGCACGACGGTCCCCGTCGACGCGGACGCCGCGGCCACGCCGTACGAACGCCGGCACCTCTACCTGCCCGAGCCGGACGCCGCACCGCCCCGCATGCTGCACGAGATCGCCGCGATCCTCGGCCGCTGCCAGGAGGCACAAGCCCGGCGTCGAGCCGCCGTACACCAGGCGGCGGACGAACTCGGCGCCCTGCTCGCCCGGAACGGCGTCGAGAGCACCGCCCTGGCGGCCGCGCCGCGGGCCTGTGGACTGCCTCCCGCCGACGGCTCCTACCGTGTGATCACCGCTGAGACGGGAGCACAGCGTGAGGGGTTGGCGGAGGGTGCGCTGGCGGAGGCCGTCGCCCACGTGGCGACGCCGGGGTCCGCGGCCGTGGGGCGGCTTCCGGACGGCACAGCGTTCGCCGTCGTCCACGGTCCCACCGTCGACCTGGGCGAGGTCTGGCAGCTGGTCGCCGCATGCGAGCCGTCCGTACCGTTGCACGGCGGCACGACCGCGTCACCGGCCGACGGTCCGCAGGACCTGGCAGGGGCGCTCGCCGAGGCCCGATATGCCCTGACCTCGGCGCGCAACGCGGACCCGGACGCCTCGCTCCTCACCGACATCACCGCACTCACCAGCCTCGACACCCTGCTGGCCGGCGTGCCGGCCGACGTCCGCACGGCCTTCAGCCGTACCGTCCTCGGCCCCCTCCTGAACACCGGCAACGCCTCCGCCGCCCCGCTGCTGCACACCTTGCGGACCTTCCTCGACTGCGACGGCTCGTGGGCCCGCACCGCGCAGGCGCTGCACCTTCACGTCAACACCGTCCACTACCGCATCCAGCGCATCGAGCACTTCACCGGCCGCGACCTGTCCCGCCCCGCCGACCGCCTCGACCTGTGGGCGGCCCTGCTGTGCCGGTCCTGACGCCCTTCGCCGACGGGTAGGCCCTCCGGAAGCCCTGGAGGTCACGCATGCAGCTGCGGCAGCTGGAGTACCTGGTCGCCCTCGCCCGCGAGCGCCATTTCGTTCGCGCGGCGGCTGCCTGCTACGTCTCCCAGCCCTCTCTGTCGGCCGCGATACGGCGGTTGGAACACGAGCTGGGGGTGCCGATCGTGCGCCGGGGCAGACGCTACGAGGGCCTCACCCCCGAGGGCGAGGTGGTCCTGGCCCGGGCGCACCGCATCCTCGCCGAACGTGACTCCCTCCGCCAGGAGTTGTCCGCCCTGCGCGGCGGGCAGTTGGCGGGCTATGCCGGTGACGTGTGGTTCCCGCAACCGGCCCCCGCGGACCACCCTTGGCGCACGATGCCGCACCACGGCATGACCCCGCACATCTCCGGCTCGTCACTGTCGGCGCAGGCCCGCTACGCGGCGGGCACACGCGAGATCCTGGAGTCCTGGCTGGCGGGCCGCCCGATCCGCGACGAGTACCTGATCGTCGACGGAGGCGCACTCGCCGGCACCGGCGCCCACTCCTACTCGGTGACCAAGTGACCCGGGAGGCCACCGCCCGGTTCTCTCAGACGCGGTCGATGTGCACGTTCGTCGACTTCACCCGGGCGGTGGCCTCCACGCCGACCTCCAGCCCCAACTCCTCCACGGCCTCCCGCGTCAGCAGCGA
>NZ_JBHVGZ010000119.1:0-17751 GCF_042800355.1 Streptomyces sp. NPDC057623
TGTCGCCACGTTTCTGCTGAAGGGGCTCAACCCTCCGGAGCGCTCAGCTCTCCTCGGCGTGGGAGACCGCGCGACGCGCGTCCGCGTCCAGCACACCCCAGCTGATCAGCTGCTCGGTGAGGACCGAGGGCGACTGGTCGTAGATGACGGCGAGTGTGCGCAGGTCGTCCTGGCGGATCGAGAGCACCTTGCCGTTGTAGTCACCGCGCTGCGACTGGATCGTCGCGGCGTACCGCTGCAGGGGGCCCGCCTTCTCGGCCGGTACATGGGCCAGCCGCTCCAGGTCCAGGACCAGCTTCGGCGGCGGCTCGGCGGCGCCGCCCGGAGTCGTGCCCGGGAGCAGTTCCTGCACCGGGACGCCATAGAAATCCGCCAACTCGGCGAGGCGCTGCACGGTCACGGCGCGGTCCCCGCGCTCGTAGGAACCGACCACAACGGCCTTCCAGCGTCCCTGGGACTTCTCCTCGACACCGTGAAGAGAAAGGCCCTGCTGGGTGCGGATGGCCCGGAGCTTGGCCCCGAGCTGTTTGGCGTATTCGCTGGACATATAGCTCCCCGGCACTGGGTCGACGCGGCCGGCTTGGGTTCCATGCCGCGCGGTTGGTAACTCACTGTGAGGTTACGCAGCGTTACTCTGGCGCGTCAAGCCGAATGGTCCACACCGACGCTTCCGTGCTATCGGTGGCCGATTAGGCCAAGGGGGTGAACGGAAGCGGGGCGTCGGCCTGCTACGGTGGATGGCGCAAACCAGACGTCCTTTAAGGTCCGTCCCGTGAGGCGGAGAAGGAGGTCCCTTTCGTATGGACAGCCAGCAGGACACGCAAGCGTCCGACGCCCGGCCCGTTCTCGAAGGCCCTGACATCGCGCGGGTGTTGACCCGCATCGCCCATGAGATCGTCGAACGCGCCAAGGGCGCCGACGACGTGGTGCTCCTCGGCATTCCGACCCGCGGCGTCTTCCTCGCCCAGCGGCTCGCCGCCAAGCTGGAGCAGATCACCGAGCGCAAGATCCCGGTCGGCTCGCTCGACATCACCATGTACCGCGACGACCTGCGCATGCACCCGCCGCGTGCGCTGGCCCGCACCGAGATCCCCGGTGACGGCATCGACGGCCGCCTCGTCATCCTCGTCGACGACGTCCTCTTTTCCGGCCGCACCATCCGCGCCGCCCTCGACGCGCTGAACGACATCGGTCGTCCGCGCGCGGTCCAGCTCGCGGTCCTCGTCGACCGGGGCCACCGCGAACTACCCATCCGCGCCGACTACGTCGGCAAGAACCTCCCCACGTCGTTGCGGGAGACGGTCAAGGTCCAGCTCGCCGAGGAGGACGGTCGCGACACCGTGCTGCTCGGTGCGAAGCAGACCCCGTAGCAAGCCGGCGGGAACGCCTCCCTTCGGCATGCCCGCACTTGCCCGTAATCTCCCGAACTGCCTTACGGAGCCTGACAGATGCAGCGTCATCTCATCTCGGCCGCCGACCTCACCCGCGACGACGCCGTCCTGATCCTCGACACCGCCGAGGAGATGGCCCGGGTCGCCGACCGGCCGATCAAGAAGCTGCCGACCCTGCGCGGCCGCACCGTCGTGAACCTCTTCTTCGAGGACTCCACGCGCACGCGTATCTCCTTCGAAGCCGCGGAGAAGCGCCTGTCCGCGGACGTCATCAACTTCACCGCCAAGGGGTCGAGCGTTTCCAAGGGCGAGTCCCTGAAGGACACCGCCCAGACCCTGGAGGCCATGGGCGTCGACGCCGTCGTCATCCGGCACGGCGCCTCCGGGGCCCCGTACCGCCTCGCCAACTCCGGCTGGATCGACGCCGCCGTCATCAACGCCGGTGACGGCACCCACCAGCACCCCACCCAGGCCCTGCTGGACGCCTTCACCATGCGGCGCCGGCTCGTCGGCCGGGACGCCGGGCTCGGCCAGGACCTCGCCGGCCGGCGCATCACGATCGTCGGCGACGTCCTGCACAGCCGGGTCGCCCGCTCCAACGTCGACCTGCTGCACACCCTCGGCGCCGAGGTCACCCTGGTCGCCCCGCCGACCCTGGTGCCGGTCGGCGTCGAGACGTGGCCCTGCGAGGTGTCGTACGACCTCGACAGCACCCTGGCGAAGACCGACGCGGTGATGATGCTGCGCGTGCAGCGCGAGCGCATGAACGCCGCGTTCTTCCCGACCGAGCGCGAGTACTCGCGGCGATACGGCCTCGACGGCGACCGCATGGCGCGGATGCCCGAGCACGCGATCGTGATGCACCCCGGCCCGATGGTGCGGGGCATGGAGATCACCGCCGAGGTCGCCGACTCGGACCGCTGCACCGTCGTCGAGCAGGTCGCAAACGGAGTGTCCATCCGGATGGCCGTTCTGTATCTGCTGCTCGGAGGCAACGAACCCGCCCTCACCCACGCCCGTACCACCGAGGAGAAGTAAGACAGATGAGCAAGATCCTGATCCGTGGTGCGAAGGTGCTCGGTGGCGAGCCGCAGGACGTCCTGATCGACGGTGGCGTCATCGAGGCGGTCGGAGCCGGGCTCTCGGACGAGGGCGCCGAGGTCGTCGAGGCCGCCGGCAAGGTGCTGCTGCCGGGGCTCGTCGACCTGCACACCCACTTGCGTGAGCCGGGGCGCGAGGACTCCGAGACCGTGCTGACCGGCACGCGCGCGGCCGCCTCCGGCGGCTACACGGCCGTCTTCGCCATGGCCAACACCTTCCCGGTCGCCGACACCGCCGGTGTCGTCGAGCAGGTCTACCGGCTCGGCCAGGAGCATGGCTACTGCGACGTGCAGCCCATCGGTGCCGTGACCGTCGGCCTGGAGGGCAAGAAGCTCGCCGAGCTGGGCGCCATGCACGAGTCGGCCGCCGGCGTCACCGTCTTCTCCGACGACGGCAAGTGCGTCGACGACGCCGTGATCATGCGCCGGGCGCTGGAGTACGTGAAGGCCTTCGGCGGCGTCGTCGCCCAGCACGCGCAGGAGCCGCGGCTGACCGAGGGCGCCCAGATGAACGAGGGCATCGTCTCCGCCGAGCTGGGGCTCGGGGGCTGGCCCGCGGTGGCCGAGGAGTCGATCATCGCCCGGGACGTCCTGCTCGCCGAGCACGTCGGCTCCCGCGTGCACATCTGCCACCTCTCGACCGCGGGATCGGTGGAGATCGTGCGCTGGGCCAAGTCCCGCGGCATCGACGTGACCGCCGAGGTCACCCCGCACCACCTCCTCCTCACCGACGAGCTGGTCCGCAGCTACAACCCGGTCTACAAGGTGAACCCGCCGCTGCGCACCGAGCGTGACGTGTTGGCCCTGCGCGAGGCACTCGCCGACGGCACGATCGACATCGTCGCCACCGACCACGCCCCGCACCCGCACGAGGACAAGGACTGCGAGTGGGCCGCCGCCGCCATGGGGATGGTCGGCCTGGAGACCGCGCTGTCAGTGGTGCAGGAGACCATGGTGGACACCGGGCTCCTCACCTGGGCCGGGGTGGCCGAGCGCATGTCCTTCAAGCCCGCCGGGATCGGGCAGGCCAAGGGGCACGGCCGACCCGTCTCGGCTGGTGAGCCCGCCAACCTCACGCTCGTCGACACGGAATACCGTGGGTCCGTGGACCCCGAGGGCTTCGCCTCGCGCAGCCGCAACACTCCGTACGAGGGGCGTGAGCTGCCGGGCCGTGTGACGCACACGTGGCTCCGGGGCAAGGCCACGCTCGTCGACGGGAAGCTCACGTGACACCTGCAACACTGCTCGCAGCCGGATCCGGGCTCGCGGCCGATCAGAAGTCGGCCGAAGTGACCGACTGGGCCGCCCGCGTCGGCTGGGTCGTCGGACTCGCCCTCTTCGTCGCGCTCGTCTACTGGCTGATGCGCGAGGGCTGGAAGTGGCGGGGCACGCTCCAGGGCGACCTGCCCGAGCTGCCCAGCGCGCCGGACGACCCCGGCCCGGCCAGACTGGGCATGAGCGGCCGCTACCACGGCTCGACCACGGCAGGTCAGTGGCTGGACCGCATCGTGGCGCACGGCCTCGGCACCCGCAGCCGGGTCGAGCTCACGCTGACGGACGCGGGACTGGACGTCGTACGCCCCGGCGCGACCGACTTCTTCGTCCCGGCCGACCGGCTGCGCGAGGCCCGGCTCGACAAGGGCATCGCCGGCAAGGTCCTGACCGAGGGCGGACTGCTCGTCGTGACCTGGGCGCACGGCGAACGCCTGATCGACTCCGGGTTCCGCTCGGACCACGCGGCGGAGCACAACGAGTGGGTCGACGTCATTAACTCCATGATCAACACCAACAGCACGGAAGGCGCCGAACGATGACGACCTCCATCCAGGGGACCGCCTCGCCGAGGCACAAGGCGGCTCCCGCCGTACTCGTCCTGGAGGACGGCCGGATCTTCCACGGCCGCGCCTACGGGGCCGTGGGGGTGACCTTCGGCGAGGCCGTGTTCTCCACCGGCATGACCGGCTACCAGGAGACCCTCACCGACCCGTCGTACCACCGCCAGGTCGTCGTGATGACCGCCCCGCACGTCGGCAACACCGGCGTCAACGACGAGGACCCGGAGAGCAAGCAGATCTGGGTCGCCGGATACGTCGTACGCGACCCCGCGCGCGTGCCGTCCAACTGGCGCTCCCGGCGCTCACTGGACGACGAGCTGCGCCACCAGGGCGTCGTCGGGATCTCCGGCATCGACACCCGCGCGCTGACCCGTCACCTGAGGGAGCGCGGCGCCATGCGCGTCGGCATCTTCTCCGGCAACGCGCTGCCCGACGAGGGCACCATGCTCGCCGAGGTCCGCCAGGCCCCCGAGATGAAGGGCGCCGACCTCTCCGCCGAGGTCGCCACCAAGGAGGCCTACGTCGTCCCGGCGATCGGCACGAAGAAGTTCACCGTCGCCGCCGTCGACCTCGGCATCAAGGGCATGACCCCGCACCGGATGGCCGAGCGCGGCATCGAGGTGCACGTGCTGCCCGCCACGGCGAGCGTCGACGACATCTACGCCGTGAACCCGGACGGTGTCTTCTTCTCCAACGGTCCCGGCGACCCGGCCACCGCCGACCACGCCGTCTCCGTCATGCAGGGCGTGCTGGAGCGCAAGACCCCGCTCTTCGGTATCTGCTTCGGCAACCAGATCCTGGGCCGCGCACTCGGGTTCGGCACCTACAAGCTGAAGTACGGCCACCGCGGCATCAATCAGCCGGTGCAGGACCGCACGACCGGCAAGGTCGAGGTCACCGCGCACAACCACGGCTTCGCCGTCGACGCCCCGCTCGACAAGGTCTCCGACACCCCCTACGGCCGCGCCGAGGTCTCCCACGTCTGCCTCAACGACAACGTGGTGGAGGGCCTCCAACTGCTCGACCAGCCGGCCTTCAGTGTCCAGTACCACCCCGAAGCGGCAGCCGGTCCGCACGACGCCGCCTACCTGTTCGACCGCTTCACGTCTTTGATGAGCACAGCTCCGATGGAGGGCCAGCGTGCCTAAGCGCACCGATATCCAGTCCGTCCTGGTCATCGGCTCCGGCCCGATCGTCATCGGCCAGGCCGCCGAGTTCGACTACTCCGGCACCCAGGCGTGCCGCATCCTGCGCGCCGAGGGCCTCAGGGTCATCCTCGTCAACTCCAACCCGGCGACGATCATGACCGACCCGGAGATCGCCGACGCCACCTACGTCGAGCCGATCACCCCGGAGTTCGTCGAGAAGATCATCGCCAAGGAGCGCCCGGACGCCCTGCTGCCCACCCTGGGCGGCCAGACGGCCCTCAACACGGCGATCTCGCTGAGCGAGGCCGGCACCCTGGAGAAGTACGGCGTCGAGCTGATCGGCGCCAACGTCGAGGCCATCAACAAGGGCGAGGACCGCGACCTCTTCAAGGACGTCGTCGAGGCCGTCCGCGGCAAGATCGGCCACGGCGAGTCCGCCCGCTCGGTCATCTGCCACTCCATGGAGGACGTCCTCGCGGGCGTCGAGACGCTCGGCGGCTACCCGGTGGTCGTGCGCCCGTCCTTCACCATGGGCGGCGCCGGCTCCGGCTTCGCGCACGACGAGGAGGAGCTGCGCCGCATCGCCGGCCAGGGCCTGACCCTGTCTCCCACCACCGAGGTGCTCCTGGAGGAGTCCATCCTCGGCTGGAAGGAGTACGAGCTGGAGCTGATGCGCGACAAGCACGACAACGTCGTGGTCGTCTGCTCCATCGAGAACTTCGACCCCATGGGCGTGCACACCGGTGACTCGATCACCGTCGCCCCCGCGATGACGCTCACCGACCGCGAGTACCAGACCCTGCGCGACATCGGCATCGCCGTGATCCGCGAGGTCGGCGTCGACACCGGCGGCTGCAACATCCAGTTCGCGGTCAACCCCGAGGACGGCCGGGTCATCGTCATCGAGATGAACCCGCGTGTGTCGCGGTCCTCGGCGCTCGCCTCCAAGGCGACCGGTTTCCCGATCGCCAAGATCGCCGCCAAGCTGGCCGTCGGCTACACGCTCGACGAGATCCCGAACGACATCACACAGGAGACCCCGGCCTCCTTCGAGCCGACGCTCGACTACGTGGTCGTGAAGGCCCCGCGCTTCGCCTTCGAGAAGTTCCCACAGGCCGACTCCACGCTGACCACGACCATGAAGTCGGTCGGCGAGGCCATGGCCATCGGCCGCAACTTCACCGAGGCCTTCCAGAAGGCGCTGCGCTCGCTGGAGAAGAAGGGCAGCCAGTTCACGTTCGTGGGCGAGCCCGGCGACAAGACCGAGCTGCTGCGCGAGGCCGTACGGCCCACCGACGGCCGCATCAACGCCGTCATGCAGGCGATCCGCGCGGGCGCCACCCAGGAGGAGGTCTTCGAGTACACGAAGATCGACCCCTGGTTCGTCGACCAGCTCTTCCTCATCAAGGAGATCGCCGACGAGATCGCCGAGACCCCGAAGCTCACCCCCGAGCTGCTCGCCGAGGCCAAGCGGCACGGCTTCTCCGACCAGCAGATCGGCGACATCCGCGGGCTGCGCGAGGACGTCGTGCGCGAGGTCCGGCACGCCCTCGGCATCCGTCCGGTCTACAAGACGGTCGACACCTGCGCCGCCGAGTTCGCGGCCAGAACGCCGTACTTCTACTCCTCGTACGACGAGGAGAGCGAGGTCGCTCCGCGGGAGAAGCCGGCCGTCATCATCCTGGGTTCCGGCCCCAACCGCATCGGCCAGGGCATCGAGTTCGACTACTCCTGCGTCCACGCCTCCTTCGCGCTGAGCGACGCCGGGTACGAGACCGTGATGGTCAACTGCAACCCGGAGACCGTCTCCACGGACTACGACACCTCCGACCGCCTGTACTTCGAGCCGCTGACGCTGGAAGACGTGCTGGAGATCGTCCACGCGGAGCAGCAGGCCGGTCCGGTCGCGGGCGTGGTGGTGCAGCTGGGCGGACAGACCCCGCTGGGCCTGTCGCAGGCACTGAAGGACAACGGCGTGCCGATCGTCGGCACCTCCCCGGAGGCCATCCACGCCGCCGAGGACCGTGGCGCCTTCGGCCGCGTCCTCGCCGAGGCGGGTCTGCCGGCCCCCAAGCACGGCACCGCCACCACCTTCGCCGGCGCCAAGGCCATCGCCGACGAGATCGGCTACCCGGTCCTGGTACGGCCGTCGTACGTGCTCGGCGGACGCGGCATGGAGATCGTGTACGACGAGACGCGGCTCGCGTCCTACATCGCCGAGTCGACCGAGATCAGCCCCTCGCGGCCGGTCCTCGTCGACCGGTTCCTGGACGACGCGATCGAGATCGACGTCGACGCGCTCTACGACGGCGAGGAGCTGTACCTCGGCGGCGTCATGGAGCACATCGAGGAGGCCGGCATCCACTCCGGCGACTCCGCGTGCGCGCTGCCGCCGATCACGCTGGGCGGCTTCGACATCAAGCGCCTGCGCGCCTCGACCGAGGCCATCGCCAAGGGCGTCGGCGTGCGCGGCCTGATCAACATCCAGTTCGCGATGGCCGGCGACATCCTCTACGTCCTGGAGGCCAACCCGCGCGCGTCCCGTACGGTTCCCTTCACCTCGAAGGCGACCGCGGTCCCGCTGGCCAAGGCCGCCGCCCGGATCTCGCTGGGCGCGACGATCGCCGACCTGCGTGCCGAGGGCCTCCTCCCGGCGACCGGCGACGGCGGCGAGCTCCCGTTCGACGCGCCGATCTCCGTCAAGGAGGCCGTCATGCCGTGGTCGCGCTTCCGCGACATCCACGGGCGCGGCGTCGACACCGTCCTCGGCCCGGAGATGCGCTCCACCGGCGAGGTCATGGGCATCGACTCCGTCTTCGGCACGGCGTACGCCAAGTCGCAGGCGGGCGCGTACGGTCCGCTGCCGACCAAGGGCCGCGCGTTCATCTCGGTCGCCAACCGCGACAAGCGCTCGATGATCTTCCCGGCGCGCGAGCTGGTCGCCCACGGCTTCGAGCTGCTCGCGACGTCCGGCACGGCCGAGGTGCTCAAGCGCAACGGCATCAACGCCACCGTCGTGCGCAAGCAGTCCGAGGGCACCGGCCCGAACGGCGAGAAGACCATCGTCCAGCTCATCCACGACGGCGAGGTCGACCTCATCGTCAACACCCCGTACGGCACCGGCGGCCGCCTCGACGGCTACGACATCCGTACGGCGGCCGTGGCGCGGTCGGTCCCGTGCCTGACGACGGTCCAGGCTCTCGCCGCCGCCGTCCAGGGCATCGACGCCCTCAACCACGGTGATGTGGGCGTCCGTTCGCTCCAGGAACACGCCGAGCATCTGACCGCGGCCCGCGACTAGCAGCCCTGAGGGGGACACCGGAGACGGTGTCCCCCTCTTCATGAGGACCCCGGTCTTCATGAGGACCTTGAGGATTCCCGAGATGTACAAGCTGTTCTTCCGACTGGTCTTCCGACGGATGGACCCGGAACAGGCCCACCACCTGGCGTTCCGCTGGATCCGACTCGCCGTCAGGATCCCCGTGCTGCGTACCTTCGTCGCCGCCGCACTCGCGCCCCGCTACAAGGAACTGCGCACCGAGGCCTTCGGGCTGCGCATGCACGGCCCCTTCGGGCTCGCCGCCGGCTTCGACAAGAACGCGGTCGCCATCGACGGCATGTCGATGCTGGGCTTCGACCACATCGAGATCGGCACCGTCACGGGGGAGGCCCAGCCGGGCAACCCCAAGAAGCGGCTGTTCCGCCTTGTGCAGGACCGGGCGCTGATCAACCGCATGGGCTTCAACAACGAGGGCTCGCTGGCCGTGGCGGCCCGTCTGGCCTCCCGTACGCCCGTCTTCGGGACCGTCGTGGGCGTCAACATCGGCAAGACCAAGGTCGTCCCGGAGGCGGAGGCCGTCGGCGACTACGTGAAGTCGACGGAGCGGCTGGCGCCGTACGCCGACTACCTGGTCGTCAATGTCTCCTCGCCCAACACGCCCGGCCTGCGCAACCTCCAGGCCACCGAGTCGCTGCGCCCGCTCCTGACCGCCGTCCGCGAGGCCGCCGACCGCACGGTGACCAGCCGCCGAGTGCCGCTGCTCGTCAAGATCGCGCCGGACCTGGCCGACGAGGACGTCGACGCGGTCGCCGACCTTGCCGTCGAGCTCGGTCTGGACGGGATCATCGCCACGAACACCACCATCGCCCGCGAGAGCCTCGGTTTGAAATCCGAACCCTCGCTGGTGGGGCAGGCCGGCGGTCTCTCCGGCGCGCCCCTGAAGGCGCGCTCCCTGGAGGTGCTGCGGCGCCTGTACGCGCGCGTGGGCGACCGGATCACCCTGGTGGGCGTCGGGGGCGTCGAGAACGCCGAGGACGCCTGGCAGCGGATCCTGGCCGGCGCCACGCTGGTCCAGGGGTACAGCGCCTTCATCTACGAGGGGCCCTTCTGGGGCCGTGCCATCCACAAGGGGCTCGCCGCGCGCCTGCGCACCAGCCCGTACGACACCCTCGCCGACGCGGTCGGCGCCGACGTCAGGAAGGCCGAGGAAGCCGCATGACTGCTCTGGAACCCTTCGGTGCACGCCTCCGCCGCGCGATGGACGAGCGTGGCCCCCTGTGCGTCGGCATCGACCCGCACGCGTCCCTGCTCGCCGAGTGGGGCCTGAACGACGACGTCGCCGGCCTGGAGCGGTTCAGTCGCACGGTGGTCGAGGCGATGGCCGACCGGGTCGCGGTGCTCAAGCCGCAGAGCGCGTTCTTCGAGCGCTTCGGGTCGCGCGGGGTGGCCGTGCTGGAGAAGTCGGTCGAGGAGGCGCGGGCGGCCGGGGCGCTGGTGGTGATGGACGCCAAGCGCGGCGACATCGGCTCGACCATGGCCGCGTACGCCGAGTCCTTCCTCCGCAAGGACTCCCCGCTGTTCTCGGACGCGCTGACGGTCTCGCCGTATCTCGGCTACGGGTCGCTGTCGCCGGCGATCGCGCTGGCTCGGGAGAGCGGTACCGGCCTGTTCGTGCTCGCGCTGACCTCGAACCCGGAGGGTGGCGAGGTCCAGCACGCGGTCCGCGCGGACGGCCGCAGCGTCGGCGCGACCATGCTCGCGCACCTGGCGGCCGAGAACGTGGGGGAGGAGCCGCTGGGGTCCTTCGGGGCGGTCGTCGGCGCCACGCTCGGCGACCTGTCGTCGTACGACCTCGACATCAACGGTCCGCTCCTCGCGCCCGGCATCGGGGCCCAGGGCGCCACGCCGGCGGACCTTCCCCGGGTCTTCGGCGCCGCGGCACGCAACGTCGTACCGAATGTCAGCCGGGGTGTGCTGCGGCACGGTCCCGATGTCGTCGCACTGCGTGACGCCGCGTCACGCTTCGCTGACGAGGTGGCGGACGCTGTGTCGGGCGTCTGACCGCCGTCAGGGGCGTTCGAGCCGCTCGGTGAGACCTCCGATGAGTCCTTCGGTGAGTGACTCCGGGGCGACTTGAGTCTGAATACATCCTCAAATCCGGGGCATTATGTCCTAAATGTCCGGCCTGATGGAGGCTGACCAGGACTTTTCCGCTGTTCTCGCTGACTCTGGCGGACTTGGCCGCTAGTCTCCGACGAGAGTGAACGGGCAAGCGTGTTGCTCGTAGCTCCCCAGGTGTGGGGCGACTAGGTTCCTCACCGGTCCGTATCCGACAGTCAACATCCGAGGTGACGTAGGCGTGGCTCTTCCGCCCCTTACCCCTGAACAGCGCGCAGCCGCGCTCGAAAAGGCCGCCGCGGCTCGCCGGGAGCGGGCCGAGGTCAAGAATCGACTCAAGCACTCCGGCGCCTCCCTTCATGAGGTCATCAAGCAGGGCCAGGAGAACGACGTCATCGGCAAGATGAAGGTCTCCGCCCTGCTCGAGTCCCTGCCGGGCGTGGGCAAGGTCCGCGCCAAGCAGATCATGGAGCGACTCGGCATCTCCGAGAGCCGCCGTGTGCGTGGCCTCGGCTCGAACCAGATCGCTTCCCTGGAGCGCGAGTTCGGCAGCACCGGTTCCTGATCCGGGTACTCCGGACCGGGAGTCCCGGGCACTCCGGGATTGCTGGAATAATCGCTGCATGAGTGAACGTCCGCGGCTGACCGTGCTCTCCGGCCCCTCCGGGGTCGGCAAGAGCACGGTCGTCGCCCATATGCGCAAGGAACACCCCGAGGTCTGGCTCTCGGTGTCGGCGACGACCCGCAAGCCCCGCCCGGGCGAGCGGCACGGGGTCCACTACTTCTTCGTCACCGACGAGGAGATGGACAAGCTGATCGCCAACGGTGAGCTGCTGGAGTGGGCCGAGTTCGCCGGCAACCGTTACGGCACGCCGCGTGCGGCCGTGCTGGAGCGGTTGGAGGCGGGGGAGCCCGTGCTCCTGGAGATCGACCTCCAGGGTGCCCGGCAGGTCCGCGAGTCCATGGCGGAGGCCCAGCTGGTGTTCCTGGCTCCTCCCTCCTGGGAGGAGCTCGTACGCAGACTCACCGGACGTGGCACCGAGTCGCCCGAGGTGATCGAACGCCGCCTGGAGGCGGCGAAGGTCGAGCTGGCGGCCGAGCCGGAGTTCGATGTGACCTTGGTCAACACCTCCGTCGAGGACGTGGCGCGTGAGCTGCTAGCCTTGATGGACGTTGTGTGATCGTGCCTGTCTGATCGTGACTGATTGATTCAGGTTCATTCAGGCTTGATCATTCGCACTGATTCTTTCCCATCCATCGGAAGGTAGAGCGTGTCCTCTTCCATCTCCGCGCCCGAGGGCATCATCAACCCGCCGATCGACGAGCTCCTCGAGGCCACCGACTCGAAGTACAGCCTCGTGATCTACGCGGCCAAGCGGGCCCGCCAGATCAACGCGTACTACTCGCAGCTCGGCGAGGGCCTCCTCGAGTACGTCGGTCCGCTGGTGGACACTCACGTCCACGAGAAGCCGCTCTCGATCTCCCTGCGCGAGATCAACGCGGGTCTGCTGACGTCCGAGGCCGTCGAGGGCCCGGCGCAGTAAGTAGTATTTTCAGCTTTGAGCTGGCTTTTCCACAGGCCCGGCAGCGCGACTGTCGGGCCTGTGGTCTGCTCGGGGGGTGCGAGGGGCGTCCCCCGCTGTGATGCAGCATGGAGTCGTCGGTTCAACGAGTGGGAGGCCCGGTGGGCAAGCCGAAGGTCGTTCTGGGGGTCAGCGGCGGCATCGCCGCGTACAAGGCCTGTGAGCTGCTGCGCAGGCTCACCGAGTCGGGGCACGACGTCCGGGTCGTACCCACCGCCTCCGCGCTCCACTTCGTCGGCGCCGCCACCTGGTCCGCCCTCTCCGGCAAGCCCGTCTCGACGGAGGTCTGGGACGACGTCCACGAGGTCCCGCACGTGCGCATCGGACAGCAGGCCGACCTGGTGGTCGTCGCCCCGGCCACGGCCGACACGCTCGCCAAGGCCGCGCACGGCCTCGCCGACGACCTGCTGACCAACACCCTGCTGACCGCGCGCTGCCCGGTGGTCTTCGCCCCGGCCATGCACACCGAGATGTGGGAGCACCCGGCCACCCAGGAGAACGTGGCGACGCTGCGCCGCCGCGGCGCGATCGTCATCGAGCCGGCCGTCGGCCGGCTGACCGGCGTCGACACCGGCAAGGGCCGGCTGCCCGAGCCCGCGGAGATCTTCGAGGTCTGCCGTCGCGTGCTCGCCCGCGGGGTCACCGAGCCGGACCTCAAGGGGCGGCACATCGTGGTGAGCGCCGGAGGCACGCGCGAGCCGCTGGACCCGGTCCGCTTCCTCGGCAACCGCTCCTCCGGCAAGCAGGGCTACGCCCTCGCCCGCACCGCCGCCGCCCGGGGCGCCCGGGTGACGCTGATCGCCGCCAACACCGGGATGCCCGACCCGGCCGGAATCGACGTCGTCCAGGTCGGGACGGCCGTACAGCTGCGCGAGGCCGTCCTCAAGGCGGCCGCGGACGCCGACGCCGTGGTGATGGCGGCGGCGGTCGCGGACTTCCGCCCGGCGGCGTACGCCACCGGCAAGATCAAGAAGAAGGACGGCCAGGAACCGGAACCCATCGTCCTGGTGCGGAATCCGGACATCCTCGCGGAGATCTCGACCGACCGCGCCCGCCCCGGCCAGATGATCGTCGGCTTCGCCGCCGAGACGGACGACGTCCTGGCCAACGGCCGCCGGAAGCTGGAGCGCAAGGGGTGCGACCTCCTCGTGGTGAACGAGGTGGGAGAGCGCAAGACCTTCGGCTCCGAGGAGAACGAGGCGGTCGTACTGGGGGCCGACGGCAGCGAGACACCCGTGCCGTACGGGCCCAAGGAGGCCCTGGCCGAAACCGTATGGGACCTGGTGGCGCGCCGCCTGGGTGCGAATGTTTGATGCGGTGCGGGTGTCCCCCGAGCCCCGTCCGATTCGGTTGTGGCGCCCCTGGCCAAGGGCGCGTGGGATTGGGCAGAATGCCCGTGCCGCAGGTCACAGCACTCCCGAGAGGCGAGACAGTGGGCCGGTGGCCGAGCGCGACAGATAAACTGTTCTCGGACGACGCCGGGCGCAGCCCCCGTCCCGTCCGCCAATGATCAGCCAGCAGCCGCTGCAACCACAGGGAGCGTTGTGTCCCGTCGCCTGTTCACCTCGGAGTCCGTGACCGAGGGTCACCCCGACAAGATCGCTGACCAGATCAGCGACACCATTCTCGACGCGCTTCTGCGCGAGGACCCGACGTCCCGCGTCGCCGTCGAGACCCTGATCACGACCGGCCTGGTGCACGTGGCCGGAGAGGTCACGACCAAGACGTACGCGGACATCGCGACGCTGGTCCGCAACAAGATTCTCGAGATCGGCTACGACTCCTCCAAGAAGGGCTTCGACGGCGCTTCCTGCGGCGTCTCGGTCTCGATCGGCGCGCAGTCGCCGGACATCGCGCAGGGCGTGGACACGGCGTACGAGTCCCGGGTCGAGGGCGACGAGGACGAGCTGGACCGCCAGGGCGCCGGTGACCAGGGCCTGATGTTCGGTTACGCGACGGACGAGACGCCGACGCTGATGCCGCTGCCGGTCTTCCTGGCGCACCGCCTGTCCAAGCGCCTCTCCGAGGTCCGCAAGAACGGCACCATCCCCTACCTGCGCCCGGACGGCAAGACGCAGGTCACCATCGAGTACGACGGCGACAAGGCGGTCCGCCTGGACACCGTCGTCGTCTCCTCGCAGCACGCGAGCGACATCGACCTCGACTCCCTCCTCGCGCCCGACATCCGGGAGTTCGTGGTCGAGCCGGAGCTGAAGGCCCTGCTCGACGACGGCATCAAGCTCGACACCGAGACCTACCGCCTCCTGGTCAACCCCACCGGTCGCTTCGAGATCGGTGGCCCGATGGGCGACGCGGGTCTGACCGGCCGGAAGATCATCATCGACACCTACGGCGGCATGGCCCGTCACGGCGGCGGCGCGTTCTCCGGCAAGGACCCGTCCAAGGTGGACCGTTCGGCGGCGTACGCGATGCGCTGGGTCGCCAAGAACGTCGTCGCGGCCGGTCTCGCCTCGCGCTGCGAGGTGCAGGTGGCGTACGCGATCGGCAAGGCCGAGCCGGTGGGCCTGTTCGTGGAGACCTTCGGCACCGCCAAGGTCGACGCCGAGAAGATCGAGAAGGCCATCGAAGCGGTCTTCGACCTGCGCCCGGCCGCGATCATCCGTGACCTGGACCTGCTCCGCCCGATCTATGCCCAGACCGCGGCCTACGGCCACTTCGGCCGTGAGCTGCCGGAGTTCACCTGGGAGCGGACGGACCGGGTGGAGGCGCTGCGGAAGGCAGTGGGCCTGTAAGGCTCCTCAGCTGTAAGAGGCCCGGTGTCCCTGGCGGGAGCCGGGCCTCGTCCGTGTTCACGGGCACGGCCTGCCGTCCGGTGACGGGTGGTCCCGTGCGCTGCCGGTCCCGGGCCGGCGGCGGCTGTCAGTGGCGTTTGGTAGGAATGCAAGTGTGAGCAGCGAGAACGAGAGTGGCGGTGGCGGGGCCGAGGGGGCGTCGCCCGAGCAGCTCGCGCTCATTCGGGAGAGTGTGCGGCAGGCGAAGGTGCCGCGGGCCAAGCCCAGGACCTGGCGGGGGGCCGAGCTCGCGAAGGAGCTTCCGGTCGCGCGGGTGCTGGTCGACAAGGGCGTGCTGCATCTCGACCGGTACTTCGACTACGCCGTGCCCGCGGAGCTCGACGCCGAAGCGCAGCCCGGGGTGCGGGTGCGGGTGCGATTCGGCGCCGGGCGGCATCGGGTGCGGGAGGGGCGGCGTGAGGGCGGGGGACTCATCGACGGGTTCCTTGTCGCGCGGCTCGCCGAGTCCGACTACTCCGGACCCCTCGCCGCGCTCGCACAGGTCGTTTCGCCGGAGCGGGTGCTGAGCGAGGAGTTGCTCGGGCTCGCGCGGGCCGTGGCCGATCGGTACGCGGGGGGCCTCGCCGATGTGCTTCAGCTGGCCGTGCCGCCGCGCAGTGCGCGGGCCGAGCAGCGGCCGTCACCGGAGCCGCTCGCGGCCCCTGACAGGCCCGGGACGGGGTCCTGGGGGCGGTATGAGCGGGGGGGCGCGTTTCTGGAGTCGCTGGCCTCCGGGGGTGCGCCGCGTGCCGTGTGGAACGCGCTGCCCGGACCCGAGTGGAGCGAGGAGTTGGCCCGGGCCGTCGCCGCGACGCTCGCCTCCGGACGGGGGGCGCTCGTCGTGCTGCCCGACGGGCGGGCAGTGGCGCGGGTCGATGCCGCCCTGACCGCGCTCATGGGCAAGGGACGGCATGCGGTGCTGACCGCCGACGCCGGGCCCGAGAAGCGGTATCGGGAATGGCTCGCGGTACGGCGGGGGAGCGTCCGGGCGGTCGTGGGGACTCGGGCGGCCATGTTCGCGCCCGTGCGGGACCTCGGGCTGGTCGCCCTCTGGGACGACGGCGACGACAGCCACAGCGAGCAGCACGCCCCGCAGCCCCATGCGCGTGAGGTGCTGTTGCTCCGGGCCGCCCAGGACAAGTGCGGCTTTCTGCTGGGGAGTTGGAGCTGCACCGTCGAGGCGGCCCAGCTCGTGGAGAGCGGGTGGGCCCGGCCCCTGGTCGCCGGGCGGGAACAGGTGCGGGGCGCGGCTGCGCTCGTACGGACCGTGGGGGACGCGGATCTCGCGCGGGACGAGGCCGCGCGGGCCGCTCGGCTGCCGACCCTCGCCTGGCAGGCGGTGCGGGAAGGGCTGCGGCAAGGGCCGGTTCTGGTGCAGGTGCCCCGGCGTGGGTACGTGCCGCGGATGGCCTGCGCCAACTGCCGTGCCCCCGCTCGGTGTCGGCACTGCGCCGGGCCGCTGGAGGCGCACGGCTCCGGAGCCGACCTGCGGTGCGAGTGGTGCGGGCGCGAGGAAGGGGCCTGGCACTGCCAGGAGTGCGGTGCGTTCCGGCTGCGCGCTCAGGTGGTGGGGGCGCGGCGGACCGCCGAGGAGTTGGGGCGGGCCTTTCCCGCCGTTCCGGTCCGCACCTCCGGGCGTGAGCATGTGCTGGACACCGTGCCGGGCACGCCCGCACTGGTCGTGAGCACGCCGGGGGCCGAGCCCGTCGCCGAGGGCGGCTATGCGGCGGCCCTGCTGCTGGACGGCTGGGCCATGCTCGGGCGGCCCGATCTGCGGGCCGGGGAGGACGCGTTGCGCCGCTGGATCGCGGCCGCGTCCCTGGTGCGGCCGCAGAGCGCCGGGGGGACGGTGGTCGTCGTCGCCGAGCCCACGCTGCGGCCCGTGCAGGCGCTGGTGCGCTGGGATCCGGTCGGGCACGCGGTGCGGGAACTCGGTGAGCGGGCCGAACTGGGGTTTCCGCCGGTGTCCCGGATGGCTTCCGTGGCCGGTCCGGGGGAGGCCGTCACCGAGTTTCTGCGTACGGCCGAACTGCCGGCGGACGCCGAGGTGTTGGGGCCCGTGCCGCTGCCCGTCACGGCGGTGGGACGACCGCGCCGTGTGGGGGCGCCGCCGCCCGGCGAGCAGTGGGACCGGGCGCTGGTGCGGGTGCCGCCCGGGAGCGGGGCCGCGTTGGCGTCCGCGTTGAAGGCCGCGCAGGCGGCGCGGATGGCGCGTGGGGGTGCGGAGGTCGCGGTGCGGGTTCGGATCGATCCGCCGGACATCGGGTGAGGTCGGCTGTCCCCTGTTTCCGGTTGCCCGGGGCCCTGGAGACCGTGATGTGCCGGCGGTGGTGCTGACGTCGCGGGCGGGCCCATGGGCTCCGGCATGGCTCTGCCCCTCCCGGGTGCGCTTCGGGAGGGGCAGAGTGAGGGGGGGTGCCCCTATCTCTTTCGTCAAGGGGCGGGTCGGTTGATTGGTGATGTTTCAGGCGGCTTGGGGGACGGCTTGAGGTTCGAAGAACGTG
>NZ_JBHVGZ010000120.1:0-16764 GCF_042800355.1 Streptomyces sp. NPDC057623
AACGGGTGTTCCGGGCTCTTCTCGGCGACCTGTTCCGCCGTGGCCCGGTGGTCACCGGCGACCTCGCCGACGAACTCCACGGCGTCGTCGTACATCTCCAGTTCAAGCAGTCCGAGCAGCGTGTGCATGCGGTTGGCGTGCTCGTGGTCCTGGGCGCGCAGGGCGTCGATCAGGCCGCGCGTCGAGTCGAGTTCCCGGCCGAGCTGCTCCAGCTCGGTGCGGTCGCGCAGGGTGGCGACGGCGCCGCCGTCGTCGGTGGGCATGCGGTTGGCGACCAGGACGCGCTGGCCGCGGACCGTGAGCAGATCGGTGCCCGTGACCCGGCCGGCGAGCACGTCCGTCGTACGGCCCTCGCCGAGCGCCTCGTCGAGGGACCGGCCGACGGCCTCGTCACCGATGCCGAGGAGCCGCCCCGCCTCGTCGTTGAGGAGGCGGATACGGCCCGAGCGGTCCAGAGCGACGACGCCCTCCCGGATACCGTGCAGCATCGCCTCGCGCTCCGAGAGCAGCCCCGAGATGTCGGAGAAGGCCAGGTCGTGGGTCTGCCGCTGGACCCGGCGGGAGATGAGCCAGGCGGCCAGCGCGCCGACCGCCAGGGCACCGCCTGCATAGGCGAACAGCTCAGGGATCGTGTGCAGCAACCGGGCCCGCACGCTGTCGTACGCGATGCCGACCGAGACCGCCCCGATGATCCTGCCGTCGTCGTCGCGAAGCGGCACCTTGCCGCGGGCCGTGCGGCCCAGGGTGCCGTCGTCGATCTGCATGACCTCGTGGCCGGACAGAGCCTGGCCCGGGTCGGTCGAGACGGTCCTGCCGACCTCGCCCGGGGTGGGATGGGACCAGCGCACCCCGCGCCGGTCCATCACAACGATGTACTCGGCCTTGGTGGCCTCACGGATACGCTCCGCCTCCCGCTGGACCGGCCCGCCGACCGTCGCGGGAGTGGTCGCGAGATCCTCGGCGATCTGCGGCTGGGCCGCGGTGGTCTGCGCGATCGACAGCGCGCGGCGCATCGCCTGGTCGTCCAGCTGGTCGCTGAGCGGAGCGAGGAACAGTCCGGTCGCGAGCACCGCGACTCCCGCGGCGATCGCCACCTGCATCAGCAGCACCTGCGCGAACATCCGCCGGGGCAGACCGAGACGCAGGCGACGTGCGGGGGGAGTGGGGCTCATACCCATGACGGTACGTGGACGTGCGGGAAGTCCCGTAGAGGGGTGTGATGTGGATCTCTTGATCAGAGTCGGGCAGCCCGTCCATGTGGCGGGACCCGGTCCATCTGATCAACCTACGAGCGTGTACTCATCGTGTGGCGAGCGCCCTGGTCATGGTCAGCTCGCGCACCGCCACCACGTCCATCCGCGCGGGTGAGCCGAGCACCGATCCGCAGCTCTCGGGGCGGGGCGGCTGGGAGGCGCCCTGTGCCACGGCGACCCGCCAGTGACGTCCGTCCGTGTGGGCGACCGTCACCTCCCACCGCGGGGCCGCGCCGTCCGTCCGTACGACGCTCAGGGCCTGCGCGGCATCCTCGCCTGTAGTTCTGCGCACGGCCAGCTCGGCCGCCTGCCCGGGTCGTTCCCAGGCGGAGTTCCCACGGCACCCCTCAACGACGATCCGGCCCTCCTGGACGCTGTGCAGGACCTCCTTGACCGCGTGGGCCTGGGCCCGGCCGTACGCGTAGCCGTACGGCAGCACCAGCAGGGTCGGTGAGAACCGATGTCCACCCAGATGGGTGACCTCCCAGACGCCCTCCACGCCGGAGGCGGCGAGCTCGGCCGCGAGGGGGCGCCCGAGGAGGGCGCAGCAGCGGTCCCGCTTGCCGTTGGTGCAGACGAGCGCGAGAGGGTCGCCTGTGTGGGGGCGCCCCTGGAGCACCGAGTCGAAGGTGTGGTGGTCACCCATGCCGATGGCAGCAAAGTCCAGGTCGAGCAGCCGCGCGGGGTCGCGGACCGTGGCGGCGTGCAGCCACACGTTCCCGGGCACGGTGTGGGCGGCGTAGACCTGCCGCTCGGCGGCGGTGCCGCAGTCGGCGTGCCGACCGGGGCGGCGGATCAGGGCGACGCGTACGCCCGTGTCTTTCGCGGCGGCCTCCAGGGCTCGCCCCAGCGCCGGATCCAGATGGCTCTGCGTGAGCGCCTTGGCACCCCACGGACCGGGCTGCTCCACCAGCAGCCAGGTCGTCGCGTTCGCCGCGGTCCCCGCGACGGGCTCGTCGAGGTCCTGCGAGACGGTTGAGCACGTACTCACAGAGGTGAGCCTAACCTGACTTGTAGAGCGGCGTCGGGTCGAGGGGCCTGTCTCACCGCGTACGGGCCCTCTGGCCGCGCAGTTCCCCACTCCGGTTGGGCGCCCCTCTCGCTCCCCGTCTACTCCGGCAGCGGCTGCGGCGGTTTCGGACCCGTGTAGTGCCCGCTCGGGCGCATGCGCAGCGGTCGCTCCCCGTACTCCTCCAGGGCGTGGGCGATCCAGCCGGCCGTACGGGCCACGGCGAAGATCGTCTCGCCCGCTGTGTGGGACATGCCGGAGGAGGCCGTGAACACGCCCAGGGCCAGGTCGACGTTGGCGTGCAGCGCGGTGTGGCGGGCAGCCGTGGCGGCGATGTCGCGGGCCGCGGCGAGGGCGGGAGCGGCGTGGGGGAGCTCCTCCAGGAGGTCGAACAGGACACGCGCGCGTGGGTCCTCGCCGGGGTAGAGGCGGTGGCCGAGCCCCGGAACGCGCCGGCCGGCCCGCAGCTCCTCGGCGATGACGGGCCCCGCGTCGCCCCGGTCGAGCACCTCCATGATCAGCTTGTGGGCGAGGCCGCTGGCAGCGCCGTGCAGAGGGCCCTCGAGTACGCCGAGCCCGGCGGAGACGGCCGCGTAGGCGTGCGCGCGGGCCGATGCGGCGACCCGCACGGCGAGGGTCGAGGCGGCCAGGTCGTGATCGACGAGCAGGGCGAGGGCGGTGTCCAGGACGCGCACGACGGCCTCGTCGGCGGGCCGTCCGCTCAGCTGTCCCCACAGGCGGTGAGCGATGGAGCCCTCGTCGCGATAGGCGTACCGCGACGGTGTGAGAGCGGCGACGAGCGTCGGGATGAGGACGCGCGCGGTGCCGAGCACAGCCTCCTCGGAGAGGTCGAAGCGCAGGGGGTCCGCGGCCGAGGCGGCGATCGCCGCGACCCGCAACCGGTCGGTGGGGCCGACGTGTTCGGGCAGGGCGTCGGCGGCGCGACGGGCGGCGGTGACGGCGGCCTCGGGGGCGGTGAAGGTGACACCCCGTCGCAACGCACCGGTCCACAGCCACTCGGCCACCTCTTCGTAGGAGTGGCGGGCGGCCAGCTCGGTCGCGTCCACCCCCCGGAAGTAGTAGCGGTCCGTGTCGATGAACGTGAGGCGGGTCCGGACGGCCAGCTCGCCGCCCGATCCTGAACTGCCCGCGCTCTCACGCCTGTTGCGCCGGGCGAGCGTCTCCACCTCCGCGGCGTCGAAGGTGCTGCCCCGGCCGCCGGACACACGGCGGCTGCTCAGGTGTCCGCGGCTCACATACGCGTACACGGTCTCGGGCTTCACGCCGAGCAGTTCGGCGGCCTCCTGGGTGGTCAGCCGCCGCCCTGCTGGGCCGGGGCCGGGTTCTTGATCGCGCATGGGGTCACCGTATCCAGGATGCCGGACATTGATTTATATATTGATTCAATCAATATTGACAAGAATTCAGTCAAGCATGGACAGTCGAATCAAGTCCAGGGAGGAAACATGTCCGTCAACAGGTCAGCAACCGCGCTCGTCGAGGTGCCGCGTGGACTCGCGGGCGTCGTCGTCACCGACACCGAGGTCGGCGATGTCCGGGGGCGCGAGGGCTTCTATCACTACCGCCAGTACTCGGCCGTGGAACTCGCGCAGATCCGTCCCTTCGAGGATGTCTGGCATCTCCTGGTGCACGGTGAACTGCCGGACGCCGCACGTTCCGCCGCCTTCGCCGCCGAGACCGCCGCGCTGCGACGGCTGCCCGACGAGGTGCGGGCCGCGCTTCCCGCGATCGCGGCGGCGAGCGGAGGGTCCGGCCCGCTGGCCGGTCTGCGTACCGCGCTCTCCCTGCTCGGTGCGGCCCAGGGCTTCCGGCCGGTGTACGACATCGGCGCCGACGCGCGCCGCCGGGACACCCTCGTGGCGGCCGGGGCCGTACCGACGCTGCTCACCGCTCTGCACCGGCTGGGCGCGGGGCTTGATCCCGTCGAGCCCCGCGAGGACCTGTCGTACGCGGCGAACTACCTGTACATGTTGACGGGAGCCGAGCCGGACCCGGACCGGACGCGGGCCGTCGAGCAATACTTGATCTCAACCATTGACCACGGATTCAATGCGTCAACCTTTACGGCCCGCGTCATCACTTCCACAGGAGCGGACGTCGCGGCCTGTCTCGTCGGAGCCGTGGGCGCGCTGTCGGGGCCGTTGCACGGAGGTGCGCCCAGCCGTGCGCTGGACACGCTGGACGCGATCGGCACCCCCGACCGCATCGACGCCTGGATCCGCGAACGCGTCCTCGCCGGCGACCGCATCATGGGCTTCGGCCACCCGGTCTACCGCACCGAGGACCCCCGGTCCCGGATGCTCCGCGACATCGCCCAGCGCTTCGGCGGCCCGCGCGTCGCGTTCGCCGTAGAGGTCGAACGCCGCGTCGAGGCGATCCTCGCCGAACTGAAGCCCGGCCGTGAGCTGCACACGAACGTCGAGTTCTACGCGGGCGTCGTCATGGAACTCTGCGGTCTGCCGCGCGAGATGTTCACGCCGACGTTCGCCGCCGCGCGGGTCGTGGGCTGGGGCGCCAACATCCTGGAACAGGCACAGGACTCGAAGATCATCAGGCCGGTGGCGCGGTATGTGGGGCCGGGTGCGCCGGCGAGGGTGCCGACGGCCGCCTGACAACCGGCCCCTGGCATGCGTGTGGCCTGGTGCCGTTCTGGCGCCAGGCCTCATCGGGTGGTGACCGAGCAGTGACGGGGTGCCGGCTGCTCGCCGGGTCGGTTGCCCGGCTCGCTCAACGGTTGTGCGCGGCCGGGGAGCGTTGACGGTACGGGTCTGGGGTGGACGCGTGCTCGTGCGGCGGTCTCAGGCGTCGGGGATGTCTGCCTTGGCGCGGATGAGGGTCTCCCGGCTGACGATGACGATGCGCTCGTAGTCGGCGCGGGCGGCATCGGCGGGCAGCTCCGGGTCAAGCGCCTCGGTGGCCTCGGTGCCGATGACGGCGAAGTTGCCGTCGCTGAGTTCGAACACGTCCGGGCAGGTAGCTCCTGAACTACTGCCTCGGGCGCTGGGAGGCACACCGATGCGGCGCACGATCTTCAAAGGTACCGGTCCTTACGAACAAAAGGGTCTGGGCATACTGGGTGGGGAGCAGGTTACTGGTGTTCCTGAGCCCCCTGTGGCTGGACCACAAGAAAATCACTCAGTCGCGCCCCTCTCGGTTCAGCTGTTGACCGTCTCCGCGTCAGTGGCCCCGGTCAGTCCGTCGGCGGCTCCCCGACGACCCACCACTCGTCCGTGTCGGATTCGTCGAGGTCCCGGACGAGACCGTCGACCATGTGCCCCAGCTGGGCTTCCACCGATGACTCGTCCAGGCTGGCGCGCATGTGCCGCGATGCCTCCCAGTACTCGCGGAAGACCGGACTCTGGAAGAACTCCCGCAGACGCGTGTACAGCTCCTCCCGGTCCAGGAGTTCCGCCTGGTAGAGGTGGTAGAGGTGGACGTACCAGGCGTTGGCGTAGAAGAACTGCCGGCGCCTCTCCGCCGGGATGTCCTGGTCGTAGGTGTCGATCACCGCGGCCAGCGAGGGATCGTCGATCGCCCTGCCCAGCAACTCCCAGTGCATGCGCTGCTGATGGGCCAGAGCCGTGCGCCGGATCGCCAGCTCCTCGAGTTCCAGCCGCTGCTCGTGCAGACGTGCCTTCTCCGACCGCCATTGACGCGCTGCCAGCGTCAGGGTGGCGGTCGCGGCGAGGAGAGCGAGCGTGGCGGAACCCAGCCTCCTTGCAGAACTTTTCCGTGTGGTCATGTCAACTACCCCCGATCAGGCGGCCGTCCGCCGGTCGTCGGGGTGCGGGTCGACGGGAGGGGACCGGCGAGCGGTGGGCGGCGCTTGCCGTCTCCCAGAGTGCCGAGCGGCTCTGATCGGCGGGGAGGCGGAGAGGAGGCGCACGGAGGGAAGCGAGGGTCGCACACTCCGGCGCCATGCCCAACGTCTGCCCGGCAAGTGCTGCTAACAATCGTTCACTTCGCGGTGATTCTTCCGGCTCGTATCCTGGGTCGGCATTCAACCTTCGTACGTGCGCCGACCCGCGAGCCGGTGCACCGTCGGCGTGAGAGAGGTCGCACGTTGAGCCAGCCGAACCCCGGTCCGCAGCAGATTCCGGTCGTCGTCCTTGCCGGATTCCTCGGTTCCGGCAAGACGACTCTGCTCAACCATCTCCTGCACCGCAGCGGAGGCACCCGCATCGGCGCCATCGTCAACGACTTCGGCGCGATCGAGATCGATGCCATGGCGGTCGCCGGCGCGCTGGGCGACTCCACCGTCTCCCTCGGGAACGGCTGCCTGTGCTGCGCGGTCGACGCCAGTGAGCTGGACCTCTACCTGGAACGGCTCGCCCGGCCCGCCACCGGCATCGACGTGATCGTCATCGAGGCCAGCGGGCTCGCCGAGCCCCAGGAACTCGTGCGCATGGTGCTCGCCAGTGACCATCCCGGCATCGTGTACGGCGGGCTGGTCGAGGTGGTCGACGCCGCCGAGTTCGACGACACACGCGCGAAGCACCCCGAGATCGACCGGCATCTCGCCCTCGCCGACCTCGTCGTGGTCAACAAGCTCGACCGGACGGCGGACGGTGAGCGCGTGCTCGAACTGGTCCGCCAGCTCACCGACAGCGCCGCCGTCGTTCCCGCCACCTACGGCCGTATCGACCCCGAGTTCCTCTTCGACTGCCGCCCCAGCCAGGAGCGCATCGGGCAGCTGTCCTTCGACGACCTGCACGAGCACACGGACGCCGCCACCGGCAGCGGCCACGACACGGACCGTGCCCACCACGGTCACCTGCACACCGCCTACGACAGCGTGTCCTTCGTCGCCGAAGTTCCCCTTGACCCACGCCGGCTGATGGGATTCCTGGACAGCAGGCCGGAGGGGCTGTACCGGATCAAGGGGTACGTCGACTTCGGCCCGCACGACACCGTCAACCGATACGCCGTCCACGCCGTCGGGCGCTTCCTCCGCTTCTACCCGGAGCGGTGGAAGGCCGCCGACGCGCGCCTCACCCAGCTGGTCCTCATCGGCTCCGGCATCGACGCCTTTGCCCTCGGCAAGGAGCTGGAGGCCTGCGAGAGCGACGCCCCACACGCCGACGAGCACGGCATGTGGGGCGTTCTGCGATACGTACCGGAGGCGGAGGACGGAGCCCCCGCCTCCCAGGAGGTCTAGACCGGACCGGCCACCACCGACACCGTCTTCGGCAGGGACACGCCCGAGCCGTCGCGGCGCGGGTCGATGTCCGGGAGCTCGGCCGGAGTGCCGTTCTTCTGCGCGGCCCGTGCCGGGACGGCGCCCGCCCAGGCCACGGACAGACAGTCCTCGCCCTTCAGGAACCGCTGGCAACGCACACCACCGGTGGCACGGCCCTTGCGGGGGTACTGGTCGAACGGGGTCATCTTGGCCGTTGTCTGGACCGAGTCGTCCAGCGTGCCCCGCGAGCCGGCGACCGTGAACACCACCGCGTCGACCGCCGGGTCCACCGCCGTGAAGGAGATCACCTTCGCGCCTTCTGTGAGCTTGATGCCCGCCATGCCGCCGGCGGCGCGGCCCTGCGGGCGGACCTGCGAGGCCTGGTAGCGCAGCAGCTGCGCGTCGTCCGTGATGAAGACCAGGTCCTCCTCACCGGTGCGCAGCTCGACCGCGCCGGCGATCCGGTCACCCTCCCGCAGGGTGATGACCTCCAACTCGTCCTTGTTGGACGGGTAGTCGGGCACCACACGCTTGACGACACCCTGTTCCGTGCCGATCGCCAGGCCCGGGGACGACTCGTCGAGCGTGATCAGGCAGATCAGGGTCTCGTCGCCGTCCAGGGAGAGGAACTCCGCCAGCGGCGCGCCACCCGAGAGGTTCGGTCTCGACGCCGTTTCCGGCAGCTGCGGCAGATCGACGACGTTGATCCGCAGCAGACGGCCCGTGGACGTCACCGCGCCCACCTCACCGCGAGCCGTGGCCGGCACGGCAGAGACGATCACGTCGTGCTTGGAGCGCCTCGCCTCGCCGTCCTCAGCGAAGGGGTCGCCGTTCGCCGTACGGGCCAGCAGACCCGTCGAGGACAGCAGGACCCGGCACGGGTCGTCCGCCACCTGGAGCGACACGGTGGCGACCGGCGCACCCGCCGACTCCAGCAGGACCGTACGGCGCTCGGTGCCGAACTTCTTGGCGACCGAGGAGAGTTCGGCGGAGACCAGCTTGCGCAGCTCCGCGTCCGAGTCCAGGATCCGGGTCAGCTCGGCGATCTCCTCGCCCAGCCGGTCCTTCTCCGCCTCCAGCTCGATGCGGTCGAACTTGGTGAGCCGGCGCAGCGGCGTGTCGAGGATGTACTGGGTCTGGATCTCGCTCAGCGAGAAGCGCTCCATCAGGCGCTCCTTCGCCTGCGCGGAGTTCTCGCTGGACCGGATCAGACGGATGACCTCGTCGATGTCCACCAGCGCCGTGAGCAGGCCCTCGACCAGGTGCAGCCGGTCGCGGCGCTTTGTGCGGCGGAACTCGCTGCGACGCCTGACGACCTCGAAGCGGTGGTCGAGGTAGACCTCCAGGAGCTCCTTGAGGCCCAGGGTGAGGGGCTGGCCGTCGACCAGCGCGACGTTGTTGATACCGAAGGACTCCTCCATCGGCGTCAGCTTGTACAGCTGCTCCAGGACGGCCTCCGGCACGAAGCCGTTCTTGATCTCGATGACCAGACGCAGGCCGTGCTCGCGGTCGGTGAGGTCCTTGACGTCGGCGATGCCCTGGAGCTTCTTCGAACCGACCAGGTCCTTGATCTTGGCGATCACCTTTTCCGGGCCGACCGTGAAGGGCAGTTCGGTGATGACGATGCCCTTGCGGCGGGCGGTCACCGTCTCCACGGACACGGTCGCGCGGATCTTGAAGGTGCCGCGGCCCGTCTCGTACGCGTCCCGGATGCCGGAGAGGCCGACGATCCGGCCGCCGGTGGGCAGGTCCGGGCCCGGGACGTACTTCATCAGGGCGTCCAGATCCGCGTTCGGGTAACGGATCAGGTGGCGGGCGGCCGCGATGACCTCGGAGAGGTTGTGCGGCGGCATGTTGGTCGCCATGCCGACGGCGATGCCGGAGGCGCCGTTGACGAGGAGGTTCGGGAAGGCGGCGGGCAGGGCCACCGGCTCCCGCTCCTGGCCGTCGTAGTTGGGCGTGAAGTCGACCGTGTCCTCGTCGATCGACTCGGTCATCAGGCTCGTCGCCTGGGCCTGCCGGCACTCGGTGTACCGCATGGCGGCCGGCGGGTCGTCGTTGCCCAGCGAGCCGAAGTTGCCGTGTCCGTCGACCAGGGGGACGCGCATCGAGAAGGGCTGGGCCATGCGCACCAGGGCGTCGTAGATCGACGCGTCGCCGTGCGGGTGCAACTTACCCATGACCTCGCCGACGACGCGGGCGCACTTCACATAGCCGCGGTCGGGGCGCAGACCCATCTCGTTCATCTGGTAGACGATGCGGCGGTGCACCGGCTTGAGGCCGTCGCGGGCGTCCGGCAGGGCCCGGGAGTAGATGACCGAGTACGCGTACTCGAGGAAGGAGCCCTGCATCTCGTCGACGACGTCGATGTCGAGGATCTTCTCCTCGTACGAGTCGTCGGGCGGCGGGTTCTTCGTGCTGCGGCGGGCCATCGCTGCCGGCTCCTCTGGTTCTGGTCGCTCGAGCGTTTGCGGTATCTGACGCGGACCATTGTGGACCGCGGCACTGACAACCACCGACCAGGACCCGATGTTGGGCTCCGGCCCGGCGTCGGAGAAGTGTCGCCGACGCCCGGCCCTCCCCGCGACACAGGGGGCGGACGCGGCGCGAACCGTCCTGACCCGGACCACGCTTGCGGCCGGCGGGACCGAAGGCAAGTGTGCGCCGCGAGACCGTTCACTCGGCGGAGTGACCGCCGGGCACAGTCCCAGGTCGTGGGGAGGACGGGCCCGTGCCGGCGCCGCGTGCGTGGCCGGAGCTTGCGCGGCCGGCCCCGCTCGACGGGGTCGCGGGACGGGACGGCGAGCCGGGCCCGAGCGCCGTTCCCCGCGGCGCCCGCGGCCCGTGATCACCTTTGTCCGGGCACGGCGTTCTGACCGGGAACTTCGCCGACCCTTCGGACGCTGCATACAGTGGCAGGAGCTTGAGCCGAACTGCTCGGCAAACGCAGCGCACGCGACCGGAAGGACACCTAGCCCATGGGTCACACGGCCACACCGGAGGCACAATCCGGCGGCCTCACCGCGACGGAGCACCGCCTGGCCAACGGCCTGCGCGTGGTGCTCTCCGAGGATCACCTCACACCGGTCGCCGCGGTCTGCCTCTGGTACGACGTCGGCTCCCGTCACGAGGTCAAGGGCCGTACCGGACTCGCCCACCTCTTCGAGCACCTGATGTTCCAGGGATCGAGCAGCGTGAAGGGCACGGGCCACTTCGAGCTCGTCCAGGGCGCGGGCGGCTCGCCGAACGGCACCACCAGCTTCGAGCGCACCAACTACTTCGAGACCATGCCCGCCCACCAGCTGGAGCTCGCGCTGTGGCTGGAGGCCGACCGTATGGGCAGCCTCCTGGTGGCGCTCGACGAGGAGGGCCTGGAGAACCAGCGCGACGTCGTCAAGAACGAGCGCCGCCAGCGCTACGACAACGTCCCCTACGGCACGGCGTTCGAGAAGCTGACCGCCCTGTCGTACCCCGACGGACACCCCTACCACCACACGCCGATCGGCTCGATGGCCGACCTGGACGCGGCCAGCCTGGAGGACGCCCGCGCGTTCTTCCGCACCTACTACGCGCCCAACAACGCCGTCCTGTCCATCGTCGGCGACATCGACCCGGAGCAGACCCTCGCCTGGGTCGAGAAGTACTTCGGTTCCATCCAGGCTCACGACGGCAAGCCCGAGCCGCGCGACGGCGCACTGCCCGAAACCATCGGCGAGCAGCTGCGCGAGGTCGTCGAGGAGAACGTTCCCGCGCGCGCGATGATGGCGGCCTACCGGCTCCCGATGGACGGCACACGCGAGTGCGACGCGGCCGACCTGGCGCTGACCGTCCTCGGCGGCGGTGAGTCCTCCCGTCTCTACAACCGGCTCGTGCGGCGCGACCGTACGGCCGTGGCGGCCGGGTTCGGCCTGCTGCGCCTGGCCGGGGCGCCCTCCCTGGGCTGGCTGGACGTGAAGACCTCCGGCGATGTCGAGGTCCCCGTCATCGAGGCGGCCGTCGACGAGGAGCTCGCCCGCTTCGCGGCGGACGGCCCGACCGCCGAGGAGATGGAGCGCGCGCAGGCCCAGCTGGAGCGCGAGTGGCTGGACCGGCTCGGCACCGTCGCTGGCCGCGCCGACGAACTGTGCCGGTACGCCGTCCTGTTCGGCGACCCGCAGCTCGCCTTCACCGCCGTGCAGCGCGTCCTCGCCGTCACCGCCGAGGAGGTCCAGGAGGTCGCCAAGGCCCGCCTGCGTCCCGACAACCGCGCGGTGCTCGTGTACGAGCCGGTCGCCGACGAGGCCGAGGACGCCCAAGCCCCCGCCACCGACGAGAACGAGGAGTCGGCGCAGTGACCGAGCTCGCCAGCATGGAGTTCCACCCGCAGCCACAGGCCGGCGAGGCCCGGCCCTGGGCGTTCCCTGCGCCCGAGCGCGGCAAGCTGGACAACGGCCTGACGGTCCTGCGCTGCCACCGCCCCGGCCAGCAGGTCATCGCCGTCGAGGTGCTCCTGGACACGCCCCTGGACGCCGAGCCGAAGGGCTTGGACGGCATCGCCACGATCATGGCGCGCGCCCTCTCCGAGGGCACCGACAAGCACACCGCCGAGGAGTTCGCGGCCGAGTTGGAGCGTTGCGGCGCCACGCTCGACGCGTACGCCGACCACCCCGGCATCCGCGTCAGCCTCGAGGTGCCCGTCTCCCGTCTGCCGAAGGCGCTGGGGCTGCTCGCCGACGCCCTCAGGGCGCCCGCGTTCGAGGACGCCGAGGTCGAGCGCCTGGTGCGCAACCGGCTCGACGAGATCCCGCACGAGCTGGCCAACCCCTCGCGCCGCGCCGCCAAGGAGCTCTCCAAGGAGCTGTTCCCGGCGACCTCGCGCATGTCGCGCCCGCGTCAGGGCACCGAGGACACGGTCACGGGCATCGACTCGGCGGGCGTACGCGCCTTCTACGAGCGGCACGTGCGCCCCGTCACCTCCACCGTCGTGGTCGTCGGCGACCTCACCGGCGTCGACCTCGACGCCCTGCTCGGCGACACCCTGGGCGCCTGGACCGGCTCCCCGGCCCAGCCCCGCCCGGTCCCGCCGGTGACCGCGGACGACACCGGCCGCGTCGTCATCGTGGACCGCCCCGGCGCCGTGCAGACGCAGCTGCTGATCGGCCGTATCGGCCCCGACCGGCACGACCGCGTGTGGCCCGCGCAGGTGCTCGGCACCTACTGCCTCGGCGGCACCCTCACCTCCCGCCTGGACAAGGTCCTGCGCGAGGAGAAGGGCTACACCTACGGTGTGCGCGCGTTCGGGCAGGTCATGCGCTCCGCTCCGGACGGCACGGGCGCGGCGATGCTCGCCATCAGCGGCTCCGTCGACACCCCGAACACCGGTCCGGCGCTGGACGACCTCTGGAAGGTCCTGCGCGGGGTCGCCGGTGAAGGGCTCACCGACGCCGAGCGGGACTTCGCCGTGCAGAACCTCGTCGGGGTGGCCCCGCTGAAGTACGAGACCGCCGCCTCCGTGGCGAACACGCTGGCCGACCAGGTCGAGCAGCACCTGCCCGACGACTACCAGGCGAAGCTGTACCAGCAGCTCGCCGCGACCGGCACCGTCGAGGCCACCGCGGCGGCCGTGAGCGCCTTCCCGGTGGACCGCCTGGTGACGATCCTCGTCGGCGACGCGGCCGCGATCCGGGAGCCCGTCGAGGCCCTCGGCATCGGCGAAGTCACCGTCGTGGCAGCCGAGTAGAGGGCCGGGCACAGGACCGAGCAGAGGACCGAGTAGAGGACGACACCGCGCCGGGCGACGGCACGCGTGCGTGAGGGGCCCTGGTGACTTCGAAGTCACCAGGGCCCCTTTATGCCCGAATTGAGGGAAAGGTTGCCTGTCTGGCCTGTGGGATGCGCTACAAAATCCGCGATCCGTTTGGGGATTGAAAGTGGTGCCGCTTAGCGTCTTCCGGGCTGTCCGTCAGGCAGTGCGCCGCGCCCGCGGCACCGGACAGCCATCGCCGAGTCCCCGTACGGCGCGAGCCAGGGGAGCCGGGGACCCGCCCGTAGTCCCTGGGGTGAATCGGACGCCCGCGCAGCCGCGAGGGGGTCCGTAGGAGACCTTCCTGCTCCGAACCCGTCAGCTAACCCGGTAGGCGAGAAGGAAGGAAAGGACCAGCCACTACATGGCGTTCACCTGCGCCACCGGGAAGAACCGCGCCTCCGGGAAGCATCGTCGTCCCGGCCGGTTCGAGCGCACCACCGCCCGCGCGGCGGGCGTCGCCGCTCTCACCGCCACCGGCGTCATAGGCACCCTGGCCGCCCCGGCTCTCGCCGCCGAACCCGCCGTCGAGCAGACCGGTCTCATACCCGTCATCACCGTCGACGACACGCTCGCCGAGCAGATCGACGCCCAGGCCGCCGCCCAGAAGCAGGCCGCCCAGGAGGCCGCGGCCAGGAAGCAGGCCGCCGAGGAGGCCGCCCGCAAGCAGGCCGCCGAGAAGGCCAAGCAGGAGCGCGAGGCCAAGGAGCGCGCCGCCCGCGAGGCCGAGCGCAAGCGCCTGCTGTCCTACGTCGCCCCGATCTCAGGTTCGTACGTCTCCACCGGCTACAAGTCCGGCGGGGCCGTCTGGTCCTCCGGCAGCCACACCGGCGTCGACTTCCACGCCGCCAGCGGCACCTCCGTCCACGCGGTCGGCTCCGGCACCGTCGTGGAGGCCGGCTGGGGCGGGTCGTACGGCAACAACATCGTGATCAGGATGAACGACGGCACGTACACCCAGTACGGCCACCTGTCGTCCATCGGCGTCTCGGTGGGCCAGACCGTCACCCCCGGCCAGCAGATCGGCCTGTCCGGCGCCACCGGCAACGTCACCGGACCGCACCTGCACTTCGAGGCCCGCACGACGGCCGAGTACGGCTCCGACATCGACCCCGTCGCCTACCTGCGCTCGCACGGCGTGAACGTCTGACGTCCCCACCGCGTCTCCCCGAGGCCCCGCCTCTCAGCGGTCCGCCTCCCCGAGGCACTGCTTCCCCGAAGCCCCGGCTCCCGTGCCGGGGCTTTCGGCGTTTCCGGGACGATCGACTGTCCAAAAAATATCCATGGATTCCGGCCCGCCGTCGGAAATTCCGTCCGGTTGCAATAGAGTCACCGGGAACACGTCATTCGTCGACGTTTCACGGGGATTAAGGCGGAGGTCGGTCATGCGTATTCCGGCGCACTCGGTATGCACCGCGATCCGGGACGACATCGTCGCCGGCGTCTACGAGCGCGGCGGCCGGCTCACCGAGGAACTCCTCGCGCGGCGCTACGGCGTCTCCCGCGTCCCCGTCCGGGAGGCCCTGCGCACCCTGGAGGCGGAGGGCTTCGTGGTGACCCGGCGGCACGCGGGCGCGTGCGTCGCCGAACCGACCGAGCAGGAGGCCGCCGACCTGCTGGAGATGCGCACGCTCCTGGAGCCGCTCGGTGCCGCCCGGGCCGCCCAGCGGCGCACCGAGGCCCATCTGAAAGTCCTGCGCGGCCTGGTCAGGCTGGGCCAGGAGCGGGCCAGGAGGGGAAACAGCGAGGATCTGCGCTCGCTGGGCAGCTGGTTCCACGAGACGCTGGCCCAGGCCTCCGGCAGCCCCGCGCTGGCCTCGACGCTGACCCAGCTGCGTCACAAGATCGCCTGGATGTACGCCGTGGAGGCGCCGGCCAACCCCGCGGAGTCCTGGACCGAGCACGGCGCGATCGTGGACGCGGTGGCGCGCGGCGACGGTGAGCGCGCCCGGGCGGTCACGGCACTGCACGCCGAGCGCGCGCTCTCCGCGCACCGGCTGCGGTTCGGCACCGGCGGCGATCGCGCCGACCGTGTGAGGAATTCGCAACATCCCGTAAACATGCCGAGCCTGCGACATTAACACGGGCGCCGTATACAAAGAGGGGATATTCGGTGGCGGATAATTTCCGCTGCCCTTTTTCAGGTGGACCGGTAATTCCGGTGGCCGCCTGCCCGAAAACAGCGAAGCCGCGCCCGCCGAAAAGGCGGACGCGGCTTCACCACTTGCTACGGAGTGCCGCTCAGGTCATTCAGACCGTCTCGGGCAGCTCCTCGAGGCCCTCGGAGACCAGCTTCGCCAGACGGTCGAGGGCGACGTCGGCGCCCTCGGCGTCGGAGGCGAGCACGATCTCCTCACCACCCTGGGCGCCCAGGCCCAGGACGGCCAGCATGGAGGCCGCGTTGACGGGGTTGCCGTCGGCCTTGGCGATCGTCACCGGGATACCTGCGGCCGTGGCGGCCCGGACGAAGATGGAAGCGGGGCGGGCGTGGAGGCCCTCGGCCCAGCCGACGTTGACGCGGCGCTCAGCCATGTGATGCTGCCCTTCGGTGTTCAGGGTTGTCTAGACCAGTTTCCCACACCCGTGAAGCATGCCGGGAGGGACAAAACGTCCCCTCCTGAGGTGACCGTCGGGTCGCGGCCTCGACCCGTCATACGTCCTCCACAGACTGCCTCGCGCCGTTGTCGTACGCGAGCCGTACTCTGGGCCCCATGCAGAGCGCCTCGGACCGGCACGAGTACCCCGCCCACTGGGAAGCCGACGTGGTGCTGCGCGACGGCGGCACCGCGCGCATCCGCCCCATCACCGTTGATGACGCCGAGCGCCTGGTCAGCTTCTACGAGCAGGTGTCGGACGAGTCGAAGTACTACCGCTTCTTCGCGCCCTACCCGCGACTGTCCGCAAAGGACGTCCACCGCTTCACGCACCACGACTTTGTGGACCGGGTGGGACTCGCGGCCACGGTGGGCGGCGAGTTCATCGCCACCGTACGCTACGACCGGATCGGCGCCGACGGAATGCCCGCGTCCGCACCCGCCGACGAGGCCGAGGTCGCCTTCCTCGTCCAGGACGCCCACCAGGGCCGCGGCGTCGCCTCCGCCCTCCTCGAACACATCGGCGCCGTCGCCCGCGAGCGCGACATCCGCCGCTTCGCCGCCGAGGTGCTGCCCGCCAACACCAAGATGATCAAGGTGTTCACGGACGCCGGCTACACCCAGAAGCGCAGCTTCGAGGACGGCGTCGTACGCCTGGAGTTCGACCTGGAGCCGACGGACCGCTCGCTCGCCGTGCAGTACGCGCGCGAGCAGCGTGCCGAGGCCCGGTCCGTGCGGCGGCTGCTGGCACCCGGCTCGGTCGCCGTCATCGGCGTCGGCCGCGCCCCCGGCGGGGTGGGCCGCAGTGTTCTCGGCAACATCCGGGACGCCGGGTTCACGGGGCGGCTGTACGCGGTGAACAGGGCGTTCCCGGAGGATCTCAAGGAACTCGACGGGGTGCCCGCGCACCGCTCGATGCGCGACAT
>NZ_JBHVGZ010000121.1:0-958 GCF_042800355.1 Streptomyces sp. NPDC057623
CGTGTGCACGGCCTGTTCGTCGACATGGTGCACGCGAACCGGACGGCGGAGTCCTTGTAGGATCTCTCGCGTTCGTTGTTTGGATGGGTTACGCGAAGGAGACAGGCAGATGTCCGGCCACTCTAAATGGGCTACGACGAAGCACAAGAAGGCCGTGATCGATGCCAAGCGCGGCAAGCTCTTCGCGAAGCTGATCAAGAACATCGAGGTCGCGGCCCGCATGGGCGGCGTGGACATCGAGGGCAACCCGACCCTCTACGACGCCATCCAGAAGGCCAAGAAGCAGTCCGTTCCGAACAAGAACATCGACTCCGCGGTCAAGCGCGGCGGTGGCCTCGAGGCCGGCGGCGCCGACTACGAGACGATCATGTACGAGGGCTACGGCCCGAACGGCGTCGCGGTGCTCATCGAGTGCCTCACCGACAACCGCAACCGCGCCGCCTCCGACGTCCGCGTCGCCATGACCCGCAACGGCGGCAACATGGCCGACCCGGGCTCGGTGTCGTACATGTTCAGCCGCAAGGGCGTCGTCATCGTCCCCAAGGGCGAGCTGTCCGAGGACGATGTCCTCACCGCCGTCCTGGACGCGGGTGCCGAGGAGGTCAACGACCTCGGCGAGTCCTTCGAGGTCGTCAGCGAGGCCACCGACCTGGTCGCGGTCCGCACCGCCCTCCAGGAGGCCGGCATCGACTACGACTCCGCCGACTCCAGCTTCCTCCCGTCCGTCCAGGTCGAGCTGGACGAGGAGGGCGCCAAGAAGATCTTCAAGCTGATCGACGCGCTCGAGGACAGCGACGACGTGCAGAACGTCTTCGCCAACTTCGACGTCAGCGACGAGATCATGGAGAAGGTCGACGCGTAGCGCTGCCGCGAGCTGAGCGGTTTCGGGGGGGGGGGGGGGGAAGACCCCCCCCCCCCCCCCCCCCTTTCCTTGGAACGGAGGAACCCACCAGGGGAA
>NZ_JBHVGZ010000121.1:968-16456 GCF_042800355.1 Streptomyces sp. NPDC057623
CCACCGGCCCGCCGCTCTTGTCAGTGGCAGCGGATAGCCTGACGAGAGTCAAAGATCGCCGTCCAGGGCCGCAACCATCAGCTGAGGAACCCCGACGGCGCTCAGCCAGGTCCGCGAGAGCGGCGGCGGCTCAGCCGCAAAGAGGGGAGGGGCGCGGGGTGCGGGTACTGGGGGTGGACCCGGGGCTGACGCGATGCGGTGTCGGCGTGGTCGAAGGCGTCGCCGGACGCCCGCTCACCATGCTCGGCGTGGGTGTCGTACGGACGCCCGCGGACGCCGAGTTGGGGCAGCGCCTCGTCGCCATCGAGCAGGGCATCGAACAGTGGCTGGACGAGCACCGGCCCGAATGCGTCGCCGTGGAGCGGGTGTTCAGCCAGCACAACGTCCGCACGGTGATGGGCACCGCCCAGGCCAGCGCCGTCGCCATGCTCTGCGCCGCCCGCCGCGGCATCCCCGTCGCACTGCACACGCCCAGCGAGGTCAAGGCCGCGGTCACCGGCAGCGGCCGCGCCGACAAGGCCCAGGTCGGCGCCATGGTCACCCGCCTGCTGCGGCTCAGTGCCCCGCCCAAGCCGGCCGACGCCGCCGACGCCCTCGCACTCGCCATCTGCCACATCTGGCGCGCCCCCGCCCAGAACCGACTCCAGCAGGCCGTCGCCCTGCACACAGCCAAAGCACCGAAAGGCCGTACGGCATGATCGCCTTCGTCAGCGGCACAGTGGCCGCACTCGCTCCGGACGCCGCGGTGGTCGAGGTGGGCGGGGTCGGCATGTCCGTCCAGTGCACGCCGAACACCCTGTCCACCCTGCGCCTCGGCCAGCCCGCCAAGCTGCACACCTCGCTGGTCGTCCGCGAGGACTCCCTCACGCTGTACGGCTTCGCGGACGACGACGAACGCCAGACGTTCGAGCTGCTCCAGACCGCGAGCGGGGTCGGCCCCCGCCTGGCCCAGGCGATGCTGGCCGTGCACTCGCCCGACGCCCTGCGCAGAGCGGTGGCGACCGCCGACGAGAAGTCGCTCACCGCCGTCCCCGGCATCGGCAAGAAGGGGGCCCAGAAGCTGCTCCTGGAGCTGAAGGACCGCCTGGGCGAACCGATCGGCGCGCCCGCCGTCGGCGCACCGGTCACCCAGGGCTGGCGCGACCAGCTGCACGCCGCCCTGATCGGCCTCGGGTACGCGACGCGCGAGGCCGACGAGGCGGTCGCCGCCGTGGCCCCGCAGGCCGAAGCGGCCGGGGGCACGCCGCAGGTGGGCCAGTTGCTCAAGGCGGCGCTCCAGACCCTCAACAGAGCCCGCTGACCGAACGACCTGACGACACCCTCGTACGACACCCGACGCGACCCCCGAGGCACACTGCAATGCTGTGTCCTGCCGGGGGACGGCCCCCGGACCCCGGCCGACTCGATGGTCCCCGGCACACCCGGCTAGGAGAACTTCAGTGAACTGGGACGACACGACCGACACCCCCGCCGACGAGCGGCTGGTGGGCTCTGTCGCCGACCGTGAGGACCAGGCCGTCGAGTCCGCGCTGCGCCCCAAGGACCTCGGCGAGTTCATCGGCCAGGAGAAGGTCCGCGAACAGCTCGACCTCGTCCTGCGCGCCGCACGCGCGCGTGGTGCCACCGCCGACCATGTGCTGCTCTCCGGCGCCCCCGGCCTCGGCAAGACGACCCTCTCGATGATCATCGCGGCCGAGATGGGCGCCCCCATCCGCATCACCTCCGGCCCCGCCATCCAGCACGCCGGCGACCTCGCGGCGATCCTCTCCTCCCTCCAGGAAGGAGAGGTCCTCTTCCTCGACGAGATCCACCGCATGTCCCGGCCCGCCGAGGAGATGCTGTACATGGCGATGGAGGACTTCCGCGTCGACGTGATCGTCGGCAAGGGACCGGGCGCGACGGCGATCCCGCTGGAGCTGCCCCCGTTCACCCTGGTCGGCGCCACCACGCGCGCGGGCCTGCTGCCGCCCCCGCTGCGCGACCGCTTCGGCTTCACCGCGCACATGGAGTTCTACGAGCCCGCCGAGCTGGAGCGCGTCGTGCACCGCTCGGCGAACCTGCTCGACGTCGAGATCGACACCGACGGGGCCGCCGAGATCGCCGGCCGCTCCCGCGGCACACCCCGTATCGCCAACCGCCTGCTCCGCCGCGTCCGGGACTACGCCCAGGTCAAGGCCGACGGGATCATCACCAGGGACATCGCCGCGGCAGCCCTCGCCGTCTACGAGGTCGACGCCCGCGGTCTCGACCGCCTCGACCGCGGCGTCCTGGAGGCCCTGCTGAAGCTGTTCGGCGGCGGCCCGGTCGGCCTGTCCACGCTCGCGGTCGCGGTGGGGGAGGAGCGCGAGACCGTCGAGGAGGTCGCCGAACCCTTCCTCGTCCGGGAGGGCCTGCTCGCCCGCACCCCGCGCGGCCGGGTCGCCACGCCCGCCGCGTGGGCGCATCTCGGCCTGACCCCGCCACGCTCGCAAGCTGCGGGAAACGGACAACAGGACCTGTTCGGGACGTGATGGCTCCGTCACGGCGAGCACACTGGCCGGAGTAGGAACCCCGGTGCCATGCTGAGCGTTGTTCCCTGCGCGGAGACTCGCTTAGACTCCGCCGATGCCGCCTTTGTCGGCGGCACACATACCCCCAACCATCAGGCCGCTCACCATCGCGGTCGTGTGAAGGAAGTTCCGACCCGTGAGTCTCGTGACCCTCCTCCCGTTCATCGTGCTCATCGGGGCCATGTTCCTGATGACCCGGTCGGCCAAGAAGAAGCAGCAAGCGGCCGCCGACATGCGGAACCAGATGCAACCCGGATCCGGTGTCCGCACCATCGGGGGCATGTACGCCACGGTCAAGGAGGTCAGCGAGGACACCGTCCTCGTTGACGCCGGCCCGGGCGTGGAGCTCCTCTTCGCCAAGAACGCGATCGGTGCCGTCCTCTCCGACGACGAGTACAACCGCATCGTGCACGGCATCGAGCACGACCTGAAGTCCGACGTCGTCCCGGACGACGCCTCCTCCCTCACCGAGACCGACGAGCCCGCCGCTGCCGCCGACTCCGACGAGAAGCCCGTCGACCTCGGCAAGAAGGACGAGAAGGACGAGGCCGAGGAGTCTTCCGACGCCGTGTCCGCCGAGTCGAAGACGGACGACGAGCCGAAGAAGTCCGAGGGCGACGCCGACGCGAAGTAGCCATGCTCCGGGGCGCGCGGGCCACGCCTGCGCGCCCCCGGGCATGCTGAGCTCGCACGGGATCCCGACACCATGTCATGGCCGCCCGCCCCGTTGATCCGGAGCGAGGCGGCCCGAGAGGGAGTACGAGAAGGTGGCAGCACCTAAGAAGGGCCGGAGCGCGAGCGCCCAGAGCAAGCCAGGGCGCTCGCTGGCCCTCATCCTGATCGCCATCGCGGCGCTCACCGGAGGGATGTTCGTCTCGGGGCACACCAAGCCGCGACTCGGCATCGACCTCGCCGGCGGCACGAGCATCACGCTCCGCGCGGAAGCCGAGCCCGGCCAGGAATCCGCGATCAACAAGACCAACATGGACACCGCGGTCGAGATCATGGAACGCCGTGTCAATGGTCTGGGTGTCTCGGAGTCGGAGGTGCAGACCCAGGGCGACAAGAACATCATCGTCAACATTCCCAAGGGCACGAACTCCAAGGAAGCCCGGGACCAGGTCGGCACCACCGCGAAGCTCTACTTCCGCCCGGTTCTCACCACCGAGATCTCCGGCGGCGACGCGGCGGCCACCCCCTCGCCGAGCGCCTCCAGCAGCGCGTCGGGCGACTCCACCGACAAGGCGACCTCCTCCGCGTCCCCCTCCGGCTCCACCAGCCCGTCACCGAGTTCCACCACGCAGGGCCGCGCGGTCACCGACGCCCTGAAGGCCGACCCCACGCCGTCCACGGGCGCCTCCTCCAGCACCGCTCCGTCGGCGAGCAGCAGCCCCTCCGGTGACTCGGCGACCAGCGCCCTCGAAGCGCAGTACTCCGCGCTGGACTGCACGAAGAAGGCGGTCCGCGCCAAGGCCGGTGACGGCGTCAAGCCGACCGAGCCCACCGTCGCCTGCGGCCAGAACTCGCAGGGCCAGTGGCAGAAGTACATCCTCGGTCCCGCCGAGGTCGACGGCACGGACGTCGACAAGGCCCAGGCCGTCTGGAACGCGCAGAACGCCGCGGGCTGGACCGTGACCATGGACTTCACGAACGCGGGCGGCAAGAAGTTCGCCAACATCACCGGCAAGCTCGCCAAGAACCAGCCGCCGCAGAACCAGTTCGCCATCGTCCTGGACGGTGAGGTCGTCTCCGACCCCTCCGTCAGCCAGGCCCTGACGGGCGGCAACGCCGAGATCTCCGGCAACTTCACGCAGCAGTCGGCCGAGAGCCTCTCCAACATGCTGTCCTACGGCGCCCTGCCGCTGACCTTCAAGGAGGACAGCGTCACCACGGTGTCCCCGGCACTCGGCGGTGAGCAGCTGAAGGCCGGCCTCATCGCCGGTGCCATCGGCCTGGCCCTGGTCATCATCTACCTGCTGGTCTACTACCGCGGCCTGTCGATCATCGCGATCCTCTCGCTGCTGGTCTCCGCCGCCCTGACCTACACGATCATGGCGCTGCTCGGCCCGACCATCGGCTTCGCGCTGAACCTGCCGGCCGTCTGCGGTGCCATCGTCGCCATCGGCATCACTGCGGACTCGTTCATCGTGTACTTCGAACGCGTCCGTGACGAGATCCGCGAGGGCCGTTCGCTGCGCCCCGCCGTCGAGCGTGCCTGGCCGCGTGCCCGGCGCACCATCCTGGTCTCGGACTTCGTGTCGTTCCTCGCCGCCGCGGTGCTCTTCATCGTCACCGTCGGAAAGGTCCAGGGCTTCGCGTTCACGCTCGGCCTGACCACCCTGCTCGACGTGGTCGTCGTGTTCCTGTTCACCAAGCCTCTGCTGACGATCATGGCGCGCAGCAAGTTCTTCGGCAGCGGTCACAGCTGGTCCGGCCTCGACCCCAAGCGCCTGGGTGCCCAGCCGCCGCTGCGTCGTACCCGCCGTCCCTCCGCCCCCGTCGAGACGAAGGAGGCGTGAGATGTCGAAGCTCGGCAACCTCGGCGCCCGACTGCACCGTGGCGAGGTCGGCTACGACTTCGTCGGCAACCGCAAGATCTGGTACGGCCTCTCGATCCTGATCACCATCACGGCCATCGTCGGCCTGGCGGTGCGCGGCCTGAACATGGGCATCGAGTTCCAGGGCGGTGCGGTCTTCAACACCCCGAAGAACAGCGTCTCGGTCTCCCAGGCGCAGGAGTACGCGGAGAAGGCGTCCGGCCACGACGCGATCGTCCAGCAGCTCGGCAGCGGCGACAAGGCCACGTTGCGCATCCAGGTCGCCGGTATCGACACCGGCCAGGCCGACAAGGTCTCGACCCAGCTGGCCAAGGACCTGGGCGTCACGGAGAAGGACGTCACCGGAGAGCTCGTCGGCCCCAGCTGGGGTGAACAGATCGCCAACAAGGCCTGGCAGGGCCTGGGGATCTTCCTGGTCCTCGTGGTGATCTATCTGGCGATCGCGTTCGAGTGGCGCATGGCGGTCGCCGCGTTCGTCGCCCTGATCCACGACATCACGATCACGGTCGGCATCTACGCCCTCGTCGGCTTCGAGGTCACGCCGGGCACGGTGATCGGTCTGCTGACCATCCTCGGTTATTCGCTCTACGACACGGTCGTCGTCTTCGACAGCCTCAAGGAGCAGACGAAGGACATCACCAAGCAGACCCGCTGGACCTACAGCGACATCGCCAACCGCTCGATCAACAGCACGCTGGTCCGCTCCATCAACACCACGGTGGTCGCACTGCTTCCGGTGGGTTGTCTGCTCTTCATCGGCGGCGGTTTCCTCGGCGCCGGCATGCTCAACGACATCTCGCTGTCCCTGTTCGTCGGTCTCGCCGCCGGTGCGTACTCCTCGATCTTCATCGCCACGCCGCTCGTCGCCGACCTCAAGGAGCGCGAGCCGCAGATGAAGGCCCTGAAGAAGCGTGTGCTCGCCAAGCGGGCGCAGGCCGCGGCACAGGGCGACGCCCCGGACGCCCCGGACGCCGACGAGCCCTTCGACCACGAGCCGGAGGACGCCGCCGCCGCGGTCGTAGGCCCCCGCAACCAGCCCGCGTCCCGCAACAGGGGCCGTGGCCGACCCTCGGGGAAGCGCCGATGACCGAGATCAAGGAGCTCCTGCTCAGCCGTATCCGTGATGTGGCGGACTACCCGGAGCCGGGCGTGATGTTCAAGGACATCACCCCGCTTCTGGCGGACCCGGCGGCGTTCACCGCGCTCACCGACGCGCTGGCCGAGATCGCCGGGAACACCGGCGCCACGAAGATCGTCGGCCTGGAGGCCCGCGGCTTCATCCTCGGCGCCCCGGTGGCCGTCCGCGCGGGCATCGGCTTCATCCCCGTACGCAAGGCAGGCAAGCTCCCCGGAGCGACCCTCAGCCAGGCGTACGACCTGGAGTACGGCTCCGCGGAGATCGAGGTCCATGCCGAGGACCTCGCCGCGGGCGACCGCGTCCTCGTCATCGACGACGTCCTGGCCACGGGCGGCACCGCCGAGGCCTCGGTAGAGCTGATCCGCCGGGCGGGCGCCGAGGTGGCCGGCCTGGCCGTCCTGATGGAACTGGGCTTCCTCGGCGGCCGAGCCCGCCTGGAGCCGGCCCTGGCCGGAGCCCCGCTGGAGTCGCTGCTCACGGTGTGACACGAACCGCTCCGCACCGGCGGGGCATCGGACGCGCCACGTCTGCCGCGCGCCTCTGCACGAGGCGCGCGGCAGACGCGTGTTCCGGGCCGGTTCCCGACCGGCCCCGAGGGTGGTGCGGGCGCGCATTGACGCACTGTCGCCGCGGGAGCCACCACCTGGCTCGAAATGTGCGCCCCGGGAGCCGTGCGCGCCCCGCTCCGAAGGTTCGCCCGAAGGGCCCGCGCAACCCCTGCGAGAGCCGCAGGAAACGCTTGCGTCCCCCGTGCCACAGCGCGCCGACGGCCCCGCAGGAATCCGGCGGCGGCCTCCCGCGTTTCTCGGGTAGACGGCCCTCACATCGGCCTGAAGGCGATCCTGGGGCGCAGGATCGCTACCATGGGGTCTCCGGAGCCTGACCGGGGGACCCGGATCGCGCACGAGGAGCCCTCTTGCCAGACGAGGCCCAGCACCTGACCGCCGCCAAGCCCGAGTCCGCCTCGGCGCCCGCGGCGAAGCCAGCGCCGAACGCGCCGCACGCGAAGAACGACTCGCGCGGGCCGGTCGAGCACGCCCAGTCGGCGCCCGTCGACAAGCCGGCCGAGCAGACGCGACCCAAGCCTGCCCCGCCCGAGCGGCCCGTGAACACGCCCGCGGCCCGCCCATCCGCCGGTCAGCCCGCCCGCTCCGGCTCCTCCAACCGCGTCCGGGCCCGTCTCGCCCGCCTCGGCGTCCAGCGCTCCAACCCGTACAACCCGGTGCTGGAGCCGCTGCTGCGCATAGTCCGCAGCAACGATCCGAAGATCGAGACCGCCACGCTCCGCCAGATCGAGAAGGCGTACCAGGTCGCCGAGCGCTGGCACCGCGGCCAGAAGCGCAAGAGCGGCGACCCATACATCACGCACCCGCTGGCGGTCACCACCATCCTCGCCGAGCTGGGGATGGATCCGGCCACCCTGATGGCGGGCCTGCTGCACGACACCGTCGAGGACACCGAGTACGGCCTCGACCAGCTCCGCCGCGACTTCGGCGACTCCGTCGCCCTGCTCGTCGACGGTGTCACCAAGCTGGACAAGGTCAAGTTCGGCGAGGCAGCGCAGGCCGAGACCGTGCGCAAGATGGTCGTAGCCATGGCCAAGGACCCCCGTGTCCTGGTCATCAAGCTCGCCGACCGCCTGCACAACATGCGCACCATGCGCTATCTCAAGCGCGAGAAGCAGGAGAAGAAGGCGCGCGAGACGCTGGAGATCTACGCGCCGCTCGCCCACCGCCTCGGCATGAACACCATCAAGTGGGAGCTGGAGGACCTCGCCTTCGCGATCCTCTACCCCAAGATGTACGACGAGATCGTACGGCTGGTGGCCGAGCGGGCACCGAAGCGTGACGAGTACCTGGCCATAGTGACCGACGAGGTCCAGCAGGACCTGCGGGCCGCCCGCATCAAGGCGACCGTCACCGGCCGCCCGAAGCACTACTACAGCGTCTACCAGAAGATGATCGTCCGCGGCCGTGACTTCGCGGAGATCTACGACCTGGTGGGTATTCGTGTACTTGTCGACACGGTCCGCGACTGCTATGCCGCCCTCGGCACCGTGCACGCGCGATGGAACCCGGTCCCCGGCCGGTTCAAGGACTACATCGCGATGCCCAAGTTCAACATGTACCAGTCGCTGCACACGACGGTCATCGGGCCCAACGGCAAGCCGGTCGAGCTCCAGATCCGCACCTTCGACATGCACCGCCGTGCCGAGTACGGCATCGCCGCGCACTGGAAGTACAAGCAGGAGGCCGTCGCCGGCGCCTCCAAGGTCCGCAGCGACGTGCCGAAGGCCGGCAAGGGCAAGGACGACCACCTCAACGACATGGCGTGGCTGCGCCAGTTGCTGGACTGGCAGAAGGAGACCGAGGACCCGGGCGAGTTCCTGGAGTCCCTGCGCTTCGACCTCTCCCGCAACGAGGTGTTCGTCTTCACCCCCAAGGGCGACGTCATAGCGCTCCCGGCCGGGGCCACCCCGGTCGACTTCGCCTACGCCGTGCACACCGAGGTCGGCCACCGCACCATAGGAGCGCGGGTCAACGGCCGCCTCGTACCGCTCGAATCCACCCTGGACAACGGCGACTTGGTGGAGGTCTTCACCTCCAAGGCGCCCGGCGCGGGCCCCTCCCGCGACTGGCTCGGTTTCGTGAAGTCGCCGCGCGCCCGCAACAAGATCCGGGCGTGGTTCTCCAAGGAGCGCCGCGACGAGGCCATCGAGCAGGGCAAGGACGCCATCGTCCGCGCGATGCGCAAGCAGAACCTGCCGATCCAGCGCATCCTCACCGGCGACTCCCTGGTCACACTCGCGCACGAGATGCGTTACGCCGACATCTCCGCGCTGTACGCGGCGATCGGCGAGGGCCATGTCTCCGCGCAGAACATCGTGCAGAAGCTCGTCCAGGCCCTCGGCGGCGAGGAAGCCGCCACGGAGGAGATCGACGAGTCGGTCCCGCCGGCCCGCGGCCGCAGCCGCAAGCGCCGCTCCAGCGCCGACCCGGGCGTCATCGTCAAGGGCGTCGAGGACGTGTGGGTCAAGCTGGCCCGCTGCTGTACGCCCGTGCCCGGCGACCCGATCATCGGCTTCGTCACGCGTGGTAGCGGAGTATCGGTTCACCGCAGCGACTGTGTGAACGTGGAGTCACTGTCCCGTGAGCCCGAGCGCATCCTCGAGGTCGAGTGGGCGCCCACCCAGTCCTCGGTCTTCCTGGTCGCCATCCAGGTCGAGGCCCTGGACCGCTCCCGGCTCCTCTCCGACGTCACCCGCGTCCTGTCCGACCAGCACGTCAACATCCTCTCCGCGGCGGTCCAGACCTCCCGCGACCGCGTCGCCACCTCCCGCTTCACCTTCGAGATGGGCGACCCGAAGCACCTCGGGCACGTCCTGAAGGCGGTCAGGGGAGTGGAAGGCGTCTACGACGTGTACCGCGTGACGTCGGCGCGCAGCCGGTCGTAGGACTCGACGAGCGCGTATGCCCACGACGACCTCGTGGGCATACGACGAGAAGGGCCCCGTACTTCGCGTACGGGGCCCTTCTCGTCGTAAGGCTGTCGTCCGGCCGGGTCTCAGCCGCCGAACTCCTCCAGGCCCTTCAGGGCCTGGTCCAGCAGCGCCTGGCGTCCTTCCAGCTCACGCTCCAGCTTGTCGGCCTTGGCGTTGTTGCCCTGGCCGCGTGCCTGCTCGATCTGTCCCCGGAGCTTGTCCACGGCGGCCTGGAGCTGGCCGGTCAGCCCCTCGGCACGCGCGCGTGCCTCCGGGTTGGTCCGGCGCCACTCGGTCTCCTCGGCGTCCTGGAGGGCCCGCTCGACGGCGTGCATCCGGCCCTCGACCTTGGGCCGGGCGTCGCGCGGCACGTGGCCGATGGCCTCCCAGCGCTCGTTGATCGAGCGGAAGGCGGCGCGCGCGCCCTTCAGGTCGCCGATCGGCAGGAGCTTCTCGGCCTCCTCGGCCAGCTCCTCCTTCAGCTTCAGGTTCTCGGACTGCTCGGCGTCGCGCTCGGCGAAGACCGAGCTGCGGGCCGCGAAGAAGATGTCCTGGGCGCCGCGGAAGCGGTTCCACAGGTCGTCCTCGTGCTCGCGCTGGGCGCGGCCCGCGGCCTTCCATTCCGACATCAGGTCGCGGTAGCGAGCCGCCGTCGGACCCCAGTCGGTCGACCCGGACAGGGACTCGGCCTCGGTGACCAGCCGCTCCTTGGTCTTGCGAGCCTCTTCGCGCTGCGCGTCCAGCTGCGCGAAGTGCGCCTTGCGGCGCTTGGAGAACGCCGACCGGGCGTGTGAGAAGCGGTGCCACAGCTCGTCGTCCGACTTGCGGTCGAGCCGCGGCAGGCCCTTCCAGGTGTCCACCAGAGCCCGCAGCCGTTCACCCGCGGCCCGCCACTGGTCGGACTGCGCCAACTCCTCGGCCTCGGTGACCAGCGACTCCTTGGAGTGACGCGCCTCGTCCGACTGCTTCGCCCGCTGCTGCTTGCGCTCCTCGCGCCGCTTGTCGACCGTCTCGACCAGCTTGTCCAGCCGGGTCTTCAGGGCCTCCAGATCGCCGACCGCGTGATGGGCGTCGACCTGCTCACGAATGTGGTCGATCGCGGTCTGGGCGTCCTTTGCCGACAGGTCGGTGGTCTTCACCCGCTTCTCGAGGAGGCCGATCTCGACAACCAGGCCCTCGTACTTGCGCTCGAAATAGGCCAGCGCCTCTTCGGGGGTGCCGGCCTGCCAGGAACCGACGACCTGCTCGCCCTCGGCCGTACGCACGTACACGGTCCCCGTCTCGTCGACGCGGCCCCACGGGTCGCTGCTCACAGCGCCTCCTCCACATGATGCCTGCGAGGGGCTCGTGTTCCCCCGGGCATCGTCCACAGTTTCGTCACGGCCAACATAGGCGACCGGCGGGTTGCCTGTCCGCATCCCGCGCGACCGAAATTTCGCAGTTGGGGGTCAGGATTTGGTGACCGTCGCCTTGTTGATGACCACCGTCGCGTTCGGCGCCCCGTCGCCCTGGCCGGTGCTCTCTCCGGCGTCGGCAATCTTCTTGAGTACCTTCATGCCGGATTCGGAAACGGTACCGAACGGTGTGTAGCTCGGCGGGAGCTGACTGTCCTGGTACACGAGGAAGAACTGGCTGCCGCCGGAGTTCTTCTGCCCGGTGTTCGCCATCGCGATGGTGCCCGCCGGATAGATGTTGTTCTTGAGGCTTTTGTCCTTCAGGTTCTCGTCCGGGATGTTGTACCCGGGACCGCCCGTTCCGGTGCCCGTCGGGTCGCCGCACTGGAGCACGTAGATGCCGTTGGTGGTGAGCCGGTGGCACTTGGAGTGGTCGAAGTAGCCCTTGCCGGCGAGGAAGTCGAACGAGTTCACGGTGTGCGGCGCGGCCGACGCCTTCAGCGCGATGTCTATGTCACCGCACGTCGTCGCGAGCTTCATCGTGTACTTCGCCGACTTGTCGACGGTCAGCGCCGGCTCCTTCTTCCAGGTCGCCGTCCTGACCTTGCCCTCGGCGGGCTTCTCGCACGGGTCCGGGGCCTTGCTGGGCGTCGCGCTGGGCGTGACCTCCGCGCCCGCGTTCTCCTTGCTGTCGTCGTCCCCCTTGAGGACGCCGGTCGTGTACAGCGCGAGGCTGCCGATGACGATGACGCCGAGCACCGACGCGATCACCGAGTTGCGCATGCGCGTCTTGCGTCGGGCGACCGTGCGCCGCTGCTGCTGTCGCAAGAACTTCTCCCGGGCGAGCTGACGCCGCCGCTGTTCCTGGCTGACCACCGGGTTCTCTCCTCATGCGTCGTGTGTGTCGACCGGTACGCGTGCGTGCGGTGAGCCGACTGCCTGCGTGTGCCCCGTACCGTATATGGGTTCGCTGAGGAATCGGCAGCGCCGGTAGGCTCTGACCACAGGCGGAGCCCGCCGACAAACCACTCGTGTCGACACAAACGAAGGACGATCGTGCTCATTGCCGGGTTCCCCGCCGGGGCCTGGGGGACGAACTGTTATCTCGTCGCCCCCGCCGCCGGTGAGGAGTGCGTGATCATCGACCCGGGCCACGAAGCGGCCCCCGGAGTCGAGGAAGCACTGAAGAAGCATCGGCTCAAGCCCGTCGCCGTCGTCCTCACCCATGGCCATCTCGACCACGTGGCCTCGGTCGTCCCGGTGTGCGGCGCGCACGACGTGCCGGCCTGGATCCACCCCGAGGACCGGTACATGATGAGCGACCCCGAGAAGGCGCTCGGCCGCTCCATCGGCATGCAGCTGATGGGCGAACTGACCATCGGGGAACCGGACGACGTCAAGGAGCTGACCGACGGCGCGAGGCTGGAACTGGCGGGGATGGAACTCTCCGTCGCGCACGCGCCCGGCCATACCAGGGGGTCGGTGACCTTCGGCCTGCCCGAGACGACGGACATCCCGCCGATCCTCTTCTCGGGCGACCTGCTGTTCGCCGGCTCCATCGGACGCACCGACCTGCCCGGCGGTGACATGGCCGAGATCCTCGACTCGCTGGCCCGCGTGTGCCTGCCCCTCGACGACTCGACCGTGGTGCTGTCCGGCCACGGCCCCCAGACGACCATCGGCCAGGAGCGCGCCACCAACCCCTATCTGCGGCAGGTGGCCGCCGGCCCGGGAGCGCACGCCGACGCTCCCCGACGAGGAATGTGACGAGACCTTCCGTGAGCACCTTCAAGGCCCCCAAGGGCACGTACGACCTGATCCCGCCGGACTCCGCCAAGTTCCTGGCCGTCCGTGAGGCGATCGCGGCTCCCCTGCGCAACTCCGGCTACGGCTACGTCGAGACGCCCGGCTTCGAGAGCGTCGAGCTGTTCGCGCGCGGTGTCGGCGAGTCCACCGACATCGTGACCAAGGAGATGTACGCCTTCGAGACCAAGGGCGGCGACAAGCTCGCCCTGCGCCCCGAAGGCACGGCCTCGGTCCTGCGCGCGGCCCTGGAGGCCAACCTGCACAAGGCGGGCAACCTCCCGGTCAAGCTCTGGTACTCGGGCTCGTACTACCGCTACGAGCGCCCCCAGAAGGGCCGCTACAGGCACTTCTCCCAGGTCGGCGCCGAGGCGATCGGAGCCGAGGACCCGGCGCTGGACGCCGAGTTGATCATCCTGGCCGACCAGGCGTACCGCTCGCTGGGCCTCAGCGACTTCCGCATCCTGCTGAACAGCCTGGGCGACAAGGAGTGCCGCCCGGTGTACCGAGCGGCGCTCCAGGACTTCCTGCGCGGCCTGGACCTGGACGAGGACACCCTTCGCCGCGCGGAGATCAACCCGCTGCGCGTGCTCGACGACAAGCGCGAGTCGGTCCAGAAGCAGCTGGGGGACGCCCCGCTGCTGCGCGACTACCTCTGCGACGCCTGCAAGACGTACCACGAGGAGGTCCGCGAGCTGATCACGGCGGCCGGAGTCTCCTTCGAGGACGACCCGAAGCTGGTGCGCGGCCTGGACTACTACACGCGTACCACCTTCGAGTTCGTCCACGACGGTCTGGGATCCCAGTCCGCGGTGGGCGGCGGCGGCCGTTACGACGGCCTGTCCGAGATGATCGGCGGCCCCGCGCTGCCGTCCGTCGGCTGGGCGCTCGGCGTCGACCGCACGGTGCTCGCGCTGGAGGCGGAGGGAGTGGAGCTCGAACTCCCCGCGTCCACCAGCGTGTTCGCCGTCCCGCTCGGCGAGGAGGCCCGCCGGGTCCTGTTCGCCAAGGTCACCGAGCTGCGCAAGAACGGCATCGCGGCGGACTTCTCCTACGGCGCCAAGGGCCTCAAGGGCGCCATGAAGAACGCCAACCGCAGCGGTGCCCGCTACACGATCGTGGCCGGCGAACGTGACCTCGCCGAGGGCGTCGTCCAGCTCAAGGACATGGAGTCCGGTGAGCAGGCGGCCGTCGGCGTCAACGAGATCGTGGCGGAGCTGGAAGCCCGACTGGGCTGAAATTCCGGAGCGCTGAATTCCGCAGGGCGGGGACCGCTTGGTCCCCGCCCTGCGCCGTCCGGTCGGTGTCCTGAACCGAATGCCTTTGGGGAGTCGCGGGCTTTTCCTTATGTCCGGCGAACGGCGGGCACGCGTGTGTGTACGGCACAATGTGCCCTGTCCGGGGAAGGTCCAACTCTCAAGTGGCGGAATCGGCGTGATGAGCAAGACGACAGTCAAAGACGTCTCCACCGAGCCCGAGCCGGAGCGTGCCGAAGCACCTCCCCGATCGCTGGGCGGCAGCCGTGCGTTCGCCCTGCTGCTGGTGATCACCGGCGCGGCCGGACTGCTCGCCGCGTGGGTCATCACGATCGACAAGTTCAAGATCCTCGAGGCCGAGATCGCGGGGACGACCTTCACACCCGGTTGCAGCCTCAACCCCATCGTGTCCTGCGGCAGCGTCATGCAGAGCAAGCAGGCGTCCGTCTTCGGGTTCCCCAACCCGATGCTCGGCCTCGTCTGCTACGGCATCGTCATCGGCGTCGGCATGAGCCTGCTCGCCGGTGCCCGTTTCCCGCGCTGGTACTGGCTGACCTTCAACTTCGGCACCCTCTTCGGCGTCGGCTTCTGCACCTGGCTGATGTACCAGTCGCTGTACAACATCGGCGCGCTCTGCCTGTGGTGCTCGCTGGCCTGGGTGGCCACGCTCACCATGTTCTGGTACGTGACCTCGTTCAACGTCCGCAACGGCTTCCTGCCCGCCCCGCGCCCGCTGAAGAACTTTTTCGCCGAGTTCACCTGGGTACTCCCGGTGACCCACTGCGGTGTCATCGCCATGCTCATCCTGACCCGCTGGGGCAGCCAGCTCTGGGCCGCCTGACCCGCTCGGAGCCCGATGTCAGTGCGGTGATTTAGGGTTTCCTGCGTGGAGCCCGACCTGTTCACCGCCGCAGCAGAAGAACGCCAGGAGAAGGACCCCGCGGGGAGTCCCCTGGCGGTGCGCATGCGCCCGCGCACCCTCGACGAGGTCGTGGGCCAGCAGCACCTGCTGAAGCCGGGCTCGCCCCTGCGCCGACTCGTCGGCGAGTCCGGCGGCGGCCCCGCCGGACCCTCCTCGGTGATCCTCTGGGGTCCGCCGGGCACCGGCAAGACCACCCTGGCCTACGTCGTCTCCAAGGCCACCAACAAGCGCTTCGTCGAGCTGTCCGCCATCACCGCCGGGGTGAAGGAGGTCCGCGCGGTCATCGACGGCGCCCGCCGCGCCACCGGCGGCTTCGGCAAGGAGACCGTCCTCTTCCTCGACGAGATCCACCGCTTCAGCAAGGCCCAGCAGGACTCCCTCCTCCCG
>NZ_JBHVGZ010000122.1:0-15966 GCF_042800355.1 Streptomyces sp. NPDC057623
GCCGAGGCTTCTTCTTCCCCATGCTCTCCATGATGGACATCCTTCCGGGGCGGAACCCCTGATCTCGGATGTCCGTCAAAGCGGATCAAGCCCAGAACCTCCATCGCTGAAGTCAGCGAGTCGATGAGTTCGCTGAGCTGCCGGCGGGTCATCCCGGTCAGTTCCGGGTCCTGGAGCGAACACCGCGTGAGGCGAGCCGGGCTGTCCGCCAGGGCCTCGTCCGGTGTGCTGCCGGTGGTCGCTGCGTCCATCGGAGGCTGGGGGTGGAGTGTGTAGTTCCAGTCGCCGTGGAAGCGATGGCGAGTGATGGGCAGGGCGGCGATCTCGTCGTCGCTGACGCGGATGCCGGTGGGGTACTCACCGCTGTCGAGCTCGGCATGGACGGTGAGGCCACTGCCGCTCGTGGTCGCGGCGATCGTTTGGAGCATGACTTCATGGCTGGTCAGGGGTCTGCCGCGCCAGTTCATGGTGATGTGAGAGAACAGCCGGTGCTCGATCTTGTTCCACTTCGAGGTGCCGGGCGGCAGGTGACACACCGTGACCTCAAGGCCGGCCTCTGCAGCAAGTTCGGCGAGCTGGGTCTTCCAGCCGCGGGTGCGGTAGCCGTTGGAGCCCCCGCCGTCGGCGGTGATCAGCAGCCGACGGGCACGGGGGTAGTCGTGCCGACCGCGGGCCTGCCACCAGCGACGGATCGAAGCGACGGCGAACGCCGCGGTGTCGTGATCGGTGCCGATGCTGACCCAGCCGGTGTTCGCCGCCATGTCATAGATTCCGTACGGAATCGCCTTCTCAGCCTGGCCAGGGAAGTCGTGCGTCTTGACCCTCACGGGCTGCCCTGCCGGCCGCCATTCGCGCCCGGCGTTCTTGTAGTCGCCGATCAGCTCCTTCTTCTTGCTGTCCACGCTGATCACCGGGTCACCAGCGTCCCGGTGGTCCCGAGCCTGCTCATTGAGGTAGCGGAACTGGGCGTCCCGGTCGGGGTGCTGAGCACCCTCGATGGTCTTGGTGTTGGCCTGCAGACTGAAGCCTTCCTCCCGCAGCAGGCCGGCGACCGTGTCGGCGGAGACCCGGTGACCCTGCCGGGTCAGCTCCGCTGCCAGCTTCCGGGTCGACTTCGTTGTCCACCGCAGCGGCGACATCGGGTCGCCCCGCTCGTCGGGCTCGACCAACGCAAGCAGCGCCGGCCGCAGCCCCGGATCAAGGTCCACGGCCTTCTTCCGGCCTCCGCCAGCACGACGAACTCGCCCCAACAGAGCCTGGCCAGACTCCAGTTCAGCGGCTCCGCGCGAGACCGTGCCCTCCCGAACCCCTGCCGCGGCAGCGACGAGCCTGATCCCACCATGCCCCAGGGACAGCGCTTCCGCCCCTATGGCCAGCCGACGCTGACGCTCGTCCAGATGCGGCAACAACACCTGGAACTTCGCAGCCAGGACGGCCTCGATCCCCTCCGGTCTCCCCATACCAGAGCAACGAGTCCCGCAGCTGGAAGCCACGACTTGTTTTCCGGCAAGCCCTTACAGCAGCCAACGCAGTGAGGTGGATCGTCGCTAACGGCCGTGTCCAGGGCGGCAGTTGATCGTTCGGCCCGGTGTAGGGATATCGCCGTGGATTATTCCGGATGAGCTGCGGGATCGCCGGGAGCAGCAGGACGGGCAGAGGAGGGGAGCCCGCCCTGACCATGCGGGGCAGGGGGGAGTTGGACCGCTGTGCGGTCGCGCCCCGCGTCCACGGGGCTCGCGGCGGTTACGCGGCGAGCTGCTGCCTCGGCAGCGTGCCGCCGCTCTCGGTCGGGCCACCGCGCCGCCCGGCCATCTCCGCGACCTCGGTGATGCCTCGCTCCCGCCGCGACCCCCGCTCCCGCGCTTGCTGCTCGCCGACCAGCTCGGCCACCTGCTCCATCTCCTTCAGCTCGGCCCGTATCACGTCCGCCGGGCCGCGCTCCAGGACCGCGTCGTAGGTCATGGCCAGCAGGTTCAGGGCTTCGGGGTCGGACTCGCCGACCTCGACGAGGACGACCGTCCCACCGAGCGGGAGGTCCGACGTGAAGGCGGCGACAGCACCGGTGGCCTCCAGGGACGGCCGGTGGTCGTGGCCGTCCCCGATCATCGCTCCGATGCCCCAGCCCACCGCCATTCCCAAGGGGCCGCCGAGGATGCCCATCAGCGAGCCGACCAGCCCGCCGACCCCCGCGTTCCGCCCCGGGTCTGTCTCCAGGACCGCAGGGACGCAGACGGCGCCGTCCTCAAGGCGCTCTATTAGAACGGCCCCGCGGACCTCGGCGGCGGAACCGAGGCGCGTCAAGTCGTCGAACGCCTGGCGGGCTGCGGCACGGTCGGTGAAGCGGAGGGCGACTGCGTTCTCGTTCGTGGACATGGCCTGGCTCCTCGGGCTGACTGCCTCTTCGTCTATGAGACAGCATGTACCAAAAAGGTTTGTGAGTCAACTCGTCTCACAATGCTCCGGGGCCTGGACCACCGGGGCTGGTGGATGGCTAGCGGATTTCGCACACCTTCCGTACGTCGCGTCCGGCAGGTACGTCCGCCAGGTGGTCTGGGTCAGCCCCTCGCCGCCCGCGCGGACACAGACGCGTCGAAGCGCGTGGGCGGCGTCGAGGCCGTAGCGCCGGACGGGGACGTGGGTGCCGCTCGCGTACAAGGTCTGGCCGTCGAGGGCTAAGGCGAGGAAGGTAATCGCCTCGCCGGGAGTGGAGAGGGGCCCGCCCAAGGGCCGGCGCGTGCCGAGGTCCCATCGCTGGAGCATCCCCTCGTCGCCGCCGACGACGAAGGTTCGGTCCTCGGGGCTCAGTGCCACGGAGCCGATCTCTTCCGGGCTGCCCGCCGGGGCGCCGGGGAAGGCGTCACGCAGGATGTCCACGCGGTCGCTCAGATCGCAGCCCCAGAGGGTGACGCGGCGGGTGCGGTCGCCCGCGGCGAGGCGGCTGCCGTCGACGGTGAAGGCGAGCGCCGCGATCCCGTCGTCCGGGTCCGGGCCCAGTTCCATGGGACGGCCGGAAGGGAGATGGACGGCACGGTTCTCGTCGGCGAGTAGCGAGCCGTCGGGGCGGACGGCCAGAAGGGAACCCGCCGGCTTCGCCACCAGGGGCCGCAATCTCAAGGCCCTGGTGGTGTGGGCGTCGTACGACCACGGCCGCACCCGGAAGAAGGGCAACACGTCGATGATCTCGATCTACGACGCGCACTTCCGCAAGTAGGAAGAACAGCACCGACAGGCGCCGTTCGTCCGGCAAACCCGCCGCAACCAGATCTTCACCAGAAACCCATCGGTAGCAGAGATCCCTCCTGTTACTTTCACTTTCAAAATTCTCAACTCCCCCCTCACTCCCGACACACCTGATCATGAAACGCATATCGAGGCCCCCCATGCACCTCCCCTCCACAGCCCGCAGCAATGGTCGTCACCGCAAGGCCCGCACCCCGAACCCGGCGTTGCGTCGGGTGGCCGTGCTCGCGGTGACCGCGCCCGTCACCGGGGCGGTCCTGGCCGGTCCCTCCGCCTTCGCCGCCGACAAGGCCACCGCGAAGGCGCAGAGCACCGAACTCGACGCCGCCGAGCAGAAGATCGCGGACAACCTCAACAAGCGCAGCCAGGACACCCGCCTGGGCAGCACGCTCAGCGGTGTCGTCATCGACGCCAAGTCCGACAAGGTGGTCTGGGGCCACAACGCGGACACCGCACTCATGCCCGCGTCCAACACCAAGCTCGCCACCTCCACCGCCGCCCTGACCGTCCTCGGCCCGGACCACCGGCTCACCACGAAGGTCGTGTACGGCGACGGCACCTTCACCCTCGTCGGCGGCGGCGACCGCACCCTGACCACCGACGACCTCGACACGCTCGCCAAGACCGCCGTCGCCGGACTGAAGAACGCCGGGCTCACCTCGGTGAAGGTCCGCATCGACGACAGCCTCTTCCCCGAGCCGACACTCGCCAACGGCTGGAACACGGGCTACTACCCCGACTCCATCGCCCCCGTACGCGCCCTGGTCGTCGACTCCCACAACGTCGAGGACACCTCCCTCGACGCCGGCGGCGTCTTCGCCAAGCTCCTCACCGAGCGCGGGATCACGGTCAACGGCGAGGTCACGCGCGGGGTCGTCGGCAAGGGGGACGTGCCCGTCGCCACGCACACGTCCGACAAGCTCTCCACGATCGTGAAGGAGATGCTCAAGGTCAGCGACAACGATGTCGCCGAGTCCCTGCTGCGGCTCACCGCACTCGGGGCCGGCCGCTCCGCCACCTTCGAGGACGGCACCGCGGTCGTCCGCGACGTCCTCACCCGATACGGCATCTCGCTCGACAAGTTCGAGATGTACGACGGCAGCGGGCTGTCCCGCGCGACCCGTATCCCCGCGCAGACCATCGCCGACATCGTCGACCTGGCCGCCGACCCCCGGCACGCGCAGACGCTGAAGTACATCATCGACGGGCTGCCCGTCTCGGGTGAGGCCGGTGCCACGCTGGGCCCGGAATGGGGGCGCTTCGACACCGCCGACTCCAGCTGCGCCGTCGGCAAGGTCAAGGCCAAGACCGGCACCCTCACCGGCGCCATCGCCCTCAGCGGCCTGACCAAGGCCCAGGACGGGCAGTGGAAGGTCTTCTCCTTCATCGAGAACGACTCCACCGCCGGCCCGTCCGACATCAAGGACGCCCTCGACGGCCTCGCCGCCACCGTCAACGGCTGCTGGGCGTAGGGCTCCTCGCCCCATGCCTCCCACCGCCCCCGGACCGTAGGGCCTGTCGTCACATCCCTGGCAGCCCGGCGGTCCGGGGGCGGTGCCGTGCTGTGGCGGGGCACGAGTCGCGGCGGCACGGGCGGGGCGCCACGCCGGGATCACCGGAGCAGTACCTCGCCGGGCTTCCTCACCCACCGGCCCGCGGAGCCGGAGACACGAACGGAGACCATGGACGCGACACCCAGCAGACCGGCCCCCGCCGACCGCCGCGGGCCCAGCCGTCGCCGCATCCTCGGACTGGTCACGGCCGGAGCGACGGCCGGCGCGGCCTGGTTCGGGCGGGCTGCGCTCGCCTCGGACCCGGCCGAACCACCGCGGAAGTTCCGCTCGCAGGAGGGCATCGACCGCCGCAGGCAGTCCGTCAAGGGGATCCTGGACACCGCCGCCCCGGAGGCCGTCGTCGCCTGGATCACCGGCACGGGGTCCGCCCCGGACACGATCAGGGCGGAGATGGACACGCAGGTCAACGCCCTGGCCGACGCCGCGGCAACCGGCCTGGGCACCGCCCGCGACACGGTCCTCGTCTCCTGGGTGCGCACCGCGGCGACGCAGCGCACGATATGGGACCGCAAGTACGAGTTCCTGCGCACCGGTTCAGGCGGCGCCGGCACCTTCGGCGTCATCACCGACGAGATACGCGCCCAGTACCCCACCCCACTGGGCCCGGACCCACAGTGGGACCCCGACAAGGCCGCCCACCGCTCGGTGTGGGAGGCCCTGACCTCCGAAGAACGCCAGATCGAGATACTCCGCACCTCGACGGCGCCCGGCGTCTCGCGCCACCACCTGGGCTCCGACGCGGACTTCTTCGACACCGCGCCCCAGGACTGGACGAACAGCGGCCCGGAGAGAGCCGATTACGCGTGGCTGCGCGCGAACGCGGCCCACTACGGCTTCCTCCAGACGTACACGGCGGAGTCGGCCGAGGCCGGCCCCGCGATCAGCGAGGAACGCTGGCACTGGTCGTACGCCCCGGTCTCGGAGGCGGTTGTGGACTTTGTCCGGGCCGAACCGGACCTGATCGGCGACGCACTGGACGAGCTGTGGAGCTACGACCCGGCGCGGTACACGTACATCAAGGAGCACTGGCGCGACTACATGCTCCACGTGAACGAGAAGGCGTACTTCGGCTGAAGCGGCGCGGCCGGCCCGGGGCGGCACTCCCGTGGCCGGCCGCCCGGCGGGCCGCGCGGTTGTCGGCAGCCGTAGCGCCGAGCACGGCGCCGAACGTGCCGGGAGTCCGAGAGGTCCGGGCACAGGCGGCACAGACCCCGCCCGCTCCGGGACTCCGGGACTCAATTTGCTCGGTATGTCCTCGATCGAGCAGGGCGGGCCGCCTCTCGATGGGCCGGCGGCAGCGGCTTCGACCCGCGCACGTTCTACGGCCACACCTTCGACGACGCCGAAGACGTCCCCGGCATCCTCAAGGACTGCGCCGGCGCGCCCGGGGCCTCGTTGCCGGCATGTCAGCCTGTCGTTCCCGAAGGCGTCGGACACCCGGCTGTCGCCACGTCCCGGCAGCAGAGGACCAAGTCAGGCGCTGTGGTCGGCCCACCGGTGCGGGATTCGGCGCTGTTTCAGGGGCCGGCCGCTCGGGCCGAGCGGTGTTTGATCGCGCAGGGCAGGCAGCCGGGCGCAGTCCTCAGGTTCGGCCAGGCCCTCACCCGTGGCCGGGAGCGAATGGAGGTGCGGCCGACTTGGTTCGACACGCCCCCGTGCCCCTCGGGCCGACCACGTGGCGGTCGGCCCGAGGGCTCGGTCAGCCGACGGTGTAGGTGTACGGGATTCCGGTGATCTCGGAGCCGTTCGCGATGCCCATCGCGGTGTCGGTGGCCACGTAGAGGATTCCGTGGACGACCGTGCCGGCGGGTGCCGTCGGGGCGAGGGTGAGGGTCATCGTGCCCGTCTCGCCCGCGGCGACGGAGAGGGGCTGGTAGTCCGCGCCGAGGTCCCAGAACTGGCCGGTCGACGCCTGGGCCGCGGGGTCGAAGGGCTGGGTGGTGGCGGTCACGGTCACCTTGGCGGTGCCCTGGGGCGCGGCGGTGTCGGTGAACGGGCCGGGAGCGGAGACGCCCACGGACCAGATCCCCGCGGCGAGTTGGCCGGCGGTGGCCGTGGCCACCACCGATCCGTCGGGACCGGGTGCGCCCAGGAACTCGGGTGCGCCGGTCCAGGGCAGGATCGACGCGTCCACGGGGATGTCCGCGGTGACCGTGGCCTTCAGGGCCGTGGTGTGCGTGGGGACCCACCAGGTGGGGTTGTCGCCGTTCACCGGGACCGTGCTCTTGCCATCGATCTCCGGGAGGACGACGTCGGCCGGTTCGGCCAGGCGCGGGTCGAGGAAGTAGGACCGGTTCGCCGGTCCCGGGTTGGGCACCCGCACCGCGACCCTGAGCTCGCTGCCCCGCCTGATGACGTGTGCCGCGCTGTCCGGGAGGTCCGGGGCGGTGGCGGTCACGGCGTCGAGGCGGACCGTGCCGGTGATCTGCTCGCCGATCTGCTGTCCGCTGACGGCGCCGGGTACGGAGACGATCAGCGTCCAGCGCCCCGAGGCGGGCCGGTCGGCGGTCAGGCTCGCGTACTTCGTGGGGGTCGTCCCCTTGTCGCCGGTCCGGTTGACGTCGCGGGCCAGGATCTGCTGCTGGGGGCTGACCAGGTAGGCGACGAGCTCGGTTTCGGCGTTCTGCGCGGTGAGGTCGACCGTCAGGTCGCGGCGGCCCTCCGGGACGTCGAGGTAGTAGCCGTTGGTCTGGCCGACATCGCGGCCGACGCCGCCGGTGACGCGCGTGGTGAACGAGGTGCTGTGACCGGCCGCGGGATCGACCGGGATCAGCGTCCGGCGGGCCACGGGCAGCGACAGGTGCGTCCCGGTGTCGGAGTCGAACTGGAGGGAGAACGGCGCGTCACCCGCCGCCTTCGGAACGGGCACGGTCATGGGGAAGTCGGCCGTGCCTCCCGCCGGGACGGTCCTGGTCCGCGCGCTCACGCCGGCCGAGGTCCAGTCGTGGCCGGTGACCTGGATGTGCAGGGGGCCGCGGTAGCTGCCGGGCTCCTCGTTCTTCCACGTCAGGCCGTCCATGCCGAAGTTCCAGACCACCTCGATGGTCCAGTCGCCGGGAACCGGGTCGTGCACGTCGACGTACTGGTGGTTGCTGTGTCCTCCGCCCCCGTAGTCGTAGCCGACCTGGACCAGGCGGCCCTCGGGGTCGATGACGACCGGGGTCAGGTAGCCGGACCCGTCCGTGCCGGGCCAGGCCGTGGTCACGCCCATGAGAGGGGTGCCCGCCGGGACATGGACGGTGAACGGCTTGACCGCGAGGCGGCCCTGGGGGGTGTCGTCCAGCGGATCTCCGACGGTGACGGTGCGTGTGTCGCGGAACGTCGTCGAACCGGTGACACGGGAGGTCATGGTGACCTTCTGGGGCCGGTCCGAGGTGTTGGTCAGCGTCACGGTGTCGTGCTGGTCGGAGCCGGGTGTCCCGGTGAGGTTCAGCTGGGCGGCCGAGGGGACGAGGGAGGCGCTGTCCGCGCTTCCGCCCGAGGCGTCCAGGGCCCGGGCCGCCCGGACGGCGGCGTCGGTGTTCAGCAGCCCGGCGCCCTGCTCGTCGGCGGGGGTGCCCAGGTCGGTGGCGGTGCCGGTGAGGAGCCGCTTGACCAGGGCGGGGGTAGGACGTGTCCCGTCGTGGGTGTCCTTGTACGCCTGGATGACGTCGGCCGCCGCGCCCGCCACGAAGGGGGCCGACTGACTGGTGCCGCCGAACATCTGGGTCGGCAGCGAGCAGCCCGGCCAGCGCGGGCCGGGGGTGCAGGCGGCCATGTCGTACGCGCCCGGCGCCACCAGGTCGACCAGTCTGTTGCCGGTCGTGGTGCCGCCGGAGGAGAGAGCGGCGATGTTGTCGCTGGTCCAGCCCTCGTACCCGTAGCCCCGGGCCATCAACCGCAGCGCGGTGGAGGCGCCGACGCCGATCACCTGCGGGTCGCTGGCGGGGGCGCCGACGGTGCCGGAGACACCGGAGTCGCCGGAGGAGACCACGACCGTGGTCCCGGCGGCGACGGCAGCCCGGTCGGCCAGCCGGATCGGGTCGGTGTCCGGGTCCGGGTAGGGGTTGGCGCCGAAGGACTGGCTGAGCACGTCGGCGTGGTGCTCGACGGCGTACTCGATGGCCTGGACGAACCCGGAGGTGTAGGCGGTCTTCTGCCCGAAGACCTTCAGACTCATCAGCTCCGCGTCCGGCGCGAAGCCGCGGATGCGGACGGTGCAGCCCTGGGAAACCTTGGTGGAGTAGGGCAGTTGGTCCGCCATGTCGTACGTCCGGCTGCCCTGCGCGGCGACGGCACTGGCGTCGCCGAAGGCCTCCTCGCCGTCGGTGGCCTCGTTCGTGCCGCCGCCGGTGAAGTCCTGGAAGTCGGTGATCACACGGCTGCCGTCGGGGCGGACGAACTCCGGGTTGTCGACGTCGATCCCGTCGGCCATGAAGGCGACCTTCACGCCCTTGCCGGTGGCCAGCTTCTGGGCGACGTCGGTCTTCGTCAGCGACAGCCCCTCCGGCTCCACGACCGGGTGCTCCGGGTCCTTGGGGCAGGCCGTGGCGGTGGTGTTCGCCGGGGAGCCCGCGGTGGCTGCCGTCCTGCGCTGCTGCGGGTGCCGTATCGGCAGGTCGGGCACGACGGCGGCCACCTGCCGGTCGGCACGTATGCGGGATATCGCCGAGGGCTTCAGCGTCGCGGCCACGGCGTTGAGCAGACTCATCCGGGCCACGTGCGTGGCGCCCTTGTCCTTGAGCAGCGACAGGACCGGTCCCTGATCACCGGCCACCGCCTTGTCCCGCCGTGCGGCGTCCGTCCTGGCCGACAACTCCGGGTGCTGGTCGCGCAGCAGCACGATGACACGCTGTGCGCCGCCGCCGGCGGTGCTCGCGGCGACGGTCGTCGCGGCGGTGGGGGCGGCCGTCGTGGGGGCGGCGCCCAGGGCGAGAAAGCTCAGCAGGAGCGACCCGGTGAGGACAACTCGCCTTCCGGCTCCGCCTGTTCTTCTGTTGTGCATGTAAGTCTCCGCTGGGAGTGGGGGGTTGGGGCTGTCCACGGACAGCCCCGGTCGATCTTGTCGCCCACAGCGGACACAAAGACTTGTCTATGGTTAAACAGTTGTTGATCTTCCGGAAAAGCGGGCCTGACGGGCCCGAGCCTCGACCAACCGGCTTCTGCGCGCAGTCGGACCGCGATGCGCCCTGGTCCTGCGGCAGTTCGGGCGCGCCCGGCATGCGCGCGGCCCGGCGGTGCCGGACCGCCGGGCCACGCGTCACCGAGGCCGCTGATCGCGGGGACGAGGACCGCCCCCGCGAAAAGTCGCGCCCGCGCCGGTCACACGGTGAGCTTCCGCTTCAGCGTCGCCACGCCGTCCTTGACCTTCTGCTCGGCCTCGCCGCGCTTGCGGTCGCGCTTCTCCTTCGCCTCCTCCTTCCGGATCCGGTCGGCGGCCTCCTCCATCGCCTTCAGCTCGGCCCTGACATCGTCGGCCGCGCGGCGCTCCAGGACGGCGTCGTGACGCATCGCCAGCAGGTCCAGCACCTGGGTGTCGGACTCCCTGACCTCGGCCAGGATCGCCGTGCCGCCGGGCGGGACCTGCGGAGTGAAGGCGCCGATCGTGCCGGTGGCCTCGGCCTCCCGCTTGTAGTCGTAACCGCCGCCGATCACCGCGCCGACGCCCCAGCCCGTCAGCACCCCCAGCGGGCCGCCGAAGATGCCGACCAGCGAGCCGACCAGCGAGCCGACCGCGGTGTTGCGCCCGGTCTGGGTCTCCAGGCCCTCGGGGACGCGGACCGTGCCGTCCTCCAGTCGCTCGACCAGGACGGCTCCGCGGACCTCGGTGGTGGTGGAAGTGAGGTGCTTGAGCTCACTGAGGGCCTGATAGGCGGTGGCCCGGTCGGCGAAGCGCAGGGCGATGGCGTTCTCGTTCACGGACATGGTGCGTCTCCTTGGGTTTCCGGCGGGACAGGGCTCCGACGAGCCGGTCCGGCGGTGTGCGCGTCGGCGGCTTCCCCTCCCCCCTCTGCGAGACAGTATGTATCAGAGACCATCTGTGGGTCAACCTGTCTCATAGATTCCCCGTGACTCAACCCTCCAGCGGTACGGCCCGAAGCCGGCCGGAGAGCGGGAATCCGCACCCCGGCCGCCTTCAGAAAGCACGGCGGTCGACGCCTCGACCGGGGCGCGCTTCAGCGACAGGGGCGCGCGTTCGCGAAGACTTCAGCGGTCCGGGCAGCCGGGCCCTCCGAGCCGGCCGGACCGCCAGGACCGCCCGGGGCAGACGCAAAGCCCGTTCCTGCCGCGCGCGGCATCACTCGGCGGGCTTGTAGAAGGCGTAGGTGGCGGAGTAGTGGACGCTGGTCTGGTCGCTGCCGGTGCAGGCGGTGGTGGGGGCGACCCCGCCGTGGGTGTCGAGACGCTGGATGTAGGAGACGTCGGCGAATACCCCGGTGCCGCGGGTCGCGGTGGACCGCAGGAGGAGCTCGGGGATGGTGCCGGGCCTGGGGGAACTGGCGACGGCGGCGGCGTTGACGGCACTGCCGTCCACCGTGGACACCCAGACGGGGCCGCGGGAGTGGAGTGCGAGGGGGCGGTGGGAGCGGTCGCCCTCGGCCCAGAGAGTGGCGGCGGGTTCCAGCAGCTTCCAGGCGCCGTCGGCGCAGGTGTAGGTCTGGACGCCCTCGGCGGAGAGGACGTCGGTGAGCCGGTTGCCGTCGGGGACCTTCAGCGGGGCGGGAACCTTCAGGGCTGCGGGGGCGTCGGCGCGGGCGGGCCGCGGCGTGGCCGCCTGGCCGATCGTCGCGCTCAGCAGCGCACCGGCGGTCACGGCGGCGAGAACGGTGGTGGTGAGGAAAATACGCTTGGCGAGCTTCATCGAGTATGTCTCCAGAACGATTTCTGAAACAAGTTCGCTGATGTGGACACGGTCGCTGTGCACGTCCCTGTGCCGGGACAGCACGGCGGGCAGGGCTTCCGGGGCGGTTCGACTGATCTGGAATCCTCAACTCCGCACTGTATCCCCGAAGTTGGCGGCAAGAACGACCATTGGGTGACCGGATGCGGATCGCTGCCCGGCCGTGCCCCCGGCGGCCACCGCAGGACCTCGCCGCTGACGGGCGGCTTGGTCGCGTCGAGGTCCCCGCCGGTGCCGGGCGGAGTGCCGGTCTCCGTCGTGCCCGCGTTCAGGCGCCGTCGACTCAGAGTGGTGGGCGTGCCGTTCCAGCCGGTCGGCGGGCTGAGGATCGCCGAGCCGTCCGTGCCGGTCGCGGTGACCGGCCGCCGAACCGCTGGATACGGTTCCCGACCGCGACGCTCAGCGGTGCGCTGCCGGTGGGTGAGTCCGTGAACGCCCCGCAGCGGGGGCGAGGGCACCGGTGGTGAGGCTGAGCGGATCGGCCACGGCAGCGTGGCGGGCCGTGCGAGGCGGTGTGTCGGTCCGCGTCGTCACGCGTCGGGCATCCAAGGCGCGAGTGCCACGTCGACCGTCCGGACGGCCATGTCGATGTCCAGTCGTACGCCGAGCATGAAGCGCTGGAAGAGGAGCGGGCCGATGATGTGGCAGACGAGTTCTCTCGCGTTCTCCTCGATGCCGGGGCGGAGTTCGCCGCGGTCGACGGCGGCGGTCAGGCGGGCGACGAAGTGTTCGTCGGAACGGCCGAACATCTCGCCCCGGATACGCCGTACGCCCTCGTCCCTCGCGGCACGTTCGATGACCGCGGCTGTGACCGAAGCGGAGACGGGCTGGTTGAACCACTCGATCTGTCGCTGGAGATCGGTGATCAGTTCCTCGCGGATCGGGCCGTCGCCGAGCCTCAGCAGAGGGCGGGCGTCGGCGGCCAGGGTGTCCAGGAGCAGGGACTGCACGTCGGGCCAGTGCCGGTAGACGGTGGCCCTGCCGATTCCGGCTCGTTCGGCCACGGCGGCGTGCGTGACGCGTTCGGGTCCGCCCTCGACCAGCAGCTGTGTGGCGGCTGCCAGGGCGGCGGCGCGGCTACGGAGCGCACGGGGGTCGTCTTGGGGCCTGGGCATCGGTGCACCTCTTCAAGCACAGCGGTTTCCTGAGACAGGCCGACTCACCACCTGACTCCGGAACACACTGTCTCACAGCGGGATCGGATCCGGGACGGGAGGCGGGTCGCCCTGTGCGATCCGGACCCTCATCGTGTGCCGGCCCCGTCGCCGGTCCGCGCCTTCCCCTCTCCTTGCGAGGCCCGGCGCCCGGCCGGGAACCGGGGCGCCGGACGGCCCCATCCTCGCCTGCACCCGGTGTCCGGCCCGCATGCTGTCCCACTACGGCGGACCGCACCGCCGAGGGCTCGGCACTGATCCGTGTCGTGGGGAACACCGGCGAACGGGACACTCCCTGCCGTCACCCTGGGCAACGCACGAGCGCCCACCATCCACCGCGAGGACCACACCGCCGGATGGCTGATACCCCCGCTACGCCAGGTGCCCGGGACCGCCGAAGCCGTCCCGGGCACCTGCTCGTGGTCCGTACCGTTACGGCGTGACCTGGTCGATGTTCACGCTGCCCTTGCCCACGGTCGTCCCGCGGTCGTTGACCAGGCGCACCTCACCGAACAGGCGGCGGCCCTCCGGTGCGGTGGTAGCGGCGGTGACCTGCGCGGACACGCTCGTCGAGTCGCCCGTCCCGAGCGCTACCGGCTCCGAGTCGTCCGGCGTGATCGTGCCGAGCGTGGTGGAGAAGAACACGTCGTGGTAGTCGTAGGCGGTCGAGCCTGAGGGCACGTCGTAGCCGTACACCTCGATCGTGTACGTACCGGCGGCCGGGTCGGGGACGGAGACGGATTCCTCGGAGTCGCCGTCCGCCGACTGGCCGACCAGGTCGCCGTTCGCGTCGTAGACCATCAGGTCCAGGTCGGCGGAGGAGTCGGAGGGGCTGCCGATGGCGACGTCCAGGGACGTGGTGCCCTTGGGCACCTCGACCGTGGTGGTCTGCGTGGCCCCGGTGGCGATGGTCAGCCGCGCGGGGACGCGGCGACCGTACGGCCACGTACCGCTCCGGCCCGGCGGCACCGCTCCGGCTGTCGGTTCGGTGCGCACGGCGCGGACGCCAGGCCGGGTCGGGGCGGACCGTGCGGGGCAGGGGGGTTGGACCGCCGCACGGTTACCGCCCCGCGTTCGCGGAGCCCTCGGCGCTCACGCGGCGAGCAGCCGCCTCGACATCGCACCGCCGCCCTCACGCACACCGGGCCGCCGGTCGGCCCTGCGCGCGATCTCGGCCCGCCTGCGGCCGCGTCCGGCCTTCGCCACCCGCTTCCGGATCTGCTCGGCCTCCTCCTCGATCACCTTCAGTTCGGCCCGTACGGCACCCGCCGGGCGGCGTTCGAGGACGGCGTCGTAGCGCATGGCCAGCAGGTTCAGGGCGTCGGTGTCGGATTCTCCGGCCTCGGCGAGGATGACTGCCCCACCCCCGGGCAAGAGGTGCGGCGCGAAGGAACTGGACGCGGTGACCGCGCTGACGGGCCTGGTGATCTCGGCGGCCTCGGCGGCCTGCGAGCGATCGTGGCCGCCGCCGATCATCGCCCCGACACCCCAGCCCATCAGCATCCCGAGGGGGCCGTCGAGAAGGCCCACCAGCGAGCCGACCAGGCCGTCACCCCCGGTATTCCGCCCCGGTACCGCCCCAAGAGTCTCGGACACGCGAACCGCACCGCCCTCCAGGCGCTCGACCAGGACGGCGCCATGGACCTCGGCGGCGGAGCCGAGGTGCGTGAGTTCACCGAAGGCCTGGTAGGCGGCGGCGCGGCCGGTGAAGCGGAGGGTGATGGCGTTCTCGTTCATGGTTACGGACATGACGTGTCTCCCTGGAAGCCCACGGACTGGTGGTGGCCGGTACGCGCTGGGGGGTGAATCCCGGTGAATCCCGCCTTGTGTGAGACAGCATGTATCATAAATAAATGTGAGTCAACTCGTCTCACAGAGAGCTTCGCGAAGGAGGCGCTCTGATGTCCCGGACCAGCAACGACCCCCGCGCCCGCCGCAGCAGCGCCGCCGAGCCACCACCCAACCTCGGCACAGCCCGATCCCGGTGGTCGGCGAGGGCCACGGAGCCGCTCTCGAGCGATGCCAGATCGGCGGGCGGCACACCGTACGCACCGCGATGTCGAGGGCTTCGACAGATCGAAGTCCTGGACATCTCCGATAGGCCAGGCCGCCTGGGCTCTTCTTGTACCGCGCGGCCACGGCGGCGGCAGGGCGTCGGGCCGCACGGCCGCGGATCGTACTGACCTTCCCCCTGAGAAGAAGCTCGCCGACGCCCTCCCCCGGACCCCGGGCGCACGCGCGGCGCCAATGGGGAAACGAGCCTCGGATCGGAGCAGTCTGGGCAGCCCTGCGCGCCTCCCAGACCGTGGGGCGTGACGAGTCGCCCCTGCTACTGGCAAGCGCCAGCCAATCCCTCAGCGACCGGTCTCTGGCGGAGAGGATCAACGGTCCGTTCAGGGCAATGGCCGTGCGCGCCGATGACGGGCCGACAGCGCCGCTGGAGGTCCGGACGATCAAAGCCGTCACTGTCACGGAACTCGCCGGTCACTATGGCATGACGCTGCTCGCCGATCCGATCGCCTACCAGCTCACACAGCGAGTGCCGGCGAGCCAGGAGAACGGGAGCGTCTCCCTGCTGACAACACTGCAGCTGCCCGAGGCCCAGGCCGCCGCGCATCTCGGAGCAGACCTGCACTGGTACATCGATGTCGAGCTTCCCGGCCACGCCCTTCCAGCCCGCACGGCCCTTCCGGGCTCGTGCCTCACTCAGGAGACCGGGGGTATCCCCGACACGGTTGCCCGTGCAGCGCGGCACTCGGTCTCGTTCATCTCCGCGAACATGGGCTTCTCCACTGCCGACAACCGTTATGCCCGACCGCTGCCGCAATTCCCCTCCGCGGACCGAGTGTTCGAGGAGCTTGCCGACGCGCATGGCGCCACCGTGGAGCGTTCCAGTGCAGGGCTGCGGGCCGCCATTGCCGTGGAGATGCGGGGCTCCCCCAAGGCCTTCGCAGCCGGTCTGTGCCGCCCGGCACGCGAGGTGCTCGACTCGCTCCTGCCGCCGGCCAAGAAGAGAGACGGCGTCTAAAGCGCGTTGCAGAAGGCCGTGAGATTGCAGGTCAGGGCCCGCTTACGGCTGTGCTGATCACGCGGTCAGGGCGAGGTTGTGCATGTGGGC
>NZ_JBHVGZ010000123.1:0-10543 GCF_042800355.1 Streptomyces sp. NPDC057623
GCGGCCCCGACCCACGAACACCCGCCCCCGCGCTCCACGAGCCCCCACCGAACAGCAACAGGCGCCGCAGGCATCCACCCCCGAACCCGCACCCGCCCCCCACACGTGAGGGCCCCGCCACCCGTGGCCGCGAGCAGCGGGACCCATGACACGTACGACGTGGTTACCGGAGCCTCACCCCACCTTCTCGATCACGGCTCGACGAATCAGGAACTTGCCTGCTTCACGTACCTGCTCGAACGCCGCGTTGTTCAGCAGCACACAGCTGCCGGAGACCGAGGTGACCTCCACCGTCGTGGACTTGTTGTTGTCCAGGTTGGTGACCTTCAGCTTCGTGCCGGCCGGGAACTGGTTGCTGGACGCGGCCGGAGCCCCGCCCTCACCCGACAGCGTCACGGTCGAGCCGTTGCAGACCTGCTGCCCCGAGGCCGCGGCACCGCCGCCGGCGTCCCCCGCGTCACCGGCGCTCCCGGCGTCACCGGCGGCGCCGTCCGCCGCACCCCCGGCTTCCTCGGCACCCCCCGCGGGAGCGCTCGGCGCCGGCTGCGAAGCCTGGGAGTCCTGAGCCGACTCCCCGGCGACACAACCGGACGCTTCCTGCTGGACCTTGATCTGCGCGATGACGGCCTCGCGGTTGGCGATCCGTGCCTCGGACTGCGCGTCGGGCTTGGCCCGTTGCCCCTCGATGAACCGCTGGTTGTTGCCGAGCGCGGTGGCGAGCCCCTGACAGACGCTCGACTCCGCGGCGGATTTGACCGTCGGCGTCTGGGAGGCGTTCGAGGTGCTCGCCATGACGAAGGCACCGCCTCCCGCCACCGTCGCCGCACTCACCAACAGCGCGAGCTTCTTCTTCGTACTGACAGTTCTCCTACGCGACATGCGCGCCTCCTGGGAGGTCGGGGAGCGTACGCCGTCATGTACGAGATACCGAACGAAGTTACTCAGTGGTTTCGGGAGTCCCCGAAGTAACCTGCGTCACATCCGCCCTGAGAGACCTTCAGCCTTCCCGCGACAGAGCGTCCCGCACGGCGTCATCGGTGCGCGCCACCACGGCCGTACCGTCCTGCGCCGTGATGATCGGCCGCTGGATCAGCTTCGGATGCTCGGCCAGAGCCTTCACCCACTGCTCCCGCGAACTCGCGTCCCGCGCCCACTCCTTGACCCCGAGCTCCTTGGCGACGGCCTCCTGGGTCCGGGTGATGTCCCACGGCTCCAGTCCCAGCCGGTCGAGCACCTCCCGAATCTCGTCCTCGCTCGGCACGTCCTCCAGATAGCGGCGCACGGTGTACTCGGCCCCTTCGGCGTCGAGCAACGTGAGGGCGCTGCGGCACTTGGAACAGGCGGGATTGATCCAGATCTCCATGCCGCTCACGGTATCCCGAGCGCCCGAAACGATCCCCCGGCCGGGGGTGCCGCCCTTCCCTCCACACCCCTCCACGCACCCCGTGTTCGAATTTCCCGCCGCCTCAAGCTCACCTCGCGAACCCGGCGTGACACGGTGACAATTTCGTTGCTGACCAGCGCATTTCAGTGACGCTCAGGACCCCCTGATTGTCAGTGCCGGGCAGTAAACTGTAACCAGTGTTCGAGAGCGTCGCCGGACCACCCGACCGGCGCTCTACCGCGACAGGAGGATGCCTGTGCCCGCTGCCGCACTGAAGCAGAAGCCGACCCGCAAGCCGCTGCCCACCCAGTCCACCGCGCAGCACCCGGTGCTGCTCGACCTGCCGTACGCGCCCGTGGAGAAGCGGCCGCTGCCGCCGGGCCGGCCGCGCGAGTGGTACGTCACCCACAACCGCCGTCTCAAGGCCCTGCGCCTCGCGATAGCCCTCCTCGACACGGGCGTCTACATGCCCAACCAGGCCCGCAACGAGACGATCCGGAGCACCGCGGAGACGATCGGAGTCCACCCGCCGTCGGACACGACATGCCACATGGTGCGGGCACTCATCAGGTACTCCAGGTAAGCCGCGCCGCCTGCTGGGTGCCCTGGCCGCCCCGGTCACCAGGGCATCAGGGCACCCAGCACACCCGGCGCGCGCCCACCCCTACGCCGACAACTCCCGCTCCAACGGCGTCCGGAACCGAGGCGTCACCCGAGCCGCCCCCACCCACCCCCGCACCCGCTCCGCCTCCACCGCGACCGCCGCCGCCACGGCCCGCCGCTCCACGCTCCCCAGCTCCTCCAGCAACCGCCAGACGATCTCCCCGTCCCTGCGCTGGGCCCACCCGCCCACCACCCGCCCGTTCCACCACACGGTCGGCCCCACATTGCCGCTGCGGTCGAACAGCGACGGCCACAGCTCCGGCGCCAGATACCACTCCCGCAGCTGCCACCCCATCGCCGTGGGGTCGAGCGCGGGCAACAGCGCAGCCCAGGGCTCCGCGGGCCCCGCCACCGGGCCGGCGTCGCCGGCGACGACGTACCCCGTGCCCTCGTCGAGGGACACGGCCTGCGCCCCTGTCGCCGCCAGCGCCCGGCGCACCTCGGTCACCCGCCACCCGGTCCACCACCTGAGGTCGGCCTCCGTGGCCGGCCCGCACACCGCGAGCCAGTTCCGCAGCAGCTCCGCCTGTGCCCCGGCCACGTCCAGCTCGGGATGCTCGGGCGCCACCGCCCACCGGAACTGCGAGGACGTCCAGGAGCCCAGTGGCCGCCCCCGCACCACCTTCCCCTCGACGCCCATCACCCGCAGCAGCCGCGTCGAGACGGTATGCACCCCCTCGTAGCTCTTGCCGGCCCCGTACACGAACCGCTCGCGCAACCGCGGCTCGTCCTCGGCGAGTTCGGCCGCGGTGGCCTGCCCGCGCCGCGCGAGTGCGGCCAGCGCCGACTCCTCGACCTCCGCCAGCCAGGCCGCGTCCGGCGCGCCCGCCGTCGCCATGTGCTTGACCAGCGTGGCCCGTTCCCGGGCGGCGACCGTGAGGCCGGTCGAGGCGTGCACGACGGCCGTCAGACGGGTGGGGAACACGAACACGGTGTGCCGCATGCCGTGCATCCGGACCAGCGCCCGCTCCTCGTACAACGCCCGCTCGGTCTCCGCGACCGTCTTCGCGGGCTGCGCCAGCCGCGCCCCCACGGCCAGGTACACGGTCGCCGGATCGGTGCCGTGCAGCGCGACGAGGGACTCGGCGACCTCCTCCGGGGACCCGGCCCGCGCCGCCCCGGCCAGCCGATGCCGCAGCCCCAGCCGAGCGCGCCGCTCAGCCACCCCGATGTACCGCGGTCCGTCGCCCATCCCGGCCTCCACCCGTCATGCCGCCACACCACCCGTGCCCGCATCCTCCCGGACAGCACTGACAACGGCCCCGCCCCGCCGACGGCCCGCGTCCGCCCTGCCGCCCCGTCACCCGATTGCCGTACCCGGCATGCGTGAGCGCCCCGCCCCGCCTTCACTGCGAAGCAGGAGGTGGCGGATCCCGCCCCGAGCGGGCGTGGCAGCGGGAGGTGCGATGGGCAGGCACGGCATACGACGGCCGGTGCACGGGGCGGTCGTACCCACACCGGCGCACGGGACGGCCGTACACAGAGCCGTCTGCCCATGACGACCCCCGCCACCCCCGCCGACCGGGCCCTGCGCGGCAAGGCAGCCCGCAAGCAGGTGCCCCGCTCCGCGCACGCCGCCTGGATACCCTCCGTCGACCGCCCCGACCCCGTCGCCGTACTGGAACGCCAGGGCCGCGACCGGCTGCCGGAGCTGCTGCCGATCAGGTACGGCCGGATGGCGGCGTCCCCCTTCGCCTTCCTGCGCGGCGCCGCCGCCGTGATGGCCGCCGACCTCGCCGCCGCCCCGCACACCGGCCTCACCGTGCAGCTGTGCGGCGACGCCCATCTGCTCAACTTCGGCCTGTACGCGTCCCCGGAGCGCTCTCTGCTCTTCGACCTGAACGACTTCGACGAGACGTTCTGCGGCCCGTTCGAGTGGGACGTCAAACGGCTCGCCACCTCGGTCGCCGTGGCCGCCCGCGAGATCGGCCACCCCGAGGCCGAGACCGGTCACGCGGCCCTGGCGGCCGTGACCGCGTACCGCACGACGATCCGGCGGCTGGCCCGGCGCGGCGAACTCGACGTCTGGTACACGAGCATCGAAGCGGAGCAGCTCCTGCCGCTGGTCCGCTCCGGCCGTGACCGCCGCCGCGTCGAGGCCAGCCTCGGCCGCGCCCGCCGCCGTACCAGCCTGCGGGCCTTCGACCGGCTGACCGAGGTGGTCGACGGGCGTCGGCGCATCATCCACGACCCGCCGCTCCTCGAACCCACGGGCACGTCCGACATGGCCTCCCTGCGCAAGATCTTCAGCGACTACCGCTCGACCCTCTCCGAGGAGCGCCGCCTGCTCCTCGACCGCTACCGCTTCGTCGACGCCGCCCGCAAGGTCGTCGGCGTCGGCAGCGTCGGCCTGCGCTGCTTCATCGTGCTGCTCGCCGGGCGGGACACCGACGACCCGCTGTTCCTGCAGATCAAGGAGGCCCGCCCGTCCGTACTGGAGGAGCATCTGCCGAGCGGGCCCTACGTCCACCCCGGCCATCGCGTCGTCGCGGGCCAGCGGCTGTTGCAGGCGGCCGGCGACATCTTCCTCGGCTGGATGTCAGGGCCGCAGGGCCGCGCCTTCTACTGGCGTCAGCTGCGCGACATGAAGGGCTCCGCGGACGTCGCCGCGATGAGCCCGGACGACCTCCTCGTCTATGCCCGCCTGTGCGGCACCGCCCTCGCCCGGGCGCACGCCCGCTCCGGCGACCGGATCGCCATCGCCGGCTACCTGGGCGGCGCCGACAGCTTCGACCGCGCGGTCACCGACTTCGCCCTGGCGTACGCCGACCAGACCGTCGCCGACCACACGACCCTGGGCGCGGCCGTGGGGGCCGGGGTGGTCAGGGCCGCGCCCGGGGTCTGACCGGCGCCGGCTACCGCACCCGCTCGGCCGGACGCGCGCGCGTGGCCGACACGCCCTGGTCGTCCGGGCCCGCCAGTACGACCGTCACGAACTCCCGCCGGTCCTCGGCGTGTTCCTGGAACCACAGCCCCAACATGTGCTCCGCGTCCGGCACCTCGAACCGGGTGAACCGCGAGCGAGCGGCCAGCGCGTCCTGCACCGCCTCCGTCACGGCCGCCGGGATGATCGTGTCCGTCCCCGGCACCGCGAGCACCGCCCGTCCCTCGTACGTCCGCAGTACGTCGAGCGCGGGCGCCTCGTGCCAGCCGTCCGGCCTGCGGATGATCTCGCTGAAGCGGCCGTTGCCCTCGCCGAACGGCACGTCCCACGCCTCCTGCGCGTACACGGCGGGGGCGCACAGCCCGACCGCGGCCACGTGCGCGCCGTAGTGCCCGACGAGATCCGTCACCGTCTGTCCGCTCATGCTGAAGCCGACCAGGATCAGCGGGCCGTCCGCCGGCACACGCGCGTCGATGACGGCGACCGCCTGCTCGAAGCGGCGCCGCAGACTCAACTCCCGCAGCTCACCGGTGCTTTCGCCGTGCCCCGAGAAGTCGAAGGCAAGCCCGCGGCAGCCGCGGGACACGAACTCGGCGAGCAGCGGGAGCAGCCGTTCCTTGCTGCCGTTGCCCGCGCCGTGCAGCAGTACGACGGTGGCCGTGTCCGGTCCGTCGGCGTCACCGCCGTACACGCCGCTGAGCAGTTCACCGTCGTGGGCGTGTGTGAAAGAGGAGAGCTCGGTCATGTGCCCCATTCATTCACGGCACTTGGGTCACGGGGAAAAGGGGATGCACGCCCGGTGACCGGATCCCTACGCTGGACACGCGTAACGGAGCAGCTCACGCCGCTTCGCGCAGGGCAGGCGCCACCCTGCGGACTCGGGGCTAGTCTCTACGCACCGACGGTCGGTCGCCCTTCCCCAGCGCCCCGTCGGGGCATCGGTCACCGCTCAAGATCCAGAATCGATCCACGCTCACGGAGGCCCGTGATGGGCACCATCGTCATGTCCGGGACCGTCGTCCTGGTGATCTTAGGATTCGACAACCACCTCTACTGGCTGGCCGCCGTCGCGGTGCTCTTCCTCTACCTCCAGTACGGCCGCAGCCCCTCCGCGCCGAGCGGCGGGGCCGGGAAGGGGGCCCCGTCGGGAGGCGCCATGCCCGCGGACTACCGCTCCTACCGCGACCGCCGCGACAAGCAGGCCAAGTGGGAGCGCCGCTACCGGCGCGAGCGTCCCTTCGAGGCCCGTCGCCAGGAGCGCGAGAAGAGCAAGTGAGACCAGCTCGGCTGGTAGCCCGAGGCGCCCCCGGTCACAGGCCGGGGGCACCCCAGAGCGGGAACCAGCGGCCCAGGTCCTGCTCGATCCGCAGGTCGTCGGCGAGGACCGCCTTCACCCGCAGCTCCAAGGGGTTGTCCCGCCGCTCGGCGGGGCCGGCCAGTGGTGCGAACGGGTAGAAGGTGCCCCGCTTGTAGAGGTAGACGAGGGCGAGCCGCCTGCCCTCGTCGTCCTCGAACCCCGCCAGCGAGCACAGCAGCTGCGGCCCGAAGCCGTTGACCTCCATCGCGCTGTTCACCGCGTGCAGGTCGTTGACCAGCTCCGGCAGCTGGTCGGACTTGCGCGCGGAGACCAGCCACGAGTAGCCGTAGTCGTCCCGCGTCAGCCGCACCGGCCGTCCCTCGCGCTCTGCGTCCGCGTCGAGCAGCGCCTGCACCTCGCGGTGCGTCTGTGCGAAGGCGGCGCCCTCGACCGTGGCGAAGCACACCGCCCCGCTGCCGGTCGGCCGGAACCCGGCCGCCGCCTCCAGGGTCACCGCCGCCGAGGGCAGCCCGAAGAGCTGGTCGAGATCGGGCGCGACCGGCTTCGTACGGCCGAACAGGATGTCCAGCAGCCCCATGCTCACACCCCTCCGGGAGCCGCGGCCTCGCCCAGCTCGGAGGAGATCCGCCCCAGTTGGTCGAGCCGCTGCTCCAGGCTCGGATGAGTGGAGAAGAGCCGCGCGACGCCGGGCTCCCGGCCCAGCGCGGGGGTGAAGTAGAAGGCGTTGAAGGCCTGCGCCGTCCGCAGGTCCTTGGACGGGATCCGGGCGATGTCGCCGGAGACCTTGGTGAGGGCGGAGGCCAGCGCCGAGGGGCGTCCGGTGAGCAGCGCCGCCGCCCGGTCGGCGGCCAGCTCCCGGTACCGGGACAGGGCCCGGATCAGCAGGAAGCTGATCGCGTACACGGCCGCCGACACACCCATCACGGCGGCGAAGATCACGGCGGTGTTCTGGTCCCTGCGGCCACCGCCGAAGATCTGCGAATAGAAGGCGAACCGCACGATCAGCCCCGCGATCACACCGAGGAACGAGGCCACCGTGATCACGGCGACGTCCTTGTGCGCCACATGCGACAGCTCGTGCGCGAGCACACCCTCCAGCTCGTCCGGCTCCAGCCGGCGCAGCAGCCCCGTGGTCACACAGACCACGGCATGATCGGGATTGCGCCCGGTGGCGAACGCGTTCGGCATGTCCATCTCCGACACGGCGACCACGGGCTTCGGCATGTCGGCGATGGCACACAGCCGGTCGACGACCCCGTGCAGCTCGGGATACTCCTCCCGCTCCACGACCCGCCCCCGCATCGCGAACAGCGCGACCCGGTCGGAGAACCAGTACTGCGCCCCGAGCAGCCCCGCCGCCACGACCACGACGAGCACCCAGGACTTCAGCAGCACGATCAACGCGGCCACGAACGCCACGTACAACAATCCGAGCAGAAACAGAGTGATCCCCATCCGGGCGGTCAACCGCCGATCACTCCGGAACCGGCTCTGCATCTCGCATCACCCCGCGCGCACTCAGGCACTCGTCCCACTGCCCAGTGTGCACCCGGTGACCCCCATGAACGGGTCGTGATCGGCCCTAGGAGCCGCAAAGCCAGAGCCCAGGGGCCCGCCCGACCGGCCCTAGTAGGCCGCGCGGAAGTTGATGTAGCCCAGCAGCACGATCACCCCGGCGACGCAGCCCAGCACGATGGCCGTGGACACCCAGCTCGACCGTCGCTGCCGCCGCGCCACATGATCGGGCTCGGCCCGGAACGGCACCGGACCGGGCGGGTTCTCCTTCCAGCGGGCGGCGAGCATCCGCGCCCGCGCCGAGGGCTCCTTGTGCTCGGCGTTGTCCGCCCATCTCAGGTCGAACTCGCGCTCCTGGTCGTCGTGTTCGTGCTCAGGCATCCCGTCCACCCCCGTGTGGTCTCATCGGCAGAATAGAACATACGCCCGCGCCCCCGCTGTCAGGACAACAGCGGGGGCGCGGGCGTATGCCTCGGTGCGAGAGACCGATCAGGCCGGTCAGGCCGGTCAGGCCTGGCCGCAGGACCAGGAGCCGAACAGGCCCCACTCGCCGGAGCTGTACTCGCCCATGCCCGCCTGGATACACACGTTCGTGCCCTCGGCGTAGTTCTTGTTCACTTCCTTCGTGGAGCCGTTGCCACCCGGGTTCCAGATGGTGAAGTCGTAGCCCCCACCGCTCTGGTACGGGGCGACGTCCACCTTGATGACCGCGGACATGTTGTCGGCGCAGACGTCCTTGACGTAGAACCAGTCACCCGCGTCCTCGAAGGTGCCGACCGAGCTGCTGTCGCACGTGGACTTACTGCTCTGGCCCCACGACGTGGCGTTCGAGCCCGCCGCGGCAGGCGAGTTGGCCAGCGCGACCAGCGCCGCTGCCGCGACCATGATTCCCCCAGTACGGAATGCGCGCACGAGATACCCCCCAGGGCATTGATCGGAAACGGGTCGCTCGACCCGTGTGGATCAAGTTAGGCGTCACTGTGCCGACGGAACCACGGTGCACAGTGGCCACTTTCGTCCCCCGGGTGTGCACGGTGACCAGTCGCGGTCAGCGCGTGCACGACGTCGTGGAGGCCGGAGACGGTCGTCAGCAGGTCCCGGTTGAGGAGGCGTTCCGCGGTGCGCAGGCGGGCCCGTACCGTGTTGCGGCTGAGGTTCAGGGTTTCGGCGGCACGCTGGGCGTCGGCGTTGTGGCCGACCCAGGCCCGCACGGTGGTGTGCAGGTCGCGGTGGCGGGTGTCGTGGAGCGGCTGGAGGAAGGCCGTCGCCCAGTCGACAGCGGACGCGCCGCGCAGGAGATGACCGAGGGACGGCGGGACCCGGAAGGTCTCGGCTCCGGGTTCGGGCGGGAGGTCGGCGAGGGAGAACGCGAGGTCCAGTTCCGCCCGGTGGCGGACGTCACCGAGGTCCGCGCCCATGGCGCGTTCGGCCCGGTCGCAGTGTGCGGCGACGGTGGTACGGCTGATGCCGAGCAGGCGGGCCACGGCGACCCGGGGGAAGGCCACGGCGAGGCGGGTGACGTCACGGGTGAGCTTCGGTTCGGCTGACAGCGGCTCTATGTGCGCGTGGGCCCAGGCGGCGGCCGCCGGCCGGGGCAACAAGGGCATGAGCGAGGTGTGCCCGTGGTAGACGGCCAGGCGATTCGGGGAGTTGCGGGCGACGGCGAGGGCGTGGACGGCCTCCTTGTAGGCCGTGCCGGTGGCTGCGATCGGATGGGGCCTGCTGACCCCGAGCCAATAGCCGGGGTTCTCGCGCACCAGCCGTCGCAGGACTCCCGCCAGCCGGTCGTCCGGGGCGGCGGCGCCGGTGTTCGCGCTGCTCCCGTCCCTCTCGGCGATCGGACAGATCAGGTGGTCCAGGAAGGCCGGGCAGTGCACCATCAGGCCGGCGCCGTGGTAGCCCGAGGCATCCTGGAAGGTGGTGGCCAGCCGGTCGCGGTCGGCGGGCGGGCAGTGCAGGAGGTGGACGCGGACGTGCTCGGCGTCCAGGACGGGCGGGACGTCCCGGTGGGTCATCCGGCGGGCCAGGGTGACATCTCCGGTCATCAGAGCGGTCAGCACGGCGAAGCGCATGGCGCGCGCCTTCTCCTCGTAGCCGCGGATGCTGTGGTCGGCACGGTGCACCTCGCCGAGCAGGTGCAACAGCCCGCCGGCCCGGGACACGAGGGCCGCGGCCTCGCGGTCGAGCCGGGCCGCGCCGACGGCCACGAGAACCGGCCGTGGCATGCGCCAACCGCAGGCTTCAAGGCGTACCTCCAGGTCGCCCAGGCGGGTGGTGGCCGCGCCGAGCCGGCCGTCGGCGAGGCGCTCGATCTGTTCCCCCAGCGCCTCGCCGGCCTCCCGGGGGAAGCCGGAGGTGGCCGCGCCGATCCCGCTGCCGGGGCCGATCCATGCCACCTCGGTACCCGTCCACCGCCCGAGCCACTCCAGCGCCTCTTCCGGACGCCCGCTCCGCTGCACGATCCGCAGCAGTTCGTCGAGCCCCTCTTCCCGCCCAGGTCCCCGCACGGCCGCTCCTTGCCTTCCCCGCCTCGCTCACACATTCGTTTCAGCGCAGGAAAGCACAGATTCACCGCTCGTACAGCTTGTCCAACTCCGGCTCGCGGTCCCGCGGTTCCGCCTCTCCGCGGAGCTTCATCGGACGGGAAGGCCCGGCCGGGTACGGGGCCCGAAACAGGCCGTCGGCCGTGTCCTTCCACGCAGGAAGGAGACAGGCGACGGACCACAGACGGACCCAGGGGGGGGGAACACGCCTTGACCCGGGGCGATACCAAACATCG
>NZ_JBHVGZ010000123.1:10553-15836 GCF_042800355.1 Streptomyces sp. NPDC057623
GGGGTGGGGGGGGGGGGGGGGGTGGGGGGGGGGAGGGAAAAAGAACGGGTTTTTGTTTTTTTCCCCCAAAAAAGGAAACCCCCCCCCCAACGGCCCACAGACGGCCCAGGGGAGCGGAAACCCGCTCTGACCTGGGGCGATATCACACGTCGAAGTAGAGCTCGAACTCGTGCGGGTGCGGACGCAGCTGGAGCGGCGCGATCTCGTTCGTCCGCTTGAAGTCGATCCACGTCTCGATCAGGTCCGGCGTGAAGACGTCGCCCTGGAGGAGGAACTCGTGGTCGGCCTCGAGCGAGTCGAGGACGGCCGGGAGCGAGGTCGGGACCTGGGCCACGTTGGCGTGCTCCTCGGGAGCCAGCTCGTAGAGGTCCTTGTCGATCGGCTCGGCCGGCTCGATCTTGTTCTTGATGCCGTCGAGGCCCGCGAGCAGCAGGGCCGAGAAGGCCAGGTACGGGTTGCCGGAGGAGTCGGGCGCGCGGAACTCGACGCGCTTGGCCTTCGGGTTGGAGCCCGTGATCGGGATACGCATCGCGGCGGAGCGGTTGCGCTGCGAGTACACCAGGTTGATCGGGGCCTCGAAGCCCGGGACCAGACGGTGGTAGGAGTTCACCGTCGGGTTGGTGAAGGCCAGCAGCGACGGGGCGTGCTTGAGGATGCCGCCGATGTAGTAGCGGGCGGTGTCCGACAGGCCCGCGTAGCCGGCCTCGTCGTAGAAGAGCGGGGAGCCGCCGGACCACAGGGACTGGTGGACGTGCATGCCCGAGCCGTTGTCACCGAAGATCGGCTTCGGCATGAAGGTCGCGGTCTTGCCGTTGCGCCAGGCGACGTTCTTCACGATGTACTTGAAGAGCTGAAGGTCGTCGGCGGCGGCGAGCAGCGTGTTGAACTTGTAGTTGATCTCGGCCTGGCCGGCGGTGCCCACCTCGTGGTGCTGGCGCTCGACCTGGAGGCCGGAGTTGGCCAGCTCCAGGGAGATCTCGGCACGCAGGTCGGCGAAGTGGTCGACCGGCGGGGTCGGGAAGTAGCCGCCCTTGTAACGGACCTTGTAGCCGCGGTTGTTCTCCACCGCGCCGGTGTTCCAGGCGCCGGCCTCGGAGTCGATGTGGTAGAAGGACTCGTTCGCGCCGGTCGCGAAGCGCACGGAGTCGAAGACGTAGAACTCGGCCTCGGGACCGAAGTACGCGGTGTCCGCGATACCGGTCGACGCGAGGTAGGCCTCCGCCTTCTTCGCCACGTTGCGCGGGTCACGGGAGTACTGCTCACCCGTGATCGGGTCGTGGATGAAGAAGTTGATGTTGACCGTCTTGTCGCGGCGGAACGGGTCCACACGCGCGGTCGACAGGTCGGCACGCAGCGCCATGTCGGACTCGTGGATGGCCTGGAAGCCGCGGATGGAGGAGCCGTCGAAGGCCAGTTCCTCGTCCGGGTCGAAGGCCTCCGCCGGCAGCGTGAAGTGCTGCATGACGCCCGGCAGATCGCAGAACCGGACGTCGATGAACTTGACGTCCTCGTCCGCGATGAACTTCTTGGCCTCGTCGGCGTTCTGGAACATCCAGCTCCTCCTACTCCCGACCGTCCGACCGGGGTGGTAGTTCGTTCGTGCGGCCAGTGCGGTGGCACACGCTGTCTTCGACCCTAGGGACGGGTGATTTCTCGGGCGTGACCCATTTGTTTCGCACACGTTAACCGGACATCCCGTACCTCACCCCACCTGTCCACATCGCAAAACGGGCGCAGTACGGTGGTCCGGTGGACAAGAGGCAAGCAATCGGATCCTGGCTCTCGGGCCCCCGCGCGGCCGCCGAGGACGCGGGTGTCGACTTCGGATACCGGGGTCGGCAACTCGGCCTTCCGGAGGACGGACCGGGCTCCATCGCCCGCCCGGGACGACGGCTCGGAGCACTGGCGGTCGACTGGGGTATCTGCCTCTTGATCGCATACGGTCTCATCACCGACGGCTACGGCCAGGCGACCGGCAACTGGGCCCTGCTCCTGTTCTTCCTGATGAGCGCCCTGACCGTCGGCACCGTCGGCTTCACTCCGGGTAAGCGCCTCTTCGGTCTCCGCGTGGTCACCCTGGAGACCGGCACGGTCAACCCGCTGCGCGCCCTGCTGCGCTCGGCCCTGCTGTGCGTCGCCGTCCCGGCCCTGATCTGGGACCGCGACGGCCGGGGCCTGCACGACCGGCTGGCCCGCACGGTCGAGGTCCGGATCTGACAGCGGCTCTTCGCATACGACGAAGGGGGCGCCCGGATCACTCCGGGCGCCCCCTTCTTGTAGGGAGGAGATCAACGGGCCTTCGGCCCGCCCTTCGGCAGCTTCATGCCCTTGGGCATCGGGCCCTTCGGTCCAGTTCTCCCGTGTTGCTTATCCGTTCACTCTGTCTGTAACCGTCTGACCTGCAAAGAAGCAGCAACGTGGCCCTGACCTGGGTAAACAACCTGGTCAGGGCCTTGCTGTTGTGCACCGTTGGTGCCCCTCGGATGTAGGTTCTGACTGGCTACTCTCCGGAGTCTGGGGAGCCTGTTCGGGCAGTGAGATGCCCCATCGTGATCTACACGATGGGGCACTCTGCATCGGTACACGCTGCGGATGGCGGTCAGATGGCACCAAGTTCTCGGGCCTTGACGCTCGCTACGAAGGACGAGAACGCATCGGCAGGGAGGCTCAGAACCGGGCCGTTCGGGTTCTTGGAGTCACGCACGGGGACCAGGCCGCGCGAGGCGGCGAAGTTGGCGGCGACTTCGACGCAATCGCCGCCGTTGCTGCTGTACGAGGACTTGAACCAGCGGGGGGACTCGGTCGTCACGGGATGCCCTTTCGCAACTTCTCAATCATGGCCACAGACGTCGCCTGCGACAACGCTTCGGCCTGCAACTGATGGTATGCCGTCATCATGGGGAACACGGCGGTGCCTTCGCGTTCCAGGTGCCCCCGTGCCTGTGACTCGGCATACGCCACAACGGATCGGTCGGCCAGAGTAAGGAGGTTCACCGGCAGGTTGAACGGTCGCCTTGCTCCTATGTCAAAGGGTGCCACTTGCAGCACCCAGTTAGGGAGGGAAGCAACTTCGACCAGGCGCCGAAGCTGGCCTTCCCTGACCTCGGCACTACCGACTCCATGACGGAGACAGCTCTCATCCATCACTACAAGCACCATGGGCGGCCGGGGCCGCACCAGTGCGGCTTGCCTCTCTGCAAGAAAGGAGACGCGCTCCTCAGCTTGTTCGGGAGTGATGGCCCCACGTTGCACGTCACCATCCGCCACCGTCCGTGCGTACTCCGGTGTCTGCAACAGACCAGGGACCAGCCCGATCTGAAACAGCCGGATCTCCACTGCCCGGCCCTCGTACCCGACGTACTCCGGGAAGCCTTCCAACAGGCTGCCGTGTTTGATCTCGCGGTATTCCCGCTCAAATGAGTCTGCTGTGCCCTCGATGCCGAAGGCGCGGTCTGCGCTACGCGAGAAACGGAGGGTTGGAGATTTCCGACCGTTCTCGACGGCTGAGACATGCACGCTGGAGTAATCCGTGTGTCCAGCAAGGTCTTCCTGCCTCCAGCCGCGTGCTTCTCGCAGGGCCCGCAAACGCGCTCCGTAAGCTGCCTGGGGCGAGGCGTCCGGGTTCAACTCGTTGCGATTCAAGGCCTGTTCATGAACCTTCCGTGTGCTTCCAGTAGGTTGATTGGTTCCCCGGCGGGGGTGCGCTGAACCCGCTTGGTAGTGGTGGCACTACGGACAGGCGTGACCGTGTCCGGCCAATGCCCTGGGTGAGCGTTCGCCGGCGCTTTGCTGGGGTCCAGATCGGTACCCCTCGACGAGGGAAAGGCGCTGCTCGCGTGCGTGGTGACCTCACGCGCGCACGGACATGGGCCACGACGAGACCCGCATTCGCGCGTGAGGTTGCCACGCCTGGGCGGGGTCCAGGGGCGCGCTATAGCGTCCCTGGTACCACCGGCCTAAATGGGGTCGTCACGGTGCTGTAAGCCTCGGGGGCGGCGTTGCCTTCCTGCGTGAACGATCCGCATGGGCGAGTGGAATGGGCACTCGTGCCGGAGGAGTGTGGGCCTCGTCGGTCGTGCGGCTTACCTTCCCGGTGAATGGCAGAGCGGACGACAGAAGCTCTCGCGCGACGATTCGGCGGAGGGCTTCTGTGCTTGGTCGGGTGCGGGTCGGGTGTGCCGGGCGGCTGGCCGTCCGGACGGGACCGGCCGAAGGCCGCACGCCCGGCCGAGGCGGCCAGAGCTGCCCGGCGCGCGCGAAGCGCGCGCCCTTGAAGCAAGTAAAGAGAAGTTACTCCGATTGGGATCGGCGCCGGATGGTGCGCTGGGCGGCTGCCTCTGTCGGAGTCACGGGATGGGTGAGCTGGCATGTGGCGGCAGGGGCCTTCGGCTCCTCCCATGGCTGCGGGTGGCCATGGTCGACGTCGGCGGTCCTGCGGTAGGTGATCAGCAGGGGGCTTGCGGCGCGGTTCGGCGACGGCGCTCTATGTGGCGGTGCCAGGTCAACCACTCATGCGGATAAGTGGTTGACCTGTGCCCCGGTCGCGAGCGATGCTGACCCAATCGCTTATCCGGATGAGTTTCCGGGGATTGGGAGGCGAAGTGTTGTTGATGGGGCTGAAGCGGGTCGGGTTCCTGGTTGCGCGGCGAACGCGAACCGGCGGTGGAGCGAAGTTGCTGAACGGGGGGTGGAACCGTGAGCGACCTTGAGGATCAGGCTTCTGTCTCGCCCTCGATCTCCGAAGTCGACTCGGGCGGCAGCTCGGTCACGTGGGTTGCGGTCGAAGGTGCTGGGTCCTTGGAGGCCCACCGCCGCATGCTCGAACTCTTGTTCTCCCCCTGGCTGGAGAGCTGACGTATGATCAGGCGATCCACATGAGTGGACCCCCCGGGAGGGCCTGAGAAACGCTCCTGGGGGGTCCTGCCAGTCACGGGAGGACTGACATGGGTAAGTCTGTCATGTCTGCAATCGACATTGCGGCTCGGGCCATCGCAGGCAAGTGTCTCCGCGCGGTTGACTATCTGCGCGTATCAACCGAAGACCAGACAAAGGGCTACGGCATTGCCTACACGGGCAAGCGAACTGCTGCCCATATCACTCGTAAGCAGTGGGACCACGTCGGCACCTTCAAAGACGAAGGCGAGTCGGGCACCCTTCCGTGGGAGCAGCGCGAGGGCGCAACCAAGATCGGTTGCGTCCAGAGAAGTGGTGTACGGGTTCGACCTGATCCGGGGGTTTGCTCCGGCATCGGGATGGTGCCCGCATAGTTGAACGGCCACCGGC
>NZ_JBHVGZ010000124.1:0-15788 GCF_042800355.1 Streptomyces sp. NPDC057623
GTCATGATCCTCAACATGGGAGCCCGCGCCATCGCGCGCTGGAAGGCTCCCAAGACGGGCCGCTGACGCGGCCGATCAGCGACCCGATCCTTCCGAAAGAAGCAGGACTCCCTCCTCCCGGCCGTGGAGAACCGCTGGGTGACCCTGATCGCGGCGACCACCGAGAACCCGTACTTCTCGATCATCTCCCCGTTGCTGTCCCGCTCCCTGCTCCTCACCCTCGAACCCCTCACCGATGACGACGTCAGGAGCCTGCTGCGGCGGGCGCAGGGCGACGAGCGCGGCCTGAAGGACGCCGTCGCCCTCCCCGAGGACACCGAGGAGCACCTGCTGCGGATCGCCGGCGGCGACGCCCGCCGGGCCCTGACGGCCCTGGAGGCCGCTGCCGGGGCCGCCCTGGACCAGGGCGAGACCGAGATCAGCCTCTCGACACTGGAGCAGACCGTCGACCGGGCGGCGGTGAAGTACGACCGCGACGGCGACCAGCACTACGACGTCGCCAGCGCCCTCATCAAGTCCATCCGCGGCTCCGACGTCGACGCCGCCCTGCACTACCTGGCCCGGATGATCGAGGCCGGCGAGGACCCCCGCTTCATCGCCCGCCGCCTGATGATCTCGGCCAGCGAGGACATCGGCCTCGCCGACCCGAACGCCCTGCCGATCGCGGTCGCCGCCGCCCAGGCCGTCGCCATGATCGGCTTCCCCGAGGCCGCCCTCACCCTCAGTCACGCCACGATCGCCCTCGCCCTCGCCCCCAAGTCCAACGCCGCGACCACGGCGATCGGCGCCGCCCTGGAGGACGTACGCAAGGGACAGGCCGGACCCGTGCCGCCGCACCTGCGGGACGGGCACTACAAGGGCGCCGCCAAGCTCGGGCACGCACAGGGGTACGTGTATCCGCACGACCTGGCCGAGGGCATCGCCGAGCAGCAGTACGCCCCGGAGGCCCTCAAGGACCGCGAGTACTACACCCCGACCCGGCACGGCGCCGAGGCGCGGTACGCGGACGCCGTCGAGTGGACCAGACAGCGCCTCGGTCGGAAGCGGTCCTGAGCACCCTGTAGAATCCGTCGAAGTGCTGTGTCCCGTGCAGTCAGAACGGGACGGTCAGCCGGAGACCCGGTCCTCGCGGACCGACTCCAGGAGCGTCGCGCACCGTCGAAACGGTGTCGCGGGCAGCCCACCACCACTCGTCGCACGACGGGAACGGTCGGTGGGCCACTCGCGTGCTGCACGTATGTGCCCAGACCAGGGGAGCGGCTGCCCACCACGTCCTTCGCCGGACGAGGCGGGTTTCCCCGGCTGCGGATGCGACCTCCCTCCACCCTGACAAGCCGAGAACCAGGAAAGAGAAACAAGTGGCGAACCAGTCCCGCCCCAAGGTCAAGAAGTCGCGTGCCCTCGGCATCGCGCTGACCCCGAAGGCCGTCAAGTACTTCGAGGCCCGTCCCTACCCGCCGGGTGAGCACGGCCGTGGCCGCAAGCAGAACTCGGACTACAAGGTCCGTCTGCTGGAGAAGCAGCGTCTGCGTGCGCAGTACGACGTGTCCGAGCGTCAGCTCGTCCGCGCCTACGAGCGTGCCGCCAAGACGCAGGGCAAGACCGGTGAGGCCCTGGTCATCGAGCTGGAGCGTCGTCTCGACGCCCTGGTTCTGCGTTCGGGCATCGCCCGCACGATCTACCAGGCCCGTCAGATGGTCGTTCACGGCCACATCGAGGTCAACGGCGGCAAGGTCGACAAGCCGTCGTTCCGCGTCCGTCCCGACGACGTCGTGATGGTCCGCGAGCGCAGCCGTGAGAAGACCCTCTTCTCCATCGCCCGTGAGGGTGGCTTCGCCCCCGAGGGCGAGACCCCGCGCTACCTCCAGGTGAACCTCAAGGCCCTGGCGTTCCGCCTGGACCGTGAGCCGAACCGCAAGGAGATCCCGGTGATCTGCGACGAGCAGCTCGTCGTTGAGTACTACGCCCGTTGATCTTTCGACGGTCGTAGGACTTCTGCGCCTGAAGCCCGTCGTCCCGCCGCCCTTCCGGGTGCGCGAGGCGGCGGGTTTTCGCATGGCGCCGCTCCTCGCGACTCGGCTCCCGCGCGGGCGGCAATCCGGTGTGGAGCGGCATCCCCGGCGCGATAGGCTCGGTGCACGACTTTTTCGATGTAGACCGATGTAGAGGCACGTTTCAGGGAGCGGGTGCACACAGTGTCCGGTGGAGAGGTGGCCGGGATCCTGGTGGCCGTCTTCTGGGCGATTCTGGTCTCCTTCCTCGCCGTCGCGTTGGCGAGGCTGGCCCAGACGCTCAGGGCGACCACCAAGCTGGTGGCGGACGTGACCGACCAGGCCGTCCCGCTCCTGGCAGAAGCCTCCTCGGCCGTGCGCTCCGCCCAGACCCAGATCGACCGGGTCGACGCGATCGCCTCCGACGTCCAGGAGGTCACGTCGAACGCCTCCGCGCTGTCGACCACCGTCGCCTCCACCTTCGGCGGCCCCCTGGTCAAGGTCGCGGCCTTCGGCTACGGCGTGCGCCGTGCCCTCGGTGGCCGCAAGGACGACGAACCCGCCAAGGCGCCCCGGCGCACCGTGATCGTGGGCCGCACGGTTGCGGCGTCGCGCCGGGGCAAGCGAAACCTCCGCGGAAAGAGGGACTGAGACCCAGCATGTTCCGCCGAACGTTCTGGTTCACCACGGGCGTCGCCGCCGGTGTGTGGGCCACCACCAAGGTCAACCGGAAGCTGAAGCAGCTGACCCCCGAGAGCCTCGCCGCGACCGCGACGAACAAGGCGCTCGAGGCGGGTCACCGGCTCAAGGACCGCGCGGTGGGCTTCGCCCTCGACGTCCGCGACAACATGGCTCTGCGGGAGGCCGAGCTCGAAGAGGCCCTGGGCATCCAGGATTCCACCGAACTTCCCGCGCCCCGGCGCTACACCGCCATCGAGAACCGCAACAAGCCGAAGACGTACGTCATCGACAACACGACGTACACGGACAACCGAAACGAGGACCACTGATGGAGTCGGCCGAGATCCGCCGCCGCTGGCTGAGCTTCTACGAGGAGCGCGGTCACACCGTCGTCCCTTCGGCGTCGCTCATCGCGGACGACCCGACTCTGCTCCTGGTCCCCGCCGGCATGGTGCCCTTCAAGCCCTACTTCCTCGGTGAGGTCAAGCCGCCGTGGGCGCGTGCCACCAGCGTGCAGAAGTGCGTGCGTACCCCCGACATCGAAGAGGTCGGCAAGACCACCCGCCACGGCACGTTCTTCCAGATGTGCGGCAACTTCTCGTTCGGTGACTACTTCAAGGAAGGCGCCATCAAGTACGCCTGGGAGCTGCTCACCAGCCCCCAGGACAAGGGTGGTTACGGCCTGGAGCCGGAGAAGCTCTGGATCACCGTCTACCTGGAGGACGACGAGGCCGAGCGCATCTGGCACGAGGTCGTCGGCGTGCCGAAGGAGCGCATCCAGCGCCTGGGCATGAAGGACAACTACTGGTCCATGGGCGTCCCCGGCCCGTGCGGTCCCTGCTCCGAGATCAACTACGACCGCGGCCCCGAGTTCGGCGTCGAGGGCGGCCCCGCCGTCAACGACGAGCGGTACGTGGAGATCTGGAACCTCGTCTTCATGCAGTACGAGCGGGGCGCCGGCATCGGCAAGGACAACTTCGAGATCCTCGGCGAGCTCCCGAGCAAGAACATCGACACCGGCCTCGGCCTGGAGCGCCTCGCCATGATTCTGCAGGGTGTGCAGAACATGTACGAGATCGACACCTCCATGGCCGTCATCAAGAAGGCCACCGAGCTGACGGGTGTGGCGTACGGCGACGCCCACGCCTCGGACGTGTCCCTCCGCGTGGTCACCGACCACATGCGTACGTCCGTCATGCTCATCGGCGACGGCGTGACCCCCGGCAACGAGGGCCGTGGCTACGTGCTGCGCCGCATCATGCGCCGCGCGATCCGCAACATGCGTCTGCTCGGCGCCACCGGCCCGGTCGTGAAGGACCTCATCGACACCGTCGTCGGGATGATGGGCCAGCAGTACCCGGAGCTCGTCACCGACCGCGAGCGCATCGAGAAGGTCGCCCTCGCCGAGGAGAACGCCTTCCTCAAGACGCTGAAGGCCGGCACCAACATCCTCGACACGGCCGTCACCGACACCAAGGCCGCGGGTTCCACCGTCCTGGCCGGCGACAAGGCCTTCCTGCTCCACGACACCTGGGGCTTCCCGATCGACCTCACCCTCGAAATGGCTGCCGAGCAGGGGCTTTCCGTGGACGAGGACGGTTTCCGCCGCCTGATGAAGGAGCAGCGGGAGCGCGCCAAGGCCGACGCCCAGGCCAAGAAGACCGGCCACGCCGGCGCCGGCGCCTACCGGGAGATCGCCGACAAGGTCGGCGAGACCGAGTTCATCGGCTACGGCGACACCGAGGGCGAGTCCACCATCGTCGGCATCCTCGTCGACGGCGCCTCCTCTCCGGCCGCCACCGAGGGCGACGAGGTCGAGATCGTCCTCGACCGCACCCCGTTCTACGCCGAGGGCGGCGGCCAGATCGGCGACACCGGCCGCATCAAGGTCGACACCGGTGCCGTCATCGAGATCCGCGACTGCCAGAAGCCCGTCCCGGGTGTGTACGTCCACAAGGGCGTCGTCCAGTTCGGCGAGGTGACGGTCGGTGCCAAGGCCCACGCCTCCATCGACTCGCTGCGCCGCCGCGCCATCGCCCGCGCCCACTCGGCCACCCACCTCACCCACCAGGCCCTGCGCGACGCCCTCGGCCCGACGGCCGCCCAGGCCGGTTCCGAGAACCAGCCCGGCCGCTTCCGCTTCGACTTCGGTTCGCCGTCCGCCGTCCCGACGGCCGTGATGACCGACGTCGAGCAGAAGATCAACGAGGTGCTCGCCCGCGACCTCGACGTGCACGCCGAGGTCATGGGCATCGACGACGCCAAGAAGCAGGGCGCCATCGCCGAGTTCGGCGAGAAGTACGGCGAGCGGGTCCGTGTGGTGACCATCGGCGACTTCTCCAAGGAGCTGTGCGGCGGCACGCATGTGCACAACACCGCCCAGCTGGGCCTGGTCAAGCTGCTCGGCGAGTCGTCCATCGGTTCCGGTGTGCGCCGTATCGAGGCCCTGGTCGGCGTGGACGCCTACAACTTCCTCGCCCGTGAGCACACGGTCGTCGCCCAGCTCCAGGAGCTGATCAAGGGCCGCCCGGAGGAGCTCCCGGAGAAGGTCTCCGCCATGCTCGGCAAGCTGAAGGACGCCGAGAAGGAGATCGAGAAGTTCCGCGCCGAAAAGGTGCTCCAGGCCGCGGCCGGTCTCGCCGAGTCCGCCAAGGACGTCCGCGGCATCGCCGTCGTCACCGGTCAGGTCCCTGACGGCACCGCGGCCGACGACCTGCGCAAGCTGGTCCTCGACGTGCGCGGCCGCATCCAGGGCGGGCGCGCCGCCGTGGTCGCCCTCTTCGCGGTCAGCAACGGCAAGCCGCTCACGGTCATCGCCACCAACGAGGCCGCCCGCGAGCGTGGTCTCAAGGCCGGTGACCTGGTCCGTACGGCCGCCAAGACCCTCGGCGGCGGCGGTGGCGGCAAGCCGGACGTCGCCCAGGGCGGCGGGCAGAACCCGGCCGCCGTCGGCGAGGCCGTCGACGCCGTCGAGCGGCTCGTGGCGGAAACGGCCAAGTGAGCGCCGAAGCCCAGACAAGTGGTGACGGCCCCGGCACGCGCCGCGGCCGTCCCCCCGCGATCGACGTCGGCGACGCCCGTATCGACGTCGCCTCGTGCGACCCTGATGGGATCCTCGCCACCCCGGTGGAGACGGTCCCGGGCCGGGACGTCCCGGCAGCTCACCGCCGCCTCAGGCAACTCGTCGAGGAGTACGAGCCGATCGAGGTCGTCGTAGGTCTGCCTCGCTCCCTCAAGGGGGGCGAGGGTCCGGCCGCGGTCAAGGTCAGGGGCTTCACGCAGGAACTGGCACGCATGATCGCGCCCGTACCGGTCAGGCTCGTGGACGAGCGGATGACGACCGTGACGGCCAGTCAGGGACTGCGCGCCTCGGGGGTGAAGTCGAAGAAGGGCCGGTCGGTGATCGACCAGGCGGCCGCTGTGATCATCCTTCAGCAGGCCCTCGAATCCGAACGGGCGTCAGGTAAAGCACCCGGAGAGAGCGTCGAAGTGGTTATCTGATCGCGATACGGTAACGTTCCGCGCGATGCGCCGGTGTTCGAACAGCCGGGGCACAAAGAGAGGCGGGACGGGAACCGGATCTTCAGCAGCCGCGTGACCGCCGCCTCGCGGCTCTAGGGGATCGATGACTGAGTATGGCCGGGGCCCAGGCTCCGAACCGTGGCATCCCGAGGACCCGTTGTTCGGGGACGGCGGATGGGAAGGGCAGCAGGCCCACGCGGGCCAGCAGGCTGCCTACGGCGGCCAGCCGCAGCACTATCCGGAGCAGTCGCAGCAGCCGCAGCACTACGGCGACTGGGACAACGGCCAGCAGGCCGCATACGGTCAGGCGCAGCAGTACCAGCAGCACGGTCAGCAGTACCCGGAGCAGGGCCAGCAGTACCCGCAGCAGTACGAACAGCAGCAGTACGGGCAGCAGCAGTACCCCGGCCAGGGACAGCAGCCGTACGACAACAACGGCTGGGCCGACGGCACACATGGGCACGCCCAGTACCCCGACCCGGCGGACCCGTACGGCCAGCAGGCCGCGGCGTACGGCGGTGAGCAGCCCGACTACTACGGCAGCCCGGAGGCGTACCCGCCGCCGGCGCCGCCGAGCCGGCGTCAAGCCGAACCGGAGCCACCCCAGACCGACTGGGACCCCGGCCCTGACCAGGGCGAACACGCCTTCTTCGCCGGCGGCGACGAAGGCGAAGACGACTCCGACGACGACTCGGGCGGCGGTCGCGGACGTGGGGACCGTCGCGGCCGGGGCGGAAAGCCCAAGAAGCGGCGCAGCGGGATGGCCTGTCTGGTGGTCGTGCTCATCTTCGGCGGCGGCGTCGCCGGAGTCGGATATTTCGGTTATCAGTTTTACCAAAATCGTTTCGGCGATGCGCCGGACTTCGCGGGTGACGGCACCAGTGAGACGGTGACCGTCGAGATCCCCAAGGGCGCGTTCGGGTCCGTGATCGGTCAGAAGCTCAAGGCGGCCGGCGTCGTGAAGAGCGTCGACGCGTTCGTCGCCGCTCAGCAGCAGAACGCCGACGGGGACAAGATTCAGGCCGGCGCCTACCTGCTGAAGAAGCAGATGTCCGCCGCCAGCGCCGTCGAACTGATGCTCAGCCCCGAAAGTCAGAACAACGTCCTGGTCAGGCCCGGCGAGCGCAACAAGACCGTCTACAAGGCGATCGACGAAAAGCTCGAATTGTCGTCCGGAACCACCGAGAAGGCGGCCGAGGACAAATACAAGAGCCTCGGACTTCCGAGCTGGGCGAACAGCAACAACGAGATCAAGGATCCGTTGGAGGGCTTCCTCTACCCCGGCACCTACCCTGCCGCCAAGGGAATGAAGCCCGAGTCGGTCCTCAAGGGAATGGTCACCCAGGCCGCGAACAAGTACGACGAGCTGGGCCTGGAGGCCAAGGCCAAGGCTCTCAAGCTGGACAACCCGTTGCAGGTCATCACGGTCGCCAGCCTCGTCCAGGCCGAGGGCAAGACCGACGACGACTACCGCAAGATGGCGGAGGTGGTCTACAACCGCCTCGACCTGGCGAATCCCGAGACCTACGGTGCCCTTCAGTTCGACTCGACCTTCAATTACCTGAAGGGTCAGAGCAACATCGACATCAGCGAGTCGGAGATCAAGAGCAACCAGGACCCGTACAACACGTACACGCAGAAGGGTCTGCCGCCCGGTCCGATCGACAACCCGGGCGAGGGTGCGCTGAAGGGGACGCTGAATCCGACCAACCAGGGTTGGTACTACTTCGTGGCGACCGACGGCGTGAACAGGACCGAATTCGCCAAGACCCACGACGATTTCTTGAAGCTCAAGGACAAGTTCAATGAGAGCAGGGGCAACTGACGCCCGCCGGGCCGCCGTACTGGGTTCGCCCATCGCCCACTCCCTCTCCCCGGTGCTGCACCGCGCCGCCTACGGGGAACTCGGGCTCACAAGCTGGTCGTACGACCGGTTCGAGATCGACGAAGCCGCACTGCCCGGGTTCCTCGCGGAACTCGGACCGGAGTGGGCCGGCTTGTCGTTGACCATGCCGCTCAAGCGGGCCGTCATCCCGCTGCTCGACGAGATCAGCGAGACGGCGGCCTCCGTCGAGGCGGTCAACACCGTCGTCTTCACCAAGGACGGCCGCCGCGTCGGCGACAACACCGACATCCCCGGGATGGTCGCCGCACTGCGGGAGCGCGGCATCGAACAGGTCGACTCGGCGGCCATCCTCGGAGCGGGCGCCACGGCGTCCTCCGCGCTGGCCGCACTCGCGCGCGTCTGCACCGGTGAGATCGTCGCCTACGTACGCAGCGAGGCCCGCGCGGCCGAGATGCGGCAGTGGGGCGAGCGCCTCGACGTCGAGATCCGTACGGCGGACTGGGCGGAGGCGGACCGGGCGCTGCGCGCCCCGCTGGTGATCGCGACCACCCCGGCCGGCACGACGGACGCCCTGGCCGCGTCCGTACCGGAGCGCCCTGCCACCCTGTTCGACGTGCTCTACGACCCCTGGCCGACCGCCCTCGCGGCTCGGTGGTCCATGTACGGCGGAGCCGTCGTCAGCGGGCTCGACCTGCTCGTGCACCAGGCGGTGTTGCAGGTGGAGCAGATGACCGGCCGTGTCGCGGTGCCCGTCGAGGCCATGCGAAATGCGGGGGAGCGCGCTCTCGAGGCCCGCTAGGATCCCCTGAGTTCCGCGAGGGGGCGGAGCAGAACAAGGGGGAGTACCAGACGTGTCCAGTGGTGTGCCGATGGCGTCCGGTAAGGGCGAGATATTCGAGATCGTCCTGCAGTTCATGCCGGACTGGGTACAGATCCCCGTGCTGGTCCTGATCGTGCTTCTCGTCGTCGGGTCGTGGGTCTTCAAGCTGAAGCGCAAGATCGACCGTCGGCGTGCGGCACGCGCGGGACAGGCCGTCCAGGTGGCGGCGGCGCAGCACGGGCAGGGCCGCGGCTCCGACTATCTGGGGCCGTACGCTCCCCAGCAGGCCGCGCCGCAGCCGGCTCCGCAGCCGAGCGGTGCGGATTTCCTCGGGGCTTACGCGCCGCAACAGGGCCGGGGCAACGGCTCCGTGTGATCCGCTCCGGGGCCAGGCGCCGCCGTACCGCCGTCCGCTTGGTGGACCGGCGGCCGGGGACCGGGCCCGGACGTGGGAGGATCGAAGGTGGCGGGCCGGGGCCGCGCACCTGGTGACGCCGTCGACGTACGCGAGGACACGCGTACGCAGGGCAGTACCAGGGCGCGAGCACTGAGGAGCACCGTTGAGCAGGTTGCGCTGGCTGACCGCGGGGGAGTCCCACGGTCCCGCACTCGTGGCGACGCTGGAGGGCCTTCCCGCCGGCGTGCCGATCACCACCGAGATGGTGGCGGACCACCTGGCCCGGCGCCGGCTCGGTTATGGACGCGGTGCGCGCATGAAGTTCGAGCGCGACGAGGTCACCTTCCTCGGCGGCGTCCGGCACGGCCTCACCCTCGGTTCCCCGGTCGCGATCATGGTGGGCAACACCGAGTGGCCGAAGTGGGAGCAGGTCATGGCGGCCGACCCGATCGACCCCGAGATCCTCGCGGGCCTGGCCCGCAACGCGCCGCTGACCCGCCCCCGCCCCGGCCACGCCGACCTCGCGGGCATGCAGAAGTACGGCTTCGACGAGGCCCGGCCGATCCTGGAGCGCGCCTCGGCCCGTGAGACCGCCGCCCGCGTGGCGCTGGGCGCGGTGGCCCGGTCGTACATCAAGGAGACGGCCGGCATCGAGATCGTCAGCCATGTCGTCGAACTGTGCTCCGTGAAGGCCCCGCAGGGCGTGTACCCGACGCCGGCCGACGTCGAGAAGCTGGACGCCGACCCGCTGCGCTGCCTCGACGCCGACGCGTCGAAGGCGATGGTCGCGGAGGTCGACCAGGCCCACAAGGACGGCGACACCCTCGGCGGTGTGGTCGAGATCCTGGCCTACGGCGTGCCCGTCGGCCTCGGCTCGCACGTGCACTGGGACCGCAAGCTGGACGCCCGTCTCGCGGGTGCGCTCATGGGGATCCAGGCGATCAAGGGCGTCGAGCTCGGTGACGGCTTCGAGCTGGCGCGGGTGCCCGGTTCCAAGGCGCACGACGAGATCGTGAACACGCCCGAGGGCATCCGCCGTGTCTCCGGCCGTTCCGGCGGCACCGAGGGTGGCCTCACCACCGGTGAGCTGCTGCGGGTCCGCGCGGCGATGAAGCCGATCGCGACCGTGCCGCGCGCCCTCCAGACGGTCGACGTCACCACCGGCGAGGCCACGCAGGCGCACCACCAGCGCTCCGACGTCTCCGCGGTCCCCGCCGCCGGCATCGTCGCCGAGGCCATGGTGGCCCTCGTACTCGCGGACGCGGTGGCGGAGAAGTTCGGCGGCGACTCGGTGACCGAGACCCGCCGCAATGTGCGGTCGTACCTCGACAACCTGGCCATCCGGTGAGCGCAGCACCCGTGGTCGTCCTGGTCGGTCCGATGGGTGTGGGCAAGTCGACCGTCGGACAGCTGCTGGCCGACCGGCTCGGCGTGGTCTACCGGGACACCGACGACGACATCGTGGCCGAGCAGGGCCGTTCGATCGCCGAGATCTTCGTTGACGAGGGCGAGCCGGCCTTCCGGGCGATCGAGAAGCAGGCCGTGCACCGGGCGCTCGCCGAGCACGAGGGGGTCCTGGCACTCGGCGGCGGTGCGATCCTCGACGCGGACACACGTGCGCTGCTCGCCGGGCAGCGGGTGGCGTACCTGTCGATGGAGGTCGAGGAGGCGGTCAAGCGCACCGGCCTCAACGCCGCCCGTCCGCTGCTCGCGGTCAACCCGCGCAAGCAGTGGCGCGAGCTGATGGAGGCCCGCCGTCATCTGTACGAGGGGGTGGCCACGGCCGTAGTGGCCACCGACGGCCGCACGCCCGAAGAAGTGACCCAAGCGGCCCTGGACGCACTGGAGTTGAAGGACGTATGAGCGAGGCAGTGACGCGGATCCAGGTCGGCGGCACCGCGGGCAGCGAACCCTACGAGGTCCTGGTGGGCCGGCAACTCCTGGGTGAGCTCGGCGGGTTGATCGGTGACAAGGCCCAGCGGGTCGCCGTCCTGCACCCCGAGGCGCTCGCCGAGACCGGCGAGGCGCTGCGGGCCGACCTCGCCGACCAGGGCTACGAGGCCGTCGCCATCCAGGTGCCCAACGCCGAGGAGGCCAAGACCGCAGAGGTCGCCGCCTACTGCTGGAAGGCGCTCGGGCAGTCCGGCTTCACCCGCACCGACGTCGTCGTCGGCGTCGGCGGCGGCGCGACCACCGACCTCGCCGGGTTCGTCGCCGCGACCTGGCTGCGCGGGGTGCGCTGGATCGCCGTACCGACCACCGTGCTCGCGATGGTCGACGCGGCCGTCGGCGGCAAGACCGGCATCAACACCGCCGAGGGCAAGAACCTCGTCGGCGCCTTCCACCCGCCGGCCGGTGTGCTCTGCGACCTGGCCGCACTGGAGTCCCTGCCGGTCAACGACTACGTGTCCGGGCTCGCCGAGATCATCAAGGCGGGCTTCATCGCCGACCCGGCGATCCTGGAGCTCATCGAGTCCGACCCCGAGGCCGCCCGCACCCCCGCGGGCCCGCACACGGCCGAGCTGATCGAACGCTCCATCCGGGTCAAGGCCGAGGTTGTCTCCTCGGACCTGAAGGAGTCCGGCCTGCGGGAGATCCTCAACTACGGCCACACCCTGGGCCACGCGATCGAGAAGAACGAGCGCTACAAGTGGCGGCACGGCGCCGCGGTCTCCGTCGGCATGCACTTCGCCGCCGAACTCGGCCGTCTCGCCGGGCGGTTGGACGACGCGACGGCCGACCGTCACCGCACGATCCTCGAGTCGGTCGGGCTGCCGCTGCACTACCGCTACGACCAGTGGCCCAAGCTGCTGGAGACCATGAAGGTCGACAAGAAGTCCCGCGGCAATCTGCTGCGCTTCATCGTGCTGGACGGCCTGGCCAAGCCGACCGTCCTGGAGGGCCCCGACCCGGCCGTCCTGCTCGCCGCGTACGGCGAAGTCGGCCAGTAAGTCCCCGGAAGCGCGCTTCCGTCCGATTCGCCTGTGGCGATGGGCACTTCGGACCGCCCCCGGCCGTTCACCAAACGGCGGCCGGGGGCGGTACCGTTCGATGGGGTCCCCCGCACGCCTCTCGGTAGTGGGGGAGGGCGGGGTTCACACCCTGCTGCCAGCGCCAATGGCCATGGAAGACGAGACGGAGTGGCACCGGATGCAGCACGCAGTGGGTTCTCCGCTGCCGCCGCCCCACCAGTCGGGGCACGGCTGGACGCCGGCCGCACCACATTCGGGTCCGCCTCACCCGGGTCCGCCTCACCCGGGCACTCACCAGGGGCCTGCCCCGCACGCCCCGCACCAGGGATCCGCGCCCGTGCCCCCGCCGCCCCCGGCACCTGGCTTCACACCCCCCGGGCCGCTCCCTCCCGCGCCCCAGCAGGCCCACGTCTCGCCGACGCCCGAGACCACGGGCCATGTGCCGCTGCCGCCGGGCGGTCCTGTCGGTATGCCGAGCGCCCCGCCCGCCACGACGGCCCCCGACCCGGCGGGCACGACCCTCGCGGTCCTGCTCATCGGTCCGGCCGGGGCCGGCAAGACCAGCGTCGCCAAGTACTGGGCGGACCACCGCCGCGTCCCCACGGCCCACATCAGCCTCGATGATGTACGCGAGTGGGTCCGCTCGGGCTTCGCCGACCCCCAGTCCGGGTGGAACGACAACTCCGAGGCCCAGTACCGCCTCGCCCGCCGCACCTGCGGCTTCGCCGCCCGCAACTTCCTGGCCAACGGCATCTCCTGCATCCTCGACGACGCGGTCTTCCCCGACCGTCCCGTGGTCGGCCTCGGCGGCTGGAAGCGGCACGTGGGCCCCGGCCTCCTCCCCGTCGTCCTGCTCCCGGGCCTGGAGATCGTCCTGGAGCGCAACGCCGAACGCTCGGGCAACCGCCGCCTCACCGACGAGGAGGTCGCCCGCATCCACGGCCGCATGGCGGGCTGGTACGGCTCGGGCCTGCCGATCATCGACAACTCCCAGCTGGACGTCCCACAGACGGCCCAGGTCCTGAACGACGTACTGGCCCGCTCCATCGCAAGCCCCCCGAGCTGGTAGCCGACGTCAGCGGAGCGCTCTTCCGACGGGGCGGGGCCGCGCCCACGTGGGGCTCGGCCGAGTGGGCGCGACAAGCCGCCCTGAGCTGCTGATCGCCCCTGCGGAAGTGTCCCGAGGGGCGCGGGGAACTGCGCGACAAGCCCCCACGAACCCGCAGACGGCACACCACCTCAAGCCGCACCCCCGCCCCCGATCGGCACCCCCACCAACCCGCACAATCCAGGCACCGCCCACTCAGACCCCTTCAACCGGCGCCAACTGAGCGGAGCTCTTACGCTCGGGGCATGTCAGAGGTGTACGCCACCCGCCGATCCAGGCTGAGGGACCGCTGCCAAGCCAGCGGCAGCGCCACCGCGCTGATCTCCCGCCCCGCCAACGTCCGCTACCTCGCGGGCGCCGCCCCGCAGGGCTCCGTGCTGCTCCTCGGCAAGACCGAAGACCTGCTCGTGAGCGCCGGCCCGCTCGACGACCGCCCCAGTGAGGGTCGCCCCGACGAGGCACTGCGGATCCACCCCCTCCCCGGCCCCGGAGGCGACCCCGCCGTCGCGGCGGCCGACCTCGCGTCGGGGCACGGCGGGGTGTCCCTCGCCGTGGAGGAACACCACCTCACCGTGGCCCGCCACCGAGCCATCCGCTCGGTCGTCCCGCGACTGCGCCTCACCGACCTCGGCGGCGCGGTCGAGCAGCTCCGGGTGGTCAAGGACGAGGAGGAGATCTCCTGCCTCAGGATCGGCGCGGAGATCGCCGACCAGGCACTGGGGGAACTCCTCGAATCCATCCTCGTCGGCCGCACCGAACGCCACCTGGCCCTCGAACTCGAACGACGCCTGGTCGATCACGGCGCCGACGGCCCCGCCTTCCCCACCTCGGTCGCCACCGGCCCGAACGCCGGCCGACGGGCCCATCGACCGACCGACCGCCGGGTGGAGGAGGGAGATTTCCTCTCCGTCTGCCTCGGCGCCACGTACCGCGGCTACCGGTGCGAGATCGGCCGTACGTTCGTCATCGGTACGTCCCCCGCCGACTGGCAGATCGAGCTGTACGACCTGGTCTTCGCCGCTCAGCGTGCCGGCCGGGAGTCCCTGGTACCGGGCGCCGCCTACCGTGATGTTGACCGCGCGGCACGTCAGGTGCTGGACTCGGCGGGGTACACGCAAGGTCTACCGGCCCTGACGGGGCACGGTGTGGGACTCGAAATCGACGAGGACCCGCAGTTGGCTCCCGCGGCCATGGGTAAACTGGACGCTTGCGTGCCGGTCACCGTCGAACCGGGGGTCCACCTCCCGGGCCGGGGCGGCGTCCGGATCGATGACACGCTCGTCGTCCGCCCCGAGGCGGACGGCGGACCCGAGCTACTCACCATCACGACCAAGGAGCTGCTCGCACTATAGGCAGGTGCGTGCCCCGGGGTCGTCCACGTCAGTCCAGGAGATTCCGCAACCGTGGCTTCCACGAACGACCTCAAGAACGGCCTGGTGCTCAAGCTCGAAGGCGGCCAGCTCTGGTCCGTCGTCGAGTTCCAGCACGTCAAGCCCGGCAAGGGCCCGGCCTTCGTGCGCACCAAGCTCAAGAACGTGCTCTCCGGCAAGGTCGTCGACAAGACGTTCAACGCCGGCGTCAAGGTCGAGACGGCCACTGTCGACAAGCGCGACATGCAGTTCTCCTACATGGACGGCGACTACTTCGTCTTCATGGACATGGAGACCTACGACCAGCTCATGGTCGACCGCAAGGCCGTCGGCGACGCCGCCAACTTCCTGATCGAGGGCTTCACCGCCACCGTCGCGCAGCACGAGGGCGAGGTGCTCTTCGTCGAGCTGCCGGCCGCCGTCGAGCTCGTCATCCAGGAGACCGAGCCGGGCGTCCAGGGCGACCGCTCCACCGGCGGCACCAAGCCCGCCACGCTGGAGACCGGCCACCAGATCCAGGTCCCGCTCTTCATCACCACCGGTGAGAAGATCAAGGTCGACACCCGTACGAGCGACTACCTCGGCCGGGTGAACAGCTAACCGTGGCTGCTCGCAACACGGCCCGCAAGCGCGCCTTCCAGATCCTCTTCGAGGGCGACCAGCGCGGCGTCGACGTCCTGACGGTCCTCGCGGACTGGGTCCGGCTCTCCCGGACCGACACCCGGCAGCCGCCGGTGAGCGAGTACACGATGCAGCTGGTCGAGGGCTACGCGGAACGCACGAAGCGGATCGACGAGCTGATCGCCCAGTACTCGGTCGGCTGGACGCTCGACCGGATGCCGGTCGTGGACCGCAACATCCTGCGTCTCGGCGCGTATGAGCTGATCTGGGTCGACGAGACTCCGGACGCCGTCGTGCTGGACGAGATGGTGCAGCTGGCGAAGGAGTTCTCGACGGACGAGTCGCCCTCGTTCGTGAACGGTCTGCTCGGCCGGCTCAAGGACCTGAAGCCCTCGCTGCGCCGAGACGAAGCGTAAGGGTCCACGAGGTTTCGAAGAACGCCACAGGGCCCGCAGCGTCC
>NZ_JBHVGZ010000125.1:0-14788 GCF_042800355.1 Streptomyces sp. NPDC057623
ACGTTCTTCGAACCTCAAGCCGTCCCCCAAGCCGCCTGAAACATCACCAATCAACCGACCCGCCCCTTGACGAAAGAGATAGGGGCACCCCCCCGGATCGACAGACCCTCGATCCGCGAAATCCCGCCGAGTGGCCCCGAGAAGATCGGATGGGAACTCAGCCGCACCGTCGCCTCCTCTCGCCGGAGAGCAGCCCTTGGCTGATCAGGCGGTTCAGGACATCAAACGATCTCGTGCGGCTGCGTGGTTCGGCTTCTCCGTCTCAGCTCAGTTGCTCGGCCAGTCCGACGATGATGCCCTCCGGGCCGCGGACGTAGCAGAGCAGATAGCTGTCCTCGAACCGGGCGATCTCCCCGACGAGTTCGGCGCCGTGAGGGCGCAGGCGGGCAACCGTGTCCTCGATGTCGTCGACGGCGAACATGACGCGGTGCGTGCCCACGATGTTGTGCGGCCGGTCGCGCGAACCGGCGCTGATCGCTGCGGGGCTGCGGTATTTCGCCAGCTCTAGCCGGCTGTGACCGTCCGGGGTCCGGACCATCGCGACGTCGCATCGGACGCCGTCGAGGCCTGTGCACTGGTCGGCGAAGAGGCCCTCGACCTCCCCCCTTCCCTCCAGCTCCATACCGAGTTCCACGAAGAACGCGATGGCGGCATCCATGTCCTCCACGACGATGCCGACGTTGTCCATCCGCTGAATCGCCATTCCGGTCTCTCCTTCTTCCTCGTGCGGCCGGTGGTGGCCGCTGATGTCCCTGGGACGGAGCCGGTGGCACGTTCTCGACATCCGCGGAGTGGCGAACTCCGAAAAGATCTGAGGGCATGCGGGTCGGGAGGGACACCGGCAGCGAATGGCGTTGCACCAGCAGTTCCGGCAGTTCAAAGAGCTCAGGGCAGCCGACGCGAAGGAGAGCCCCCGGCTCAAAGCTGCTGTCGAGACACCTGTGCACGTGCTGCCGACGCAGACGACGCCATGAACCCCACCGTGGCGGGACCATGGCGGGACCGTCGCGAACCCGTCCGGCGGCTGTCACTTCCTGGCCGCGCCGGGTTCCCCGCTGATGGATTCCTGGTAGGCATCCGCGTAGGTGGGAGAGTCCTTGATCAGGTCGTCGCAGAACGCGGCGACGTCGGCGCCGATGAGTTCCAGGACTCCCTTTCCCTCGGCGACGCCCTCCTCGAAGAAGTCGACGATTCCGGGGAGGAGGGGCCCGTCGGACAGGCTGACCGGTCCGACCTTGAACAGGTACTTCTGCATCTCCTTGTACACAATCTGGTAGTCCGGCGGGAGTGCCTTGACCCGGGCAACATGCGCCCGCCATTGCTTCTTGCCTTCGATGATGTCCTGGATGCTCACGTCAGCCTCCGAGCCGGCTCAATTTCCTTGCGACGTTCCTGTTCAACTGATCGCGCCACCGGTCGCGATGAGTCCGGGCCCCAGCTCCGCCGGCCAGCGCCGTACAGAAGCCCTGGATGTCGTCGCCGAGCACCTCGTGGACGCTCTGCCCGTCCGCTGCCGACACTTCGAGCAGCCCAAGGGCAGAATCGAGGATCGGTGTCAGGTTGCGGCCGGTGAAGTCCCCGTAAGGGAAGAGGTGAGCGACGATCTGGTCCCACGCCTCCCGGTAGTCGTCCGGCAGAGCCTCAACCCGGGCTCCGAACGCCTTCCAATCTCTGGTGAGATCGCTGCCTGTGACCTTCTCCCAGAAGTTCATCCCCCACCCTCCTTAAGCCTGTCGATGCGTGATGAGAGGTACTGCCATTTCACCCAGAACCTTGCGAGTTCCTCGCGCCCTGCGTCGTTGAGCGCGTAGAACTTGCGCGGCGGACCGACCCCGGATGGACGTTTCGCCACCTGGACGAGCCCGTTCCTCTCCAGCCGTAGCAAGATCGTGTACACCGTCCCCTCGATGACGTCGGCGAAGCCGAGCTCGTTCAGCCGGCGAGTGATGGCGTACCCGTAGGTTTCCTCGCTGCCAATGATTTCGAGCACGCACCCTTCGAGCGTGCCCTTCAACATCTCCGTCAGGTCGTCCATCGGGGGTGCTCCTCAGCCCTACCAGTACTACGTGCTACCGAGTACCGCTATACGGTATCACCGAGTAGTGGAACGGCAACGTCTTTGGTGGACGCAATCCCGGGCCGACTCGTTCGGCGAGCAAGCGGGTTCCCTCGAACGCTGCAGCCCGGTCATAGGTTGAGCTGACGGATGGGCCGTTGCGCGTCAACATGCTGAACTTGACAGAGAATCCGCCGGGTGGGGCAGCCGGGAGACGCTGGAGGTCACGCCGGTGGGGCCCCGAGCTGGCGGTGGAAGCAGGCGTCGCTGGCGCCTGCGGCACCTCCGGCCTGGTGGCGCCATCCTGCACGCTGGTACCGCGCCTGCCTCGACCTCTCCCCTGCCGACGACCCCCGCATGACGGCGCTGCCGCGCTGACGCCCCATCTCGGTTGCGTGCGCGAGACCGTCAGCGTAAGGCGCTCAAGAAGACGTCGCGGTTGGCTGCTGTGTAGTCGTGCTCGCGCCTGGACCACGCGATCCGGGAAAAGACCTGTTCGTTGTCGGCCACGCGTGGCTGTGGAGTGTTGAGGTGCTGACGCCACCAGAGCGCATTGCGGATTTGGCGGTCGAGGATGGCGTCGACGAGGCTGCTGCGCGCCAGGGTGTCGAGTCCGTAGGCGTCGGCAAGGAGCCGTACCTGGGCTGCCTGTTCCTGGGCGGGTGAAGCTTGCGGCTTGGAGGAGATGCACCAGGTCCAGGCCATGTATCCGAGGTCCTCAAGAGGGTCGCCGGGGGCGGCGGTATCGAAGTCGATGAAGGCCATCGGCCGGTCCTGGTGGAAGACAACGTTGTTCGGACCGGGATCGTGGTGGCAGACGACCGGATGTGTCGCGGCAAGGCGGCTGCCGCGGGTGGCCTCATGCAACGAGCGCAGAAGGGCACCCGCGGCTGCCACCTGATCATCGCCCCAGCTCTGGAACCTGGCCGGCACTCGGCCAGGCAGGTAGGTGAACGTGTCACGGCCGGTGTCGTCGAGCCCGAGATATCGCGGCGCGCCGTTGAACCCGCGTTGCTGAAGATGGTTCAGCAGTTCAGCGACGAAGGCCGACCTTGCTGTGACGGGCCGCCGGACGGTCTCGCCGACACGAACGACGCCCTGGGTGATCCGCCCTCCGGACAGTGGCTCTTCGTCCATTCCCGGCTTCATCACTCCAGCTTCTCGTGTTCTTGGGCGATCCGTTTGGCATCCGGTATCCCCTTGCGGGGTCGCGTCCCTGGAGCTTTCGTTCGCCTGTCTTCGGCTGGTCGCGTTCGGTGGACTCCATGAAGTCCAGCATGAGGTGGTTCACCTTTTCGGCGTGGTCTATTTGCGGTCCGTGGCCTGTGCCGGCGACGACCTCGACCCGGGCACCCGATATCAGTCGGGGAATGCGCTCGGCCTGCCGCCGCGGATGCACCATCAAGCTGTGCTTGCCGAGTACCACGTACAGCGGCGTGCGGATGCCGGCTAGCTCGGCGTCGGGCAGGGGAAGCGGCGCCGGGCGCCGAATACGGAAGGCGCGTCGGCTGGCGTGAACCATGGCGCGCAGTTCTGGTACGACCAGTACGGGCTGGTCGAGCCAGGCCGCGAGCCGGGGTCGTAGCACCTTGGGGGCGAAGGTCGCGAAGAGGCCGGCGAAGATCCAGGCGAAGAAGCGCAGTCCCACTTTTTCCAGGCCACCGGGGTCACCGGCCATGCGGCATGGACGCCGCCGCCTACGCATGCCACCAGGCCGACCACCTGCGCGCCGGGCGCTGGCCGTACACGCGACGGGGCCCGGACCGTTCGGTCCGGGCCCCGTCGTGGGTGACCTCTACTGTTCTGGATCGAGCTCCCCGTATCCCGGGGAACGGATCAGCACATCGCGTGCACCCCTGGCGTGGGTGATGCCCTGCGCGCGGACGCGGATGCGCTGTCGCCGCCGCGGTCGCCGGTCCGGCCGGTATCGCCCCTGGACAGGAGGCCGACATCCATTTCTCCATTCGTGAGCAGAGGGCCAGGGTGGGGGCAAGGCTCGCGTCTACTGCCGTCCCACGGCTCGACGGTCAGAGCCCGACCCTCTGGCGGGCCGGGTGCCACATGCCACGCGAGCCGGCTTGCCGCAGCACCTGGGCCAGGGTCAGTGGTGGCGCCTGTCGACTGCCCGGAAGCTGCCGACAAGCGCGAACGGCAACCCGTTCCCATCGAAAACCGTCGTTCCAGGGATTGCGTTGCTGGAGTCTCCGCGCCCGATTGTCGCGATTGCAGCACCGTTGTCGCACGTAATCCCGGTGAAGAATTCGACCCTCTTGTCAGTTTCGTTGCGGACGTTGAAGCTGGTCGCCGGACTACTGATTACGGCGATGCACTCACCTCCCTCGACCGAATACGTTCGCTCGTTGACATAGACCCGTCCGCGATCGTCCGAACCGTCGCCGAACCTGTGGCCGTTCCCTCCCGTCTGGCCGTCTCCGCCCGTCTGGCCGTTCCCTCCCACGTCTCCTCCTTGAGGCAAGGAGGCAGCGGCCTCTTGCACCGACTCGGCGGACGCGGGACTTGAAGCCGACGCATAGTCCACGGTGGTTACAGCTACGACGGTAATGCCCACCGACAATGCGATCCCGACCACGGTACGCGTACGCATTCCGCTTCTCCCTCTCGCAGGCATTTCGCTTCTCCATCTCTCAGGGATGCCAGCCGACTCGGCCGCCTACGAATGAACCTACTCACGCCGAATTCTGTCGCCACTTCAGAAATGGATGAGGGACACCAGAAAGGGGCCGATCGGGCGTTCAAGAGAGCGGAACGGCACATGTGACGAACCGTCAAAAAGCAGAAGCACAAGCGACTTGACCACGAGGCTGGGCCATAAGGGGGACACCACTGACACCCCGTCACACTTCTGCGCGCGTGTCGGGCATTGACAATGCTCCGCACGACGACTAGGACGCCACTCTCGGGCATCGGGATCTGACCTGGTCAGCGCCTCACGGCAGGAATCGTAGCGGGCACACACGCTCGCCACGGGACAGACTTGCCGACGCACGCCCACAAGGACCGGAACGCGTCCGGTCCAGACACTCCCATGGCAGCCGCAGCAAAGGGGACCGTCAGCGACCAGGGCCAGGGCACCCCAGGTGTCCGGAGACAAGGCAAAGCCCGCGGTCATCACCAGTGCGGGGTGCCATCACCCCAGGCCTGATAACGCGCGCCACCGAAACGCCGAGCCAGCCCTGGTCCAGGAACAGCCCAGCACACGGGACGTGTCATGGCGCGAGAGACGCCGTGGAACCCAGCATGACTGAGGTCGTGGCTGCGGGCGCCCCGACCTCCCGCGGTGCAGGACCCGATCCAGACATCGCCGCTGTCACCCGTCGCACCGCAGGATCCGCAGGATCCACAGCCAGGGCTGGCCTTCGCGCCAGTCATCGACTCCCAGCCATGACCGTACTCACCCAGCCCCAAGCCGTGGCGGCGGCCCCACGCGTCCTTGCCCCCCACTACCGTCTTCGTGGTCCCACAACGGGGTTACCGACCTTCGGAGTTGGCATGACTACCGTCCCCTATCGAGTGCATGGCCTGGGGGGGTGATGTCACCAGCTCCGGAGGCACTGACAGGCCGCTGATCAGGGGCATGACCACTGGCGTTTTCCCAGGTCGGGAGGCTCTTCGTCCTGTGGATGTGGCGATCAGTGCCGTGGCAGGGCCGGGTGAGCATGACCGGAGGTCACAGCACGTGATCGACACCGGCGCCATCGACGTCTACCTCGGCCTGGACGTCGGCAAGGGCGAACACCACGCCACCGCGCTCGCTCCGGCCGGGAAGAACACCTTCGACCGCAGACTGCCCAACAGCGAGCCCGAACTCCGCGAGGTCTTCGCCAGACTGCAGGCCAAGCACGGCACCGTGCTCGTCATCGTCGACCAGGTCGCCTCCATCGGCGCCCTGCCCCTGACCGTCGCCCGCGAGCTCGGCTGCCACGTCGCCTACCTGCCCGGCCTGACCATGCACAGGATCGCCGACCTCGACCCCGGCGAGGCACGGACAGACGCGAAGGACGCCTTCATCATCGCCGTCGCCGCCCGGGCGATGCCCACACCCTGCGATCGGTCGACCTCGACGACGAGACGCTCGCCGAGCTGCAGATCCTTGCCGGGTTCGACGACGCCCTCGCCGCTGAAGCGACCCGCCTGTCCAACCGGCTGCGGGGCCTGTTCATGCAGATCCACTGCTGGCCCACCGGATCGAGGAACTGAGTGGAGGCCCACCCTCTGAGCGGCGTTCCCGCGGCCGGGCGCTATGTCATCGGGCCGGACTCCACTGTTGTTCAGGCCGATTCGAGGATCGGGCGGATCTCGATGGTCTCCGGGGTGGGGAGGCTCTTGGCCAGTTCGAGGGCTTCCTCGCGGTCGGCCACCTCGACGATGAACCAGCCGCCGAGGGTCTCCTCGCCGGCCTGCGCGGGCCCGTCGGTCACCTCTGATGTCCCGTCGGCCTTTGTGCGCACCGTCGCCGGAGTGATGTGCTCGGTCTCCAGGGCTTCGCCGCCGACCAGCTTCCCGGCGGCGGCGAGGCTGCCGATCCAGCCTTCGTATTCCTTGCGATATGCGGCCCGGTCGGCCTGGATCCGGCGGCGTGACTCGTCCGTCTCGAAGATCACGAGTGCGTATTTCATGAGGTTCCTCTCCGGCCGCCGTACGGGCAACCGCTGCTGATGGGATGTAAGGGGCCAGCCTGGTCAGGGGGCGCTGTTCGTGGAGATGCGGGCGAGGGCACCGATCTCCAGTGCGGTCCACAGGGCGCCGTCGGGACCGACAGTGATTCCGTGCGGTTCGGAATGGGGAGTGGGCAGGTCGTGGATGGTGACTGAGCCGTCGGGGGCGATCGTGCCGACGCGGTTGCCTCCCCATTCGGTGAACCATGCGGCGCCCTGTTCATCGACGGTGACGGCGTGCGGTCGGGCGGTGCGGTCCGGCAGCGGGAACTCGGTGATCTGCCCGTCGGGAGTGATCCGTCCGATCTGACCGGCGGCGATCTCGACGAACCACAGGGTCCCGTCGTTGCCTGAGGCGATCCCCACCGGTGCTGCCGCCTCCGTCGGCAGAGGATGGATGGCGACCGCACCGGTCATGTCGATGCGGCCGATGGCGCCGGCCTGGTTGAGGGTGAACCACATCCCGTCGTCACCGGCGGTGATCGCGGAAGGGAAGGCGCCTGTGACCGGGAGCGAGAACTCGGTGATGTGGCCGTCGGCGGTGATGCGGCCGATGCGGTCGGCGGCTGTCTCGGTGAACCACAGCGCGCCGTCGGGTCCCGTCGCGATGCCGAAGGGGCCGCAGCCGGATGTGGGCACGTCGAATTCGTCGATGACGCCGTCGGTGGTGATCCGCCCGATCCGGTCGGCCCGGTACTCGGTGAACCACAGCGCGCCGTCGGGTCCGGGTGTGATGATGGTCGGCCCGCAGGTGGGGTCGAGCCGGTGGCTCGTCGGCTCCTCACCGGGGACGAGGCGGCCGATCCGGCCGCTGTGGACGAGGGTGAACCACAGTGCGCCGTCCGCTCCCGTGGTGAGGGCGTAGGGTCCGGCCTCGCTGTCGGCCACCGTGTGCTCTTCGATGGATATCTGGGTCAAAGGGGCTTCCCCAAACCGTGCTCGGTGGCGATGCGTTCGATGTCGGCCGGGGCTCCGGCCATGATGGTGCGGGCGTGTTCGGTGACGAGGTCGGCGGGCCAGTCCCACCACGCGGCGCGCAGCAGCCGCTCGGTGTCGGCGTCGGAGAAGCGCTGTCGGATGGGTCTGGCCGGGTTGCCGCCGACGATCGTGTAGGGCGGAACGTCGGCGGTGACCACGGCACCGGCCGCGATGATGGAGCCGTCGCCGATCCGCACGCCGGGCATGACGGTCGTCCGGTAACCGAACCAGACGTCGTTGCCGACGACCGTGTCGCCGCGGCTGGGCATGGCGGTGACGATGTCCAGGGTCTGTTCGGCCCACCGGCCGCCGAACATGGTGAACGGGTACGTGGACACCCCCATCGTCGGATGCTCGGCACCGGCCATCAGAAATGTGGTTCCCGAGGCGATCGCACAGTACTTGCCGATGATGAGACGCTCTGGCCCGTAGGCGTAGAGGACGTTGCGGTGCTCGAAGTCCGTGGCGCCGTTCGGATCGTCGTAGTAGGTGTACTCACCCACGCCGATGTTCGGTGAGGTGACCAGCGGTTTGAGGAACACCACGCGGTCGTGGGCGGGCAGCGGGTGAACGGTGGTCGGATCAGGTGACAAGGTCGAGGTCCTTTGCCGGGTTGCGGGATGTCGCACACGGTCCGGGCCGGGCGTTGCCGGGGCATGGCCCGGATTCGGCCTGACGCGGTGGGCGGTCAGGCGTTCTCGGGGCCGGGCGGGGTGACCCATTCGACGAACTGGACGATCACCCCGTTGGGGTCGGTGACCTGGAAGAGGCGTTCGCCCCAGGGCTCCTCGCGCAGCGGCATGGTGATCTCGACGCCCTCGGTGCGCAGCCGCTTCTCCTCGTGCGCGATGCCGGTGGTGGTGAAGGCGAGGATCAGGCCGCTGGCGTGCTGGTCGCGCTGGTCGGCCGGCAGCACCTCTGTGCCGCGGGCGAGCAGGACGATGTCCATCGCGGCGTCGTCGCGCGACAGGGAGGCGAACCCCTCGGCGGCGGCCTGCTCGACGTAGCCGAGATGGGTGGTGAAGAACCGCTGGGACGCGGCGACACCGTCGACGGTGAGCGAGACGGTGGACGCTGTGATCTGCAAGGTGCTTCTCCTCAGTGGTTTCCGGGAGGTGGAGCGGGGGGTGCCGGGTGGGCTCAGGTCAGTAGCCGGAGCGGCGCGGCAGATTGCGGGCCTTCGGGGGAACTCGCCGGTCGGGTGCGGGGAGCGCGCGGGAGGGACGCTGATTGCCGCGGGGCCGAGCCTGGGCGCGGTTGTCGCGCTCGGTCAGAACCGGGCCGAACACGACGGGCGCGACGGACGCGACCCGAAGGGCGACGGGGCGGGATTCAAGCATGGGCACATCCGTTTCTTCGCTCCGCAGGAAACTTACGACGGACGTAAACTTAGACCGACACCCTTGAGGGTGTCAACATAAAAATGCCATGAGGGTAAGATTGCCCCATGACTACCGACGCCAGCTCGTCCGCACCCCCCACCGGCCTGCGGGAATCCAAGAAGCAGGAGACCCGTCAGCTCATCTCCGACGTCGCCACCGGCTTGTTCCTCGCCCAGGGTTTCGAGCGGACCACCATCGCCGAGATCGCCGCCGCCGCGCGGGTGGCGAAGAAGACGGTCACCAACTACTTCCCGCGCAAGGAGGACCTGGCCCTGGACCACCAGGACGCCTTCATCGCCACCCTGGCCGGTACGGTGACCAGCCGTCGCACCGGCGAGTCGGCCCTGTCGGCCCTGCATCACGCCTTCGCCGAAGCGGCTGCGAACGCCGACCCGGTCGCCGGGTTCTCCGGCCCCGACTTCGCCCGCATGATCGCCGACAGCCCCACACTCTCCGCCCGACTGCGCGACCTGCACGATCTGCGAGAGGCTGCCTTGGCAGACGCCTTGGCCGATACCACCGGCGCACTCCGCGGCGACATCACCCCCCGCACCGCCGCCGCCCTGCTCGGCGCCGTACACCGCACCCTGTTCCAGCGCATCCAGGAACTCACCCTCATCGGCCAGGACAACGCCCGGATCTCCACCACTGTCACCGCAGAGGCGGACAGTGCCTTCGGCCTGTTGGCGCCGTCGCTCGCCGACTACGCCGCAGCGTGAGCCAGGCGTCCCTCGTCGACGTTCCGACGGTGCCCGGTCTGTGGCAGCCACCGAAACGGCTGTCCCCTCTCGTTGGATCTAGCTCTCTGCCGGTGCTTCGAGCAGGCATGTCGCATCGTGTGGTGAGACGGTCCGAGGCCGGCGTCTCAGATCTTCGTGTTCGCCAACTGCGAGTGGGCGACTGCGTCTCAGTTGATCGTGTCCACGGGTGTGAAATCTCCCCGTGAGATCCGACCGGAGGGTTCTGACGCTCGGTTCCGAGGGTCGACTGCCAGGTGCGGTCGTGGTCAATGACGAGGTAGGCCGCCGTGCCATCAACAGCGTCGCGCGGTCTTCACTGCCCGCCCGACCCGTGTGAAGTAGTAGCTGACAGTGCGGGTCGAGCCGGCCGCAGCCTGGTGCGCCAGCTTCCGCAGCTCGTCCACGACTCTGGGGTCCACCTGCCCCTGTGCCGGGCGGCGCGGCGCGTGACGCCCGTCGACCATGCCCTGCACTCCGCGTTTGTGGTAGCGCTGACTGCGGCGCCGCATCGGTGTGACGGCTCACCGGGTGCCCCAACTCCGCCGACAGCTCAGCGGCCTTGGCCGCCTCCCGGTCGGCCAGCGACCACGAGGCCGGTCGTACTCGGGGCGTGGGGCCGTGCCCGCCGGGGCGTCCGGGGCCAGTCAGGTCAGCACCTCATCACGTGCCGGTGCCACCGCAAGGCCTTCTCCGCCAGATCGGGCCCCGATCCGTCCAGCAGTCCCGGCGGCCGGAACCGGCGCGGTCCGGAGCCGACCGCCTCGAAGCCGGGCGCAGTCATCAGCCTCGGCAGATGCATCGCGCTGGACTGTTCCAGCCCGTCCGCGAGACGCACCAGCTTCCCGCTGATGCCCAGGACCGTGTGCACCGCACTGTCGAACCGCACCCGGCCCACGGGCCCGGCCCACGGGCGGCCGCCGGACCGCACGCACCGAACCCGCCCCGCCGGTTCGACCATGCCGTCAGGCCCCAACATTCCCTTGTCCAGGTCGCCATGGAGAAGCTGCCGCCAGAGCAGGTGGTAGAGGACAGGCAGCACCTCCAGCCGGTCGCCGCCCGCCCCCGCGAACAGCGCTTCCGGCCAGGCGAACGCAGTCAGCGGGGCCCGCCTCAGCTCCGGCCGGCCGTATCGGGGATGGCGGCAGCCCGCCGGCCACTTCACGTTCGCCAGCAGCATCGCGTCCACCGCCCCGACCCGCACAAACCGCCATCCGGCCAGCTCACAGGCCCGCGCCGTCGCCGTGAACGCCTCCGCGTCATCCGGCTCGATACGGTCGTCCGGACAGACATCGACCACCAGGCCCTCCCCGTCCGCGCGCCGGACGAAGAAGTCCGGCACGTGCCCGCGTCGCCCCCGGCGGGTGGGCCAGAGCAGCCGGAACGGCTGGGCGGCCGGCCCATCACCTGCGGATCGAAATCCAGCAGCATCGCGTGGTGCCGTTCCAGGTGCGACTCCACCGGCAGCGGGCCCCTGCGACGTCGCGGCCGAGTACTGCCGTGTCACCGACTCCTGCCCCGGATGGGTCCGCACCGTACGAACCGGCGGCAGCTGCCCGAATGGCTCCACCCAGCACTCGGCCAGCCCCACCCGTCGGCGTAGATCATCGGCATCGACGTACTCGACCTCGAACCCCTCGGGCCCCTCCCGCAAGACCACCACGACACCCCCCTCGACGCTGTACGGACGCTGATCTCGAGGAAGCCACAGCAACCGCCGAGACAACCAGGAGAACGGCCCCGAACCGCCCTCGCGAGCAAAAGTCAGGTGCGACGAAACGACCCCGCGTACACGACCCACAGACACAAACCAGTCCGACGGACATGATCCTGAGACTCGGCGCGTCCGCATACGCCTCCAACTCACCCTGGACCCAAGCCACTTCGCTCCATCCGACCGCCTCGCCGGGCAGAGAAGGACATGCGGCCTCGATGCCCGAAGCGGCCCCGCATCCATCGCACGGACGGGCTCAAGCCTCGTCCGGCTGCATGCGCCGCGCGTGCCAGGCCGTTTGCGGCAGGCGGGAGAGCAGCACACTGCCGAAGACCAGGCCGGCCGTCGACCCCGACCGTCCGCGCAACCCCGCACTGCGACCACGAGGCCGTCAAGCCGGCAGCCACCGCCTCCGTCCGAGCTCTCGCCCGACGCATCCGCCGCCAGGCCTCGAACGGCAGGCCCGCTCAGAGAACACCGCCGTTGACTTCACCGACGGCATCAACGGCCCACCGCACCCACAGGACGACCGTGGCCCGACACCCTGCTCCACGACCACAACCAGTCGCAGCCGGGGGCCCCGTCCCCGCGCATAGAGGCACCGTGAGACCGGCAGCCGGCTTACGACAGGCGCACGGACGGCCAACGCGAGCGGCCTACATCCGCTGCACGTACGCAGCCCGCCATTCCGGCGAGGGATCCGTCCCCACCTCGGTCCAGTACTCCCGCCCACCCACGATCCTGCCGTCCCGAACGGTCCAGAACGACGCCACGCGGTGGACCCCCATGGCGTCGTGCGGGACCTCCACCTCGGAGACCACGGCCTCGCCATCCGCCACGATCCGCAGCACCCGGATCGACCACCCCTCCGGATACTCCGCGTTGATACGCACGAAGTTGCCGCGACCCACGATCCGCTCTCCGCTGACGGGCCACTCCACCACCAGGTCATCGGCCAGCAACTCACCCAGCCCCTCCCAGTCCCGGGCCTGCATGCGGTCCCACAACGCTTCAACGACCTCCGAAGACTCCATGTCCGCATCCTGGCAGCCCCCACTGACAACGCCCGTCCGTGATGCCGGATAGCGCAGGGGCGACAGCACACGGAAGCCGCACCCCCAACCTGCCGGAATCGCCGGTCAAGGTGACTGACGGGCATTGCCGCAGGCGACGCCGAAGGCATCCTTGACGGGGTGTTCCGGCTCTCATCATGACCAAGCTGGGGGTCCCACACAGCACCCGAGTGACGGCTCGGCAAGCACGACCAGGGCATCGACCTCGACCGGGAACTCGGCGTTCCAGTCCTCCGGCTCCCGTGCCTGAAGCAGGTCGAAGAGGCGTCGGTCGCCGTCGACCTTCAGGGAGTCCACCGGAATACGGCCGTGCAGGACGAGGACCAGCTCACTGGCCATGCCCTGGCAAGAGGCGTCGGCCGCGTCCAGGACCTCTTCGGCGGCGGTGACGGGCATTGTGCATGGTGATGCCCCCCATAGGGCAGGACTTCGTGGGCTGGAAGGCGCCCGCCGGCGCGACAGCACGCTGGGCCTGGCTGCTTTCTCGCTCTTCCCGCACCTGGATCACCCGGCTTGCCCGGACAACACCATGGCCGCGGCAGAGCGATGGGCCGCCGGGATCGCGGGTCCGGCTTGCGCGATTGACGAGCAGACTGCCATCAAGGTGGCCGACGGCGCCGTCGAAGTAATCTCCGAGGGCCGCTGGAAGTCGTTCAACCCGGCCTCATGACGTGTTCTTCAGGAGCGACTTCGTGGCGCAGCGGTGGGGGCGGCGATTCACGGAGTGGGGAGAACTCGCTTGCGGTGGAGTTCGAATCCCGCGCGGGCGGAACATCTGCCGCTTGAGCACATTGCTCCGATTGACATGGCACTCCGCACGACGCGCTGCGGAACTCGGCGTCCCGGCCGAGAAGGGCCGCACCTCAGCCATTCGCCAGTTCGCCCTCCAGGTCCCGACGCCCGTCATCGCCCCGGCACTGGGCTACCACGCCAAGAGCACCACCCGCACCGCCACCAAGGCTGGAGCCCCCTCGAAGAATTACGCACCCGCGACCACACACGCTGAACAACCACCCTCGAACTACGCGCCGGGCGAAAGATCACGCCGATCGACTGTCGTCGCCCCACAGTGGTGACCATGCTGAACCGAGTAGCCGTCCTGTCCGACATCCACGGAGTCCTGCCGGCCCTGGAGGCAGTACTCGCCGAACCAGATGTCAGCACCGCCGACCAGATCGTGCTCACCGGCGATATCACCGCCGGTCCGCAACCGACTCAGGTTCTCGACCTGCTGACCAGCCTCGGCGACCGCGTCGTCTGGATCAGTGGCAACGCCGACCGCGAACTCCTCGAATACCGGCGGGGGCAACGCGACACGATCCCCGACCCGATCGCCCCCTGGGCAGCTGAACAGCTCCGCGAAGACCACCTCCAACTTCTCAGCTCGCTACCACGATCACTCTCCCTGTCCGTCAACGGCCTGGGAGAGGTGCTGTTCTGCCATGCCACCCCTCGCGATGACCAGGAGGTCGTCCTAGTCGACTCCCGCCTCGACCGATGGCAGGAAGTCTTCAACGGGCTCGACACCGATATCCGCACCGTGGTCTGCGGCCATACCCACATGCCGTTCGTCCGCCTCGCCCACGGCCGACTCGTGATCAACCCCGGCAGCGTCGGCATGCCCTACGGACGAACGGGAGCGCACTGGGCGCTCCTGGGCCCGGGCGTCGAACTCCGCACCACGCACTTCGACCTCCAGGCCGCAGCCACCCAGCTCAGCCAAGACTCGGCCTACCCCGACATCACCGAGTGGGCCGACTACTTCCTGCACGCTCGCGCGACCGACGCAGACGCCCTCGCAACCTTCGCCCCACGGGACGGACGCGACCACAGCCCGTGACACGCGCTCCACCTACACAGCAGCAGGAGGAAGCCGAACACCGACTACACGATCCACGACGCCTACCAACCTCAGCCCCCTGCAGCCCCTCGGGTTCAGGGAAACCGAAGCTTCCTCGGCGCCAAGCCACGGGTCTCCCCTGTGTGCTTCAAGCCGGTGCATCCGTGAGTTCGGGTCCCTGGAGTGCGCGCGGGCTGTCGCCGCTCAGATCGAGTGATCGACGCTTTGTTGTCGCCCCCCCCGTTACCTTCTAGACGGCCCCGATCTTGGGGCTCCCGGCCTTCTGGCCCGGCATGACTTTTGCCCCCTGTCGACCATGACCCGGGGGGTGG
>NZ_JBHVGZ010000126.1:0-14523 GCF_042800355.1 Streptomyces sp. NPDC057623
TGAGCTTGGTCGGGTTCGAGTCGAGGTCGACCATGTTGCCGGCCTCCTTGGCGGCCGACGTGCCGGTGTTCATCGCCACGCCGACGTCCGCCTGAGCCAGGGCCGGGGCGTCGTTCGTACCGTCACCGGTCATCGCGACCAGCTTGCCGCCGGCCTGTTCCCGCTTGATCAGCGCCATCTTGTCCTCGGGAGTCGCCTCCGCGAGGAAGTCGTCGACGCCCGCCTCCTCGGCGATCGCCTTGGCGGTCAACGGGTTGTCACCCGTGATCATGACGGTCTTGATGCCCATGCGGCGCAGCTCGTCGAACCGCTCCCGCATGCCCTCCTTGACGACGTCCTTGAGGTGGATGACGCCCAGGATCCGGGCGCCGTCCGCGTCCTCCACCGCGACCAGCAGCGGCGTGCCGCCCGCCTCGGAGATCCGGTTGGCGACGGTGTCCGCGTCGTCGGCGATCGTGCCGCCCTGCTCCCGCACCCAGGCGATGACCGAACCGGCGGCGCCCTTGCGGATCTTGCGCCCGTCGACGTCCACGCCGGACATACGGGTCTGGGCGGTGAACGCGATCCACTCGGCGCCGACCAGCTCGCCCTGGTGCCGCTCGCGCAGGCCGTACTTCTCCTTCGCCAGTACGACGATGGAGCGGCCCTCGGGTGTCTCGTCGGCCAGCGAGGAGAGCTGGGCGGCGTCGGCCACCTCGGCCTCGGTGGTGCCGCTCACCGGCACGAACTCCGACGCCTGGCGGTTGCCCAGCGTGATGGTGCCGGTCTTGTCGAGCAGCAGCGTGGAGACGTCACCGGCGGCCTCGACCGCGCGGCCCGACATCGCCAGGACGTTGCGCTGGACCAGCCGGTCCATGCCCGCGATACCGATCGCGGAGAGCAGAGCGCCGATCGTGGTCGGGATCAGGCAGACCAGGAGAGCGACCAGCACGACCATCGTCAGATGCGTGCCCGCGTAGTCCGCGAACGGCGGCAGGGTCGCCACCGCGAGGAGGAAGACGATGGTGAGGGACGCCAGCAGGATGTTCAGCGCGATCTCGTTGGGCGTCTTCTGCCGGGCCGCGCCCTCGACGAGGTTGATCATCCGGTCGATGAAGGTCTCGCCGGGCTTCGTCGTGATCTTGATGACGATGCGGTCGGAGAGCACCTTCGTGCCGCCGGTGACGGCCGAGCGGTCGCCGCCCGACTCGCGGATGACGGGCGCAGACTCACCGGTGATCGCCGACTCGTCGACGGACGCGACGCCCTCGATGACGTCACCGTCACCGGGGATTACATCGCCTGCCTCGCAGACGACCAGGTCACCGATCCGGAGCTCGGTTCCGGGGACCTGCTCCTCGCTGTCCCCGACGAGCCGCCGCGCGACCGTGTCGGTCTTGGCCTTGCGCAGCGTGTCGGCCTGGGCCTTGCCCCGCCCCTCGGCGACGGCCTCCGCCAGGTTGGCGAAGATCACCGTCAGCCACAGCCAGGCACTGATCGTCCACCCGAACCAGTCGCCCGGGTCCTTGAAGGAGAAGACCGTGGTCAGCACCGACCCGATCCACACCACGAACATCACGGGTGACTTGACCAGCACGCGCGGATCGAGCTTGCGGAAGGCGTCGGGAAGGGACTTCAGCAGCTGCTTGGGGTCGAACAGGCCGGCACCTACTCGGCCCTCCTTGTGCCCGGTCGGCACGTCCTGGTGCGGCGCCCGGGTGGGAGTGGCTGTGGACATGGAGTCCTCTGGCTTCTGTGTACGGGTGGTCATCACGCCAGCCCCTCGGCGAGCGGACCCAGCGCGAGGGCCGGGAAGTAGGTGAGACCGGTGACAATGAGGATCGTCCCGACCAGCAGACCCGTGTAGAGGGGCTTGTCGGTGCGCAGGGTGCCCGCCGTCTCCGGCACCGGCTTCTGCTCGGCGAGCGAGCCGGCCAGCGCGAGGACGAACACCATCGGCAGGAAGCGGCCGAACAGCATCGCGAGTCCGGTCATGGTGTTGTACCAGTCGGTGTTCGCGTTCAGACCGCCGAAGGCCGAGCCGTTGTTGTTCGCGGCGGAGGTGAAGGCATACAGCACCTCGGAGAAGCCGTGAGCACCGGAGTTCAGCATGGAGTTCGGCGGCGTCGGCAGCGCCATCGACACGGCCGTGAAGACGAGGACCAGGGCCGGGGTGATGAGGATGTAGCAGGCCGCCAGTTTGATCTCGCGGGTGCCGATCTTCTTGCCCAGGTACTCGGGCGTACGGCCGACCATCAGACCGGCGATGAACACCGCGATGATCGCCATGATCAGCATGCCGTAGAGGCCGGAGCCGGTACCGCCGGGCGCGATCTCGCCCAGCATCATGCCGAGCATGGTGATGCCGCCGCCGAGGCCCGTGAAGGACGAGTGGAAGGAGTTCACCGCACCGGTCGAGGTCAGCGTGGTCGCCGTCGCGAAGATCGACGAGCCGCCGACGCCGAACCGCACCTCCTTGCCCTCGTACGCCCCGCCGGCGATGTCGAACGCCGGACCGTGGTGGGCGAACTCGGTCCACATCATCAGGGCCGTGAAGCCGAGCCAGATGGTGGCCATGGTGGCGAGGATCGCGTAGCCCTGCTTGACCGATCCGACCATCAGGCCGAAGGTGCGGGTCAGCGAGAACGGGATCACCAGGATCAGGAAGATCTCGAAGAGGTTGGTGAAGGGCGTCGGGTTCTCGAACGGGTGCGCGGAGTTGGCGTTGAAGATGCCGCCACCGTTGGTACCCAGCTCCTTGATGGCCTCGGTAGAGGCGACCGCACCACCGTTCCACTGCTGCGAGCCGCCCATGAACTGACCGACCTCATGGATGCCGGAGAAGTTCTGGATCGCGCCGCACGCCACGAGCACGATCGCGGCGACAAAGGCCACCGGCACCAGGACGCGTACGACACCGCGCACCAAGTCGGCCCAGAAGTTGCCGAGTTCACCAGTGCGGGACCGGGCGAACCCACGCACGAGAGCGACTGCCACGGCGATGCCGACGGCCGCGGAGACGAAGTTCTGCACGGCCAGCCCGGCGGTCTGCACGACGTGACCCATGGTCTGCTCGCCGTAGTACGACTGCCAGTTGGTGTTGGTCACGAAGGACACGGCCGTGTTGAACGACTGCGCCGGGTTGACCGAGTCGAAGCCGAGCGAGCCGGGCAGCATGCCCTGGATCCGCTGGAGCAGGTAGAGGAAGACTACGCCGACGGCCGAGAAGGCGAGGATCCCGCGCAGGTACGCGGGCCAGGTCATCTCGGTGTCGGGGTTGGCGCCGATGCCCTTGTAGATCCACTTCTCGACGCGCAGGTGCTTGTCGGAGGAGTAGACCCTGGCCATGTAGTTGCCCAGGGGGATGTAGACGAGCGCCAGCGCGCCGATCAGGGCGAGCAGCTGGAGCACGCCCGCGAGTACAGGACCCATCTGTGTCTCAGAACCTCTCCGGGAAGATCAGGGCGAGGACGAGATAGCCCAGCAGGGCGACGGCCACGACCAGGCCGACGATGTTCTCGACGGTCACAGCTTCGTCACCCCCTTGGCGACGAGAGCCACCAGCGCGAAACCCGCGATCGTGGTGAGGACGAAGGCCAGATCGGCCATCGCGAACTCCTGGAGTGAGGTTCGGGTTGAACGGACGATTAGAGGAAAGCGCGTCTCTGGCCGGATCAGGTCGTCCGTTGACGGCTCTCTTACGGCGGCGCCCACGGCTTTGACGGAACTCTTACGGCCCTGTTCCCGACCGGCGTGCCGGAAGCTGGCCCGGCTCACAGCAGCCGGAAGCGGAGCCGGCAGATCACCGCGTCGGTCTCCCGCCGCACGGCGTGTGCGACGACCGCGCCACGCTGGTTCTGGAGCAGTCGCTGCCACAGCCGCTCGGGCTCCGTCTCCGGGATCAGGACGGTGACCTGCGTGCCCGGCTCGGCGGCGGCCACCTCACGGACGTACGCGGCGATCGGGCGGCCCAGGGAGCGCCGCTCGCAGGCCAGCCCGACCAGGGGCACACCCGGGTCCCACTCCGCCCAGGAGCGCTCCAGGGCGTGCAGGGCGGACCGGTCCTCAGGGTCGGGGTAGCAGACGGTGACCGCCCGTACCTCGTCACCGAGGGAGGCGGCGGCCGTGAGAGCCTCCGACGTCAGCCTGGACAGGGACGAGACAGGGACGATCACCAGGGAGCGCTCGCGGTGCGGGGTCTCCGGTATACGACCGAGGCCGAGCCGCTCGCCGATCCGGCCGTAGGCGCGGTGCACGGTCTCGAAGGCGACCACGAGCAGCGGCAGGGCGATCACGATCAGCCAGGCGCCCTCCTCGAACTTCTCCACGGTGACGACGACGGTCGCGACGCCGGTGAGCAACGCGCCGAAGCCGTTGAGCAGCGCCTTGCCGTGCCACCCGGGGCCCTTTTCGAGGCGCCAGTGCCGGACCATGCCGACCTGGGCGATGGTGAACCCGACGAAGACGCCGATGGCGAAGAGCGGCACGAGGGTGTTGGTGTCGCCGCCGGAGAAGACCAGCAGCGCGGCCGAGACGAAGGCCAGGGTGAGGACACCGTGCCGGTGCACCTGCCGGTCGGCCTTCAGCGCGAACACATGCGGCAGATAGTTGTCGCGGGCCAGCAGCTTCAGCAGCACCGGTAGCCCGCCGAAGGACGTGTTCGCGGACAGGGCCAGCAGGATCATCGTCGCGAACTGGATGACGTAGAACGCCCAGTTGTGGCCGAACGAGGCGTCCGCGAGCTGGGCGAGGACGGTGACGCCCTCGACCGGCTGGAGGTGGAAGCGGCCGATCAGCACCGACAGGCCGATGAGCATCAGGCCGAGGACCGCGCCGAGGGCGATCTCCGCGTGCTGGGCCCGCTTGGCGCGCGGGACCCGGAAGGAGGGGACGGCGTTGGCGATGGCCTCCACACCCGTCAGTGCGGCACAACCGGAAGCGAAGGCTTTCAGCAGAAGCAGCGCACCCACGGTGGTGGCGTTGTCGGCGAGCACGGAGGCATGCCCGGCGGCGGTCACCGTGCTGACAGGCTCGGACCGGAAGAGGCCGACGGCGATGAGAACGAAGATCGACCCGACGAAGACGACGGTAGGCACAATGAACGCCTTCGCCGACTCCACGATCCCGCGCAGGTTGACGGCCGTGATCAGGGCGAGCACCACCAGGCACAGCCACAGCCGGTCGTCGTACAGGGCCGGAAACGCGGAGGTCAGTGCCGCCACTCCCGCCGTGACGGCGACGGCGACGTTGAGGACGTAGTCCAGCACCAGGGAGCCCGCCGCCACCAGGCTCGTGCGCGCGCCCAGGTGGGTCCTCGCGACGGCGTAGGAGCCGCCGCCGTCCGGGAAGGCCGCGATGACCTGCCGATACGAGGCGACCAGCACCGCCAGCAGGGCGGCGATGGCCAGCGTGACCGGCATCGTGAAGCCCAGGCCGTGGGCGCCCGCGGCGGCCAGGACGAGGACGATCGCCTCCGGGCCGTACGCCACCGACGCCATGGCGTCCAGCGACAGCGCGGCCAGGCCCGTGACGGCGGTCAGCCGGTGACGTTCACCGGTGTCGGGCGGCTCCTCGCCGGCGGGGACGGCGTTCGGCTCGGTGGTCAGGACGGACATGGATGCGGGCTCCTTCTTGCAATCGGCCGCGCACTGGGGCTGAGGTGTGCTCGGCTGCATCCAGGCTCTGTCCATTTCCGGCCGCGTCCGATGGTTCCTTGCGGCTTCTTCGCGCCCAACCGGCTGACTTTGATGGAACTTTGACGGGTGTGTGACGTGGGCGACTCCGTTTCGGCTGGTGGCTAGCGGTCCAGAGGTGGAAAACCGTTGGATGTCCGTCAGAGCCGTATCAAGGTGTGCCGGCCGCGATCCTCGGCTCACTACCGTCGATGCCATGGGACGCCGTGACGACGCGCGCGGAGGACCGCTCGACGCCCACGCGGGCGGATCCGACGGATCCGACGTGGCGACGAACGACCTCTACTGGAAGCGGGAGTTATGGAGTGCGGTGCGCTGCGCCGGTGCACTCCTCGCTCTCCTTCTCCTGCTCGACTGGGGCACCGGCCGGATCACCCCGTTGCGGGCCTCGCTGTGGTGCGCTCTCACCGGGCTGCTCTTCGTCGTGCTGTGTCCCGCGCGGGTGTCAGCGGGCGGGAACTGGCTGGCCACGCGCCGGCTGATGCGTGAACGCCGGGTACGGACGGACCTGTTGGTCTCGGTCCGCTGTATGGACGGCATCTCCCCGCGGCTTCTGCTGCGGGACTCCCTGGGCGGCCGCGTCGTGATCGACTCCGAGGTCCTGGTGCGCCATCCGCAGCTGTGGCTCCGCCTGAACGCGGGCGCGCGGAAGGCGGCCGCCGACGGCTCGCTGCTGTGCGGAGCTACCGCCTTGCGGCGCGTCTCCCGGCGCGTGGACGGTGAAACCGCCCGCGCCGTGTTCAAAGCCTCCGGGCTTGAGTGAGCGCCATAGCGTTCACGTCCGAACCATTGCAACGGATCGATGGCCGACGTTGCATTAAGTTCTCAAGTCGTTGCAACGATTTCCCCAATGTCACCTGCATGAACGGCTATTGCACGCAACGAGTCCGTTGCCATATCTATGAACGCAACGTAGCTTTTCCTGCATCGGAAACAACGATTCACAGGAGAGCATGATGCAGAAGTTCGACACCCCCGCCCCTATCGCCGCCATCCTCGGCATCCCGGCCGGACGCATCCAGTTCATCGCCGGCGACCGGGCCGACACCACCGTCGAGATCCTTCCCGCGGACGCCTCGAAGAGCCGTGACGTGAAGGCGGCCGAGCGGATCGAGGTCTCCTACAGCGACGGCGTCCTGCGGATCGAGGCGCCGGAGCCGAAGAACGAGCTCTTCGGCCCCTCCGGTGCCGTCGAGGTGAACGTGCACCTGCCCGCCGGTTCCCGCGTCGAGGCCAAGGCTGCGGGCGCCGAGTTCCGGGGCCTCGGACGTCTCGGTGAGGTCGCGTTCGAGAGCGCGCAGGGCCCGGTCAGGCTGGACGAGGCCGCGAGCGTCCGGCTCGCCCTCCAGTCCGGCGACATCGAGGTCGGCCGCCTGGACGGCGACGCGGACATCAGCACCCAGAAGGGCACCCTCCGTATCGGCGAGGCCGTACGCGGCACCCTCACCCTGCGCACCGAGTCCGGCGACATCTCGGTCGGTGCCGCCCGTGGAGCCTCCGCCTCACTGGACGCCGGCACCTCTTACGGCCGTATCAGCAACGCGCTCAAGAACAGCGAAGGCGCCGCCGCCGAACTCACCATCCGCGCGACCACCGGCTACGGCGACATCACCGCCCGCAGCCTCTGAGGAAGCAACCCCGGCCCACAACGCGAACAGGTGGAACAGATGACGAAGAACCGCACTTCCTCGATCAGCTCGAAGGCCGGCTCGCAGTGGACCGGCATGGTTCCGGTCGACGACACGGCCCTGGCCGTCACCGACACCGGAGGCCCCGGCATCCCCGTGGTGTACCTCAACGGCCAGTTCGCCACCCAGGGCTACTGGCGCCGGGTCCTCGCCGAGCTGGGCCCGGGCTGGCGGCACATCACCTACGACGAGCGGGCCCGCGGCAAGAAGTCGAAGCAATCGGCGGACTACTCCTTCGAGGCGGCCGTCCGAGACGTCGACGCCGTCCTCGCAGCCCGGGGAGTGGACAGGGCGCTGGTGGTGGGCTGGTCCTACGGGGCGTTCGTCGGAGCGCACTGGGCCGGCCGGAACCCCGACCGTGCCCTGGGCGCGGTCCTGGTCGACGGCGCGACACCGTACGACTGGCTGGACGAGGCCATGGAGCAGCGGATCCGCAAGCTGTTCCGGCGGGTGGGCTGGTTCGCGCCGCTGCTGCGCCTGACGGGCCTGACCCCGCGGATGACCGCCGCAGAGATGGCGGAGTGCAACATCGAGCTCGGCAGGATCTCCCGCGAACGCGAGCTGGGCCCCGTGCTGGACGGCATCACCGTCCCGGTGCGGTACGTGCTCGCCTCAGGGTCATCCCTGGGCAGCAAGGGCGACGAGCAGGAACGCATCCGTGCCGGCCTCGACCAGGTCTTCGAGCGCAACCCGAACATCCGGCTCGGCGCGAAGGTCGCCAGCAACCACGACGCGATCCTGAAGAAGGACTTCGCGGCCGTCGCCGAGGCCGTACGCGAGGTCGCAGCCCTCGACCTCGCAAAGCACTGAGACACGACCGTCGTCACGCACCTCCAACGCTCTGCTCCGTAGGTTCGGCACCTACACTCTGCGGAGCGAGCGGCAGTGACACGACCATGGTGAGACCGCCGCCCGGTGTGTCCTCCGGAGTGAGGGTGCCGTTCATGGCCTCGGTCAGGCCCCGTGCGAGGGCCAGGCCGAGGCCGAGGCCGGTGGTGTTGTCGGTGTCGCCGAGCCGTTGGAAGGGCTCGAAGAGCCGCTCCCGGCCGTCGACGGGCAGACCGGGCCCCCGGTCCACGATCCGCAGCTCCACGCGGCCCGCCAGGACACTGGCGGTGACCAGCACCTTCTTCCCGGGCGGTGTGTGGCGGTCCGCGTTGCCCGCCAGGTTGGCGATCACCCGCTCCAGCAGCGGCGAGTCGGCGAGCACCTCCGGGATCCGCTCCACGTCCGCGACGTCCACGCCGGGGACGTCCGTCAGCGCCATGGGCAGGACCTCCTCCAGCAAGGTGGGGCGCAGGTTCAGCGTGAGGGCGCCCGCCTCCAGACGGCTGAGGTCGAGGAGGTTCTCCACCAGGCGGTTGAGCTTCGCCATCGACTCGTCGGCGGTGGCGAGAAGTTCGTCGCGGTCCTCCGGGGAGAACTCCACGTCGCGGCTGCGCAGCGAGGCGACGGCGGCCCAGCCCGCGGCGAGCGGGGTGCGCAAGTCGTGGCCGACGGCCCGCAACAGCGCCGTACGCAGGCGGTCGGCGGCCTTCACCGGCTCGACCTCGGCCGCGACCTCGGCAAGCCGGGCCCGTTCGACCGCCGAGCCCACATGTGCGGCGAACGCAGCCAACACCCGACGTTCGGACGACGACAAAGTGCGGCCCGACAGCGCGAGATGGGCGCCGGGACCCGCGGGAACGGCCGTCACGCCTGCCGCGTCGGGAGGCTCCTCCACCAGGTCGGCCGACTCCATGCCGAAGGTCTCGCGCGTCCGCTCCAACAGAGCCGGAATCGTCGCCTCGCCCCGCACGATGCTGCCGGCCAGCGACGACATGGTCTCCGCCTCGGCCGTCGCGCGGGCGGACCGGCGCGACAGGCGCAGGGACCGGTCCACGACCGCGGCCACGGTGGCCGCCACCACCGCGAAGACCGCCAGGGCCAGCAGGGCGTTCGGGTCCTCCAGCGTGAACTGGCCGATCGGCGGGATGAACCAGTAGTTGAGCAGCAGGGACGCCGTCACCGACGCGATCACCGCCGAGACGACCCCGCCTATGCAGGCCACACTCACCACGGCGAGCAGGAACAACAACGCCTCGCTGGTCAGGTTCAGCGCGCCCCGCAGCTGGGCGAGGACGATCGTGAGGAGGACCGGCAGCACCAGCCCGGCGACCGGACCGGCGATCAGCCGGGCCGTGGACAGCGTGCGCCGCCGCGACGGCAGGAGCGTGCCGCGTCCGGCCCGTTCATGGGTGACCCGATGGACGTCGATGTCGCCGGACAGGGCGGTCACGGTCTCCCCCGTCCCGAGCCCGGTCAGGAACCGTGCCACCCGGCCGCGACGGCTCGTGCCCAGCACGAGCTGCGTGGCGTTCTCGGCACGGGCGAACTCCACCAGCGTCGTGGCGATGTCGTCGCCCACCACCGAGTGGTAGCTGCCGCCCAGGTCTTCCACGAGCCTGCGCTGCCGGACGAGCGAGGCGTGCGAGACACCGGCAGCGAGACCGTCGCTGCGGGCCACGTGCACGGCGAGCAGGTCGCCGCCCGCGGACCGGTCTGCGATGCGCGCGGCCCGCCGGATCAGGGTGTCGCCCTCCGGACCGCCCGTCAGCGCGACCACCACCCGCTCCCTGGTCTCCCACACCCGGCCGATGCCGTGCTGCGAGCGGTACTCCTGCAGGGCCTCGTCGACCCGGTCGGCCACCCACAGCAGCGCCAACTGCCGCAAGGCGGTGAGGTTGCCCGGCCGGAAGTAGTTGGCGAGGGCCGCGTCGACCTTCTCCGGGGCGTAGACGTTTCCGTGCGCCATCCGCCGGCGCAGCCCCTCGGGCGGCATGTCCACCAGCTCGATCTGCCAGGCACGGCGTACGACCTCGTCCGGCACCGTCTCGTGCTGCGGCACTCCCGTGATCTTCTCGACCACGTCGTTGAGGGACTCCAGGTGCTGGATGTTCAACGCGGTGATGACGTCGATGCCGGCGTCGAGCAGGATCTCGATGTCCTGCCAGCGCTTGGGGTTGCGGCCCTCGCCGGGGACGTTGCTGTGCGCGAACTCGTCGACGATCACGACCTGTGGGCGCCGCGCCAGGACCGCGGCCAGGTCCATCTCCTCGAACCGTCCGCCGCGGTAGGTGCAGGACACCCGGGGGACGGTCTCCAGGCCGTCGAGCATCGCCTCCGTGTGCGGGCGCCCGTGGCACTCCGCGAACCCCACGACCGCATCCGCCCCGCGCGCGGCGCGGCGCCTACCCTCGTCGAGCATCCGGTAGGTCTTGCCGACCCCCGGAGCCGCCCCGAGGTAGACCTTCAGTCGACCGGGCCGTACGTCACTCATCGCCGTCGATCTGCGCCATGTCCTCGCGCTCCGCTCACTGGTTCAACTCGCCTTCGCAGAAGGGCTTCTCCTCCCAAGGAAGCCCTTTCACGGAGCGGTCGGTGCGGTTGTTAGCGCTTCCTTGGCGCCGATCCCAGGGACCTTGACACCCTCTTGACGTGACCTGGGCCCGATAGGGTGAGGGCAGGTGTGCCGGGAAGTCTGGTCGGCCGGGGAGTCACCGCGGTTCCCCGATAGCCCCCAGGGGGACGGCATGCGCAGCGTCGGTACAGTTCTCGCCCTCGTGGTCCTCGCCACGGTGGTCGCCACGTTCGCGCGCCGGTGGCGCATTCCCGCCCCCTCTCTGCTGGTCGTCGCCGGTCTGGCGGTGGCCCTGCTTCCGGGGACCCCACAGATCGAGATCAGCCCCGAGATCATCGGCCTCGTCGTGCTGCCGCCCCTGCTGTACGCGAGCGCGGAGGACATGCCCTGGCGGGAGCTGCGCGCGGTGTGGAAACCGGTCGGGATCCTCGCGATAGGGCTGGTCCTGGCGTCCGCGGCAGCCGTGGCGGCGGTGGCCGCGCTGGTCACTCCCCTGTCCTGGCAGATGGCGTTCGTGCTGGGCGCGATCCTGGCCAGCACCGATCCGGTGGCGGTCACCGCGCTCGGCCGACGGCTCGCCCTGCCACCCCGGGTACAGGTGCTGGTGCAGGCGGAGAGCCTGTTCAACGACGCAACCTCGCTCGTGCTGGTGCGGGTGGCGGCGGGCATCGCCGTCGCGTCCGCCGCCGCGAACTGGGGTGCGGCGGGGGCCGAGTTCCTGGTGCTCGCGGGCGGCGGCACGGTGATGGGGGCGGCCGTCGCCTACGTCGTCACGCTGATCCGGCGCCGCACGGAGGACCCGGTGCTGGAGACGGTGATCGCCCTGGTCACCCCGTACGCCGCCTACCTGCTGGCGGAGGCCGCCCACACCTCCGGAGTGACGTCCTGCGTGGTAGCCGGCGTGGTCCTCGGCGGCCGGGGCGAAAAACTCACCAACGCCCGCATCCGCCTCCAGTTGCACGCCGTCTACGGCACGGTCGTCTTCCTCCTGGAGAGCGTGGTGTTCAGCCTCATAGGGCTGGCCCTCCCCACCCAGGTGCAGGCGCTGGACGACGGCGACCGGGCCTGGCCTCTGTACGCCCTGGCCGTCGCCGCCACGCTCGTCGCCGTACGCCTGCTGTGGCTCGCGCCGCTCTCGGCGGTCGTACAGCGCAAGGGCGGCCTGGGCCAGGTGAACTGGCGGGTGCCGATGGTGCTGACGTGGGCCGGCACCCGCGGGGTGATGCCGCTGGCCGCCGCCCTGTCCATCCCGGAGCTCATGAAGGACGGCACCCCGCTGGACGACCGCCCTCTCGTCCTGGTCCTGACCACCTCGGTCGTGGTCGTCACCCTCGTCGTCCAGGGCTTCACCCTCGCCTCGGTCGTCCGCCGCTCCGGCATCGCCCTGGAGCCCGCCCACACCGCACGCGAGGAGGCCGAGGCCCGCTCGCACCTGGCCCACGCCGGCCTGGCCCGCCTGGAGGAACTCGCTGAGCTGGAGGTCGTATCCGAGGTCGTCCTGGACCGCCTCCGCCGCGGCCTCACCGCCCGCCTGGACGACGCCCGCGACCGCCTCGCCGAGCACGACGGGGCTAACGGGGCGGGCGCTGAGTCCGCCGACCGTGTCTACCGCCAGCTCCGTCGAGACCTGATCACCGTCGAGACCACCGAACTCCAGCGCCTCTACGACGATCACACCATCAGCGACACGACGCGGCGGCGGCTCCAGCGGGGGCTGGATCTGGAGGAGGCGCGGCTGGCGGACTTGTAGCGCTCTGTGTGCCAAGGCTGCGGTATTCGAGGAGCGTCTCGGCGAGGACGCCTACCGGGTACGGCTGGCGAACGCGCTGCTGGGAGTGGTGCAGACCGAGGCAGGCCGTAGTCGCCTGTCGGCAGGAGCGGTTCGATCAACATCCCTTTCTCATAGGCGAGTTGCCTACGCGTCTCAACCGCCTTCCTGCCGGTCCTCCCGACGCAGGCCACCTTCTTGCGACATCACATGGCGCCGCATGACACCTAGTGGCACAACTTGGCACCTAGTGGCGCCACCCGGCGCCACTAGGTGCCATTCCATACCCCCAGCGGCGCATCGACACGCACGGCGCCACGATCACCCAGGTGGCCTTCCTTCGCGTTTCTGCACTTCAGGGCGGCTACCCTCACACCCCTTCCATGCAAGGCACCACCCAGGCTTGCGCCGAGCGCCAGAGTGGTGCCACTATGGCGTCATGGACCTCACCCCGTATGTCGACTCCCTCCGCCGCGAACTCGCGGTGGCTGCCGAAGCCGGTGGCGACGACACCCGCGAGCTGGCCGGGAGGCTCACCGCTCCCCTGGAGTCGGTGACCCGGCTGACCATGCTCAATGTGCTCTCCGCCGCGATGGACGAGATCACCCGTGAACTCGCCCCCGGCTCAGTCGACGTACGGCTGCGCGGGCTCGACCCCGACTTCGTGGTCACGCTGCCGCCCACCTACGGCGGCCCCATGGAGCCGGCCGCGCCCGTCGAACCGCTCAGGGCGCAGGCACCCGCCGACGGCGACGAGGGTGGCACCGCCCGCGTCAATCTGCGCCTGCCGGCCCACCTCAAGGCCCGCGCCGAGGAGGTCGCGAGCCGCGAGGGCCTGTCGGTCAACGCATGGCTGGTGCGTGCCGTGTCGGCCGCGGTCGACGGCGGCACCCGGCCGCGTACGACGGAGAAGACCCAGACCATCGGACAGAGCTTCACGGGCTGGGTGCGCTAGCCGCGCCCCCGCTCGCACCACTTCACCCGCACGACTTCACCCACACCACGTCCCACCAGCGGGGACGCCCCAAGGACTCATGAGGACGGTACAGCCATGCCTTCTTTCGACACTCCCGCACCGATTTCGGTTACCGCCTACGTCTACGCCGGTTCCATCCAGTTCACCGCGGGCGACCGCCTCGACACCGCCGTCGAGGTACGGCCCCGAGACCCGAACAAGGACCTGGACGTACGGGCGGCCGACCAGACCGAGGTCACCTACGCGAGCGGCGTCCTGACCGTCAGCACGCCCAAGGCCAATCTGCTCGGGCGCGGCGGCACCGTCGACGTGACGGTGGAACTGCCCACGGGCTCGAACATCGACGTGACCGGCGCCGGCGCCAGGGTGCTCAGCGAGGGCCGGCTCGGCAAGGTCCGTGTGGAGACCTCGGCCGGCGACGTCCGCCTCGACACCACCGGCCCGCTGCACCTGAAGGCGTCGCACGGCTCCAGCACCGTCGACCGGGTCGATGGCCTGGCCGAGATCACCAGCAACACCGGCAACGTGCGCGTCGGCACCGTCGACGGCCCCGCCGTCCTGAAGAACTCGCACGGCACCACGACCGTCGGCGCCGTGACCGGCGAGCTGCGGGTGAACGGCGCCAACGGCGCCATTGACATCGCGCGCGCCGAGGCGTCCGTCACCGGCACCACCACCAACGGCATCCTGCGCATCGCCGAAGTCGCCCGCGGCAATGTCCAGTTGGAGACCTCCAACGGCTCCATCGAGGTCGGTATCCGCGAGGGCACCGCCGCCTGGCTCGACGTCAGCTCCAACCGCGGGCAGGTACGCAACTCTCTCGCCGCGTCCGAGGCCCCGGAGCAAGCCGAGGACACGGTCAAGGTCCGCGCACGGACCAACTGGGGAAACATCGACGTCCTGCGCGCCAGGGCCTGAGCGCCCTCGCCCCCGTTACCTTCTAGACGGCCCCGATCTTGGGGCTCCCGGCCTTCTGGCCCGGCATGACTTTTGCCCCCTGTCGACCATGACCCGGGGGG
>NZ_JBHVGZ010000127.1:0-14319 GCF_042800355.1 Streptomyces sp. NPDC057623
GCCGAGGCTTCTTCTTCCCCATGCTCTCCATGATGGACATCCTTCCGGGGCGGAACCCCTGATCTCGGATGTCCGTCAAAGCGGATCAAGCCCAGTGCGGTATCGCTTGTGTCGATGTCGTCCAGGTAGCTGGGCGCATCCTCGATCGCCAAGTGCAGAGCCATCTCCTCGGCCGTGCACGAGGGTTGGGGCCACCGGCCGTGCTCCAGGTCATCGGATAGGTCGTCGAAGGCTCGCGCCATTCGGCGGCGCCAGCTCCGGTCGGCGGACCAGGTGAGAGAGGGCAGGCGGGTGAACAACTCCCAGTTGCCTGGGCGTCGCTTGGTCACGGGCTGGTCGCGCAGCTCGTCGGCATCGTCGTAGGCCTGGTCGGCCAGGACGCTCAGTGATGTCAGGAGCAGATCGGCGGTGCGAGGGGTCAACTGCCAGCTGCAGTCCTCGCACTCCTCGTCTTCGCACGAACACTCCTTGACGGGGAACAGCGCGACCAAGTCGGGCTGCTGCTCCTCTTCGATCGGTGTGTTGGAGGCCAGCTGATGCAGTCGCCAGCCGTGGTGGAAACGGGTTGTCACCGGGACGGGGCTCCAGTCGGTGAGCTCATCGCCGTCTTCGACGCGCAGCAGTCTTGCCTCGCTCTGGTCTTCCAGGGTGTCCGCCCCGGTGATCCAGTCACTGCTCTCGGTGAGCGTCATCAAGGCGCCGATCAGATCACGCGGATCGTCCTCGTCCAACTCGGATGCAGGCAACGGCTCCCAGCCCTCATCAATGGCCGCTCGTATGAGTGCATCCTCGTCGGTGATGTGGAACTCGCGTAGATGGGCGATGCGTACGACCTTGCCCCGCAGGTCCTTCAGACGTGCCCCGGCAGGCGTTTCTGACTCAGGCGAGGTGGCGGTCTCGTCGCCATGCGTCTCCTCGTCCTCCCCAAGATATTCGTCAGGTGGGAAGAACGTTGTGCCTGCGGGGGCGGGCCAGGTTCCTGCGGCCGCGTGGGCCGTGGCCGTGCGCAAGGAACTGGCGGGGGCGTCGGGCAGTGCCGGGGCCAGAGCATGCAGGTCTTCCTCGACGGTGGCGGTGTCGCGGGAGGCCAGCGCGCGGCGCAGTAGCTGGACCGCTTGGTATGCGTGGTTCCTGTCCTTGCAGGTCAACACTCCGGTGAGGGATCGAGAGCCGTGGTAGGGACCGATCAAGGCCATGACGCGGCTCTTGCTGGGGCTGTGCTCGCACAGGAAGTCGAAGAGAGGTGTGAGTTCGGGCTCAGTGGCCATGCGGGAGACTCCGGGGACGCGTTGGGTGCGCAACCTTGCAGGAGCGCATGCGAAGGAGGAGATCACCGCTGGTGAGCGCGGTACTGGCGCGCTCCCGGACGGGGAAGAGTGTGAGCCGCGGCTGGTGCCCCCGGTGCTGCCGACGGTCCGGACCGTGCGGAAAGACAGCGTACTTCAGTGCACCGACAGCGGGCGCCGAGATGAGAGGAGAGAACCGCGTCGATCAGCAGGGAGTTGAACCTCGCGTCTGGCCCGGAATCGGACGCGTCAGATCTTGATCACGCGGACGCCGGGGCCGCACAGCATCAAGAGGTCCTCGGGGTCCGAGGTCAGGACGGTCACGGGAGACGGGGAGGCCATCGCGGTGGTGGCCACGATCGCGTCGATGGCGTACTTGTGGCCGTGGAGTCCGGCGGCGGCGAGGAGTTTGCTGGCGTGGCGGGCGATGGCTTCGGTGGGCGGGATGATGTTGACGCGGGAGACGGCGTAGTCGAAGCGGGCCTGGTTGGTCTTGGGGTCGCGGGCTTCGACGAGGGTGACGGAGCTGGTGATGACGCGGACGTCTTCGGCTTCGGCGGCGGCTAGCCATTCGGTGAGTTCGGGGGTGCGTCGTACGAGTTTGGACAGGCCCTCGCAGTCGAGGACGAGGGTGCCGCTCATGCGGCATCCGCCGAGCCGGCTGCGTCACCGCGCAGGATCGCCCGCTTGGCCTCGACCGCGGCCTGGTCGACGGGTCCGTGTTCGGCTTCGGCGTCCTCGATGAGTTCGCTCAGCCGGTCGCGTTCGAGTTGGCGCTGGATGAGGGCTTCGACGTAGGCGGACATGCCACGCTTGCCGGTACGCGCCTTGAGGGCGGCGATAGTGCCTTCGTGGAGGGAGACGGAGACGGGGCGGACGGGGCCTTCGCCTGGAGCGGGATCGCGTGTGGTGGCCATGGAGCCACATTAACAAAACTCTTGTTATTGTGTGGGGTGATTCTACGGCGGTGTGGCTCGGCCGGAGGCAGGTGGCGGATTGACTCGCGGGGGACAGATCCTCTGTGATCACCAAACGCGACGATGCGACCCGTGGGCTGACGCGCGAGGAACTGCTCGCGCTTCCTGTGGTCGTGGACCTGGAGACGGCGAACCGTGCGCTGTCCCTCAGCCGGACGACGGGGTACGACCTCGCAAAGCGCGGCCGGTATCCGTGCACGGTCCTGCGGCTGGGCAACGCCTACCGGATCGTCACCGCCGATCTCCTCAAACTGCTCCACATCGACGTACGGGAGCCCGCGGGTGTCGACGAGCCGACGGCTGTCACGCCCGAGGCGGAAGGAAGCCGCCCTTCGTCGACCTGCTGTTGTTGCTGTGGGTGCCGCTGTGCTCGTCGGCGTCAGGTGTGTGGGTGGGAAGACCACGGATGATGGCGATCGGTCTCGTATGTGGGATCTCGACAAGCCGTGCGACCATGATGGCGCCACCGAACTTGTAGGCCAGTTCATCGCGATGCCAAAGGGGCGGGGAGCGCAAGGGGAGCGCGGACGCCTGTGGACGGTGCAACACGACGTACGAGCAGCGGGACCGTGGTCAGTGCTCTGATCTGCGAAAACTGGATCTGATGCGATCGCGGGGCATGACTCGTCACGATCCCTATCGCCCTCGTAATCCGTAGCTCTCGGGTTCGAATCCCGAAGGCGGCTTTCCAAAGGAAACCGCAGGTCAGGGTTCTGACCTGCGGTTTCTGTGAGGGAATCCCGGATCGTCCGGCTCCAGAGCCATGGCGTACTGAAATCGGTGCGGCAGCGCACTGCCTCAGCCGCCTGTCGGTCCGAGAGACGGAGAAGGAACTGAACGCAGACGGTGGCCAACTGGGCAGGCGAGAGCCCCGGCCGCCCGTCGCGCGGATACCGGTCGGCGAAGTCCTCGTCGTCCCACAGCCCGTCCAGCCGGTCTCTCACCCACATCGCGGTCGTCCCGTTCGGGCTGCCTGCCCGCGCGATCTGCACGATCAAAGAGGGGACTCACTCACCAGAACGGGAACGGAGAGACAACGAACACCTCGGCAACCACATCGGCCTGCGGAACAGCCCGGGCAGGCCCGCTGATCATGCTGCCGCACCGGGAAACTCCAAGATCCCCGACAGAGTCAAGCTCAGGGGTCGCCGACGACTCGCGACCTGATCGCCTCGGCGGCCGCCGCCCCGTACGCGTCCGCGACACGGGTGGTGAACTCGGCCGGCACCAGCTTGTACTCCTGCGTGCCGACCGTCTCCAGGACCGTCGTCGCGAGGGCGCAGCCGAGCTGTGCCGAGTGCTCCGGGGACAGGCCGCGGCCCAGACCGGCCAGGTAGCCGGCCCGCACCGCGTCACCGCCGCCGGTCGGATCGACCACGTGGTCGGTGGGCACGGCGGGAACAGTGACGGAAGGGGCGTCGGCGGCCTTGATGGTCAGTCCGGCGGAGCCCTCCGTGGTGATCCAGGAACCGACCCGGTCCAGGACCTGCCGCTCGGTCCAGCCGGTGCGTTCCTGGAGCAGGGCGGCCTCGTACGCGTTGGTGAACAGCAGCCAGGCGCCGTCGACGAGCCGGCGGGCCTCGTCACTGTCGATGCGGGCCAGCTGCTGCGAGGGGTCCGCGGCTCGGGGGATCCCCAGCTCGCGGCTCTCGGCGGTGTGCCGGAGCATGGCCGCCGGTTCGTCGGGTGCCACCACGACGAGGTCCAGCCCGCCAGTGCGCGCCGCGACCGCGGAGAGGGCGATGTCTGCGGCTTCGGCCATCGCTCCGGCGTAGAAGACGGCGATCTGGTTCTGGTCGGCGTCGGTCGTGCACATGAACCGGGCCGTGTGGCGGGCCGGGCTCACCTGCACCGACTGTGTGTCGACGCCGTGCTCGCGCAACCAGGCGTCGTAGTCCGCGAAGTCCGTTCCGGCGGCGCCCACCAGCACAGGGGTGAAGCCGAGCAGGGCGAGTCCGAAGGAGATGTTCGCGGCGACTCCTCCCCGGCGCACTTCCAGGTCGTCGACGAGGAAGGAGAGCGAGACCGTGTCCAGCCGATCGGCGAGCAGGTGTTCGGTGAAGCGGCCCGGGAAGCTCGTCAGATGGTCGGTGGCGATGGAGCCGGCGACAGCGATCCGCATCTCAGAGCCCCGCCGCCTCACGGAGGGCGTCCACGCGGTCGGTGCGTTCCCAGGTGAAGTCCGGGAGTTCGCGGCCGAAGTGGCCGTACGCGGCGGTCTGGGCGTAGATCGGGCGGAGCAGGTCGAGGTCGCGGATGATGGCGGCCGGGCGGAGGTCGAACACCCTGGTGACGGCTGTCTGGATGCGGTCCACCGGCACGTTCTCCGTGCCGAAGGTCTCGACGAACAGGCCGACCGGCTCGGCCTTGCCGATCGCGTACGCCACCTGCACCTCGCAGCGGGAGGCCAGGCCGGCCGCCACGACGTTCTTGGCGGCCCAGCGCATCGCGTACGCTGCCGAACGGTCCACCTTGGACGGGTCCTTGCCGGAGAAAGCGCCGCCGCCGTGGCGGGCCATGCCGCCGTAGGTGTCGATGATGATCTTGCGGCCGGTCAGGCCGGCGTCGCCCATCGGGCCGCCGATCTCGAAGCGGCCGGTGGGGTTGACCAGGAGACGGTGGTTCTCCGTGTCCAGCTTGATGCCCTCGTCCAGGAGCGCCCTGAGCTCCGGCTCCACCACGAACTCGCGTATGTCGGGCGCGAGGAGGGAGTCGAGGTCGATGTCGCTCGCGTGCTGCGAGGAGACGACGACGGTGTCGAGGCGGACGGCCTTGTCGCCGTCGTACTCGATGGTGACCTGCGTCTTGCCGTCGGGGCGCAGGTAGGGGATGGTGCCGTTCTTGCGGACGTCGGTAAGGCGCTTGGCCAGGCGGTGCGCCAGGAAGATGGGCAGCGGCATCAGCGTCGGCGTCTCGTCCGTCGCGTAGCCGAACATCAGGCCCTGGTCGCCCGCGCCCTGGCGGTCCAGCTCGTCGTCCTTGTCCCTTCGGGAGGCATCCTCGACCCGGTTCTCGTACGCCGTGTCGACGCCCTGTGCGATATCCGGCGACTGCGCGCCGATGGATACCGACACACCGCAGGAGGCTCCGTCGAAGCCCTTCTTCGAGGAGTCGTACCCGATCTCCAGGATCTTGTCCCGCACCAGCTGCGGTATTGGCGCGTACGCCTTGGTCGTGACCTCACCGGCCACATGCACCAGGCCGGTCGTGATCAGCGTCTCCACGGCGACCCGGGAAGTCAGGTCCTCCTGCAGCAGCGCGTCGAGAATGGTGTCACTGATCTGGTCAGCGATCTTGTCGGGGTGCCCCTCGGTCACTGACTCCGAGGTGAACAGGCGACGGACGCCGTTCCGGGCGGGAAGTGTACCGGTCATTACGCTTTCCCCTTGTCTCCGTCGATTGTCATCCCGGATTTCCGGCATCTTTCGTGCGGAGGTGTACCGGAACGTCGATATCGTGGAATTTATATCGGCAACCGGTGGCCGACCAACCCCTAATAATTCCCGCTCGGTATGGGATGCCGGTCGGACGGCAAGGGATTTCAGGGGGTGAATAGGGGGCGGACTCCACCGTGGACATCCAGCAGCGCGCACGGTGGATCCGGCGAACCGACGGCCCGGAGCGGATCGACCTGTTGCTGGATGAGGGTTCCGTCAACGGTGGAACCGCTGCGGCGGACCCTGACGACCGGATTCGGCATGGAGGCGGACAGACCGTACACGGATGGGTGTGGGCTGGGCACCGCGAGGAGCTCCGCTTCATTGCTGCCGATGCTGCCGGGGAGCAACAGGGGAGTCGGGACGTGATCGCGGAAAGGGCCGTCGACAGCGTCGTCGCCGTCGCCGACCAGCTCTCTCCGTCGGCCGGTGTCCTGGACATCCACTTTGCCCACTTTGTCGCGATGGATTCCCGGGCTCCGGCCGAAGGGGCCCGGTGAGCGGAGGGAAAGAGCGCGGTGGCGTGCGGCGTTTTCGTGACGGACGTCACCGAGTTTTGGCAGGCCCGTGATGTCATCCCGTGTCACGGAACGCGGGTTGACGGGCCTATGGGCAACCGCGTTCCCTTGGATTCCAAGCACCTGGGGGCTGCTCTCCGCATTTGTCGGCAAAAGTACGGTGGAGTGATCGAGAGGCGTCGGACAGTGCTTGACAGTCGCGAAATGGTAATGGCGGAGCTCTGGGGGCACATTCAGAAACTCCGCCGGAACGGCGGTGGGGCAGCTGTCCTGAAGGGATTTCCAGGCTCCGGAAAGACGACACTTCTCGGCCGGTTCGCCCAACGGACCGGCGCGGCCGGAATGGTGACCCTGTACGCCACCGGCTGTTCGAACGAGCAGAGCGTTCCCCTCGGAGTCGTCGAGCAGTGGTTCGACGACGGCCGTGGCGGCTCCGGTGTCCCGCCCCGGCTGGCCGCCCTCATCCAGGCGTACCGGGAGGCCGTCTCGCGCGACGACGCCCGGGACGAGGAGCGGCTGATGCGGCAGACGCAGGCGCTCGTCGAGGCCGTCCTGCGGGACCGCGCCGGGACGGGGGCCGCGGTGGCCGTGGTGGACGACGCGCACTACACCGACGACGCCTCCATGCAGATCCTCCAGTTCCTGGCCAAGCGCCTCGTGCGCCTGCGGGTCTTTTTGGTGCTGGCCGACGGAATGCCTCCAGGCAAGGAGTACCGGACCTTCCATGCCGCGATCATGCGCAACGCCCGGCTGTTCGTCGCGGAACTCGCCCCACTCGATCCGCAGGACGCCGTACGGCTGTTGCGCGAGGTGATGGGGCACCCTCCCACACCCGGATACGTGCAGGGCGTCCTGGAGGTCACCGCCGGCAACCCCCGGCTGCTGTGGGCGGTCGCGCGCGACACCCAGTACGCGTTCCAGGACGTCCCGTCCGCGCAGTGGGTGCCCGTGCCGGGGGCCGCCTTCCGCGAGGCCGTCTCCCTGATGGTGTCCGCACAGCGCTCCGAGACCGTCGAGAAGGTCGCCCGTGCCCTGGCGGTCCTGGGTGACGCCCGTTCCCCCGACCTGATCGGCAGACTGAGCGGGGTGGAACCGGTGCAGGTGGCGACCACCCTGGACCTGCTGGAAGCGACCGGCCTGGTCCGCGGGGGCCGGTTCCGGCATCCGGCGACGCAGGCGGCCGTACTGGAGGACAGCGGCTTCACCGGCCGTGCCGAGCTGAGCCGGACCGCGGCACGGCTGCTGTACGACGGTGGCGCCGCCCCGCTGGAGGTCGCCCGGTGCCTCACGGTCACCGGCGGTGTCGTGGCCGCCTGGGAGGTGTCCGCGCTGTGCGAAGCGGCCCGGCAGGCACAGTCCGAGGGGCGTTGGGAGGAGGCCGTCGACCTGCTGGAACTGGCCCGGGGCTTCCGGGCGAGCCTGGACGACCGCTCCGGACTGCTCATACAGGTGGTACTCGCCCGGTGGCAGCTGGACCCCTGCACGGCCTCGCGTCACCTGGCCGAACTCGTGGCCCTGGGACGAGAGGGTCTGCTGCCGGCGCGTGCACTCGCTCTGCTCGTGCAGATGCTGGCCTGGCACGGGCGCCTCGACGAGGCCGACGTGGTGCTGGCGCTCCTACGGGAGCGGAGCGAGGGCGACGCGCAGGCGGAGGTCGAGCTGCGCCTGGTCGACGCCATGCTGAGTCTCGTCTTCACCAGGTACCGGGAGGGCGCACGGCGGGAACTTCCCCTGGACATCCCGCCCTGGCGTGAGGTGCTGCTGTCCCTGCCCGCCCTCGGGCGCACCGGGACGGACGGCTCCCTCTTCTCCCTCGTCGACCTGATGCAGCAGGCGCTCTGCACAGCCGGTGACGCCGAGGCGCGGATCACGGACATCGTCCACTGTTGTGTCCGGCTGCTGCACCAGGTCAGCGCGGACTGGTCGGTTCTGCCGCGGATCGACGCCGTGTCCGTGAACGCGGTCGAGCGGCTGAGCCCTTTCCACCAGCTTCTCCTGCACTGCCTGCAGGCCGTCAGCGCCCTCGCCCGGGGCGACCTGGCCCGTGCCGAGCACACGGCACGGGCCGCGCTCGGCCGACCGGGCGCCTGGGGGGTGGCCATCGGTCTGCCGCTGAGCGTCCTCATCGTCGCCATGGCCCGGCGCGGCAAGTGCGACGAGACGGCTGAACTGCTCAACATCCCTGTGCCGGCAGCGATGTTCCCCTCGCATTTCGGCAGGCTCTATCTGAACGCCAGGGGACTGCACTACCTCGCCGCGAAGAGCTATGGCGCCGCCCTCAGCGACTTCCTCGGCTGTGGGGAGGCCGAGCGACAGGACGGGTTCCCGCCCACACCGGCCTGCTCCTGGCAGGCCCACGCCGCCGAGGCATATCTGCTCCTGGGGCAGCGGGACGACGCGGTACGACTTGCCCGGGACGCCGCGGACAACGGCTTCGTCCACGCCAGAGCCATCGCCCTGCGGGTCCTCGCGCTGGTCCGGCCCCTCAAGGAGCGCGGGCCTCTGCTGCGCGAGGCCATGAGCTTGCTGGAGGAAGCCGGTGACCGTGTCGAACTGGTCGAGTGCATGGTGGAGTTGGGGCACACCCACTACGCGCTCGGCAACGCGCGGATCGCCCGTTCCCTCATCCAGCGGGCCGTACGCATGGCCCGCGCCGCCGGTTTCGAGGACGCGTTGCAGCGCAGGCTCGGCGAAGGGGGTACCGCCAAGTCCGCCCCCCTCGAACTGGCTCAACGGGCCGACCGGCCCGCCCCGTCGAGCCCCGAGCCCGGCGGCACCAAGCTGAGCCCGGCCGAGCAGCGCGTCGCCTGGCTGGTCGGTGTCGGATACAGCAACCGCGAAATAGCCGCCAAACTCTTCGTCACCGTGAGCACAGTCGAACAGCACCTCACGCGCATCTATCGCAAACTCAAGGTCAAGCACCGTGACGCACTCGCCGCCTGTTTACCGCCGCTGGACGAGGCCCTCTCCTAAAGGGCCTTCTCCGGGTGCCGTCCATAAGTATGGACGGCACCCGGTTTTTTTCTGTGCAGAGATTTTGCCGCCGGTGCCGATCCGGTCCGCAACTCCAGTTCAGGGGGTGGGTGGGGTCGGCTAGGGGTGGCTGAAAAAGTGTGCGGCAATTACGGTCGATGCAGTGGATCGAATCTGTCGATTCTGATTTCCGTCACTGACTTGAATTCAACGGGGTGACCATGAAAATGCGAACAGTCGAAGCGGGCCTGGCGTGAGGCCGGTTTTCGTCGAAATGCACGCCGCCCTCGATGTGGCCACCCCCGACCCAGCTCTTGGCCGTTCACATCGTGGAACTTGATCAGTCAGGAGAGCACCGCGATGCCTGTATCCCAGACCCCCGGAATGTCGCTGCTTCAATCACCCGACCCTCGTGCTCCGATGCTGCGTGTCCTGGGGCGTATGTCGGTCCGGGCCGAAGGCTGTGAGCTTCCCGTCGGACCACCGCTGCGCCGGCTCCTGCTCGCCCTGCTGGTCGTCAGGCGTGGCCAGGTCGTGCCCACCGAAATGCTCATCGAGGAACTGTGGCCGGGCAGGCCCCCGAAGAAGCCCCTGGCCACCTTGCAGAGCCATGTCTCCCACCTGCGCGGTGTGCTGGACCCGCCGGCCGGCCGGGGCGCGGCCTCCGTCCTGCGCCACCAGGCACCCGGGTACGTGCTCCTGCTCCCGCCGTCGCAGGTCGATGTCCACTGCTTCGAGCAACTGGTCCACGCCGGACAGCTGCTGCTGAAAGACGGAGACGCGGCCGCCGCGTGCACAACCCTCACGGACGCGCTGACGCTGTGGCGCGGGTCCCCCTACACGGAGTTCGACGCCTCCCCGTCGCTCGCCCACGAGCTCGCCCGGCTGGAGCAGCTTCGGCTCACCGCCCTGGAACACCGGGCCGATGCGCGCCTGCGCCTCGGCGACGCGGAGCAGGTGGTGTTCGAGCTGGACAGCGAGGTGCGCCGCCATCCCGTGCGTGAGCGCCTGGTGGGCCATCTGATGACCGCGCTGTTCGGGCTGGGACGGCAGGCCGAAGCGCTGGCGGTGTACGACCGGACGCGTACCTACCTGGCTGAGGAACTCGGTGTGGAGACCAGCACCGAACTTCAGCAGGTCCATGTGGCGATCCTCCGCCAGGAGCTGGAGCTCCGGACGATCGAACCGCCGCGCGTGACGGAGAGGCCCGGCGTCCCGCCGGCGGCCGGGGCGCCGAACCCGCCCCTGGCCACCCCCCGGGAGGACGAGGAGCGCGGGAGCTTCGCGCACCCCTCGCCTGCCTGCTCGTCCTTCGTCGGCCGGGGGCAGGAACTCGGCCGCCTGGAATCCGAGGCGGTCGGCGCCCTCACCGGCCATGAGCATGTGAGCTGTGTGACCGGTCCCCTGGGGATCGGCAAGACGCACCTGCTCACGGAGTTCACCGCGCGCATGGCGACGGATCACCAGGACGTGGAGGTCGTCGGTGTCCACGCGCTTCACGACCAGGGGGTTCCCCCCCACTGGTTGTGGACCCAGGTGCTCAGGCGTCTGTCGGTCACGCGTTCCGGTGCCTTCCACGGCGCCGTGGCGCCCTACGAGGCGCTGCTCGCCCCGTTGCTGGCCGGCGCCGGGCAGCAGACCGGTGGGGCCGACCACGCCCGGACGCGGTTCCTGACGCAGGACGCCGTGTGCGAGGTACTGCGCACCCTGGCCGCGCAGCGACCGCTGGTCCTCTGCGTGGATGATCTCCACTGGGCCGACCCCGCTTCCCTGGGGTTGCTCGAAATGCTCGCCAGGCGGCGCTGCGGCTGGCGGATCGGCCTTGTCCTCACCGTCTGGGACTGGAGGACCACGGTCGACGACAGGCTGCGCCGGGTGCTGGCCGACATCCTCAGGGGCCCTCGGGCGGGTGTGCTGAGGCTGGCCGAGCTGCCTCGGCACTCCCTCGCCTCCTTGGTGCGGTCCCGGCTCGGCCCGCACACGGGGGAGGAGCACATCGAATGCGTGTACCAGCAGAGCCGGGGGAACCCCTACTTCGCCCACCGGACACTGATGTGGTGCGGCGCCATGCGTGACCGGGAGGGCCGGATCAAGGGCGCGTGCTGTTCCCGGATCAGTGCGAGATCGCTGGAGAGCCTGCGTCTTCTCCTCATCCGCATGCCGGAGCGGGAGCGGCGGGTCGTCCACCTGTGTGCGGTGGCCGGCGACCGGGTCGACCTCGATCTGCTGCGCCGCGTCGCCGCCGACGAGCCGGTCGACACGGTGCTGGACCAACTGCTGCGGGCGGAGTTGCTGCGCGAGGACCCGCACCACCCGGGCCGGCTTCACTTCGTCTCGGAGCCCGTCCGCCAGGCGCTGGCCGAAGCTCTCACGAGCGAGGAGCGTCACCGGATGCGGCAGCGGATCGCCGCCGTGCCCTGCGGTTCCCCGGCCCGGCCGAGGCTGCCGGTCGAGACCGCCGGCGGTCTCGACGAGGTGGCCGGGCTGGTGTGTCACGGGTAGTGACCGGGCTCTCGTCGTGGCTCACCGCCCGTCGTGCGCCCCGGGGTCCGCCGTACCGGAATCGCTGATCTTCCTCACCATGCCGAGCAGGGACCGGCCGCCCAATTCCTCGCACTCCAAAGGAGAGTCCTGGCCGAGCAGATAGCGGATGCTGTCGGTCCACCGCACGGGCTCGACGAGCTGATTACCCAGGCTCCGGGCGAACTCGCCCTTCACGTGTGGAAGGCCGGTCACGTTGGCGATCACCGGCGTATGCGGGTCATGGAACGTGAATTCCTCCAGGTACTTCTCGAACACGACGCGCGCCGGGTCCATGTACCGAGAGTGGAACGGCCCGCCGACACGCAGCTGGACGAAGCGGACGCCCCGCCGCGTGAGCGCCTCGTGCGCGACCCGCAGGTCCGCGTCCGGACCCGCGATGACGAGCTGGGTGTCGGAGTTGAAGCCCGCGAGATCGATCGCCTCGATCCCGTCCTGCCGGAACATGTCCAGGAGCTCTCGCTCCGGCACGCCCAGCACGGCCGTCATGCCTCCGTCGGAGGCCGCGGCCATGAGTTCGCCGCGTTTCCTGACCAGCCGCAGGCCGGTCTGGAAGTCGAAGACCCCGGCGGCCAGCAGGGCGTTGTACTCGCCGAGACTGTGCCCGAGGTAGTAGTCGGCGCGGCGCTCCTCGCGGCGCTCCCTCTCGAACGTGTGCAGGGCGTTGACGACGAAGAGCGCCGGCTGAGTGCATTCCGTTCGCGTCAGGATGTCGTCAGGGTTGTCCCGGCAGACCGCGGCGAGGTCGTATCCCAGCAGATCACAGGCGAACTCCGTGAGCGCGGGGTAGCGGTCGAACACATCCGCACCCATTCCCCGGAACTGCGCCCCTTGTCCGGGGAAGAGAACTGCAAATGGCATGGCGTCTCCCAGAGCGGAAATTCGGTGACAACGGGTCGGTTTCGGTCAGCTGCCCGCATCGGGGCCGTCGACGGCGGCCCGGCCGAGTACGTCGCAGAGCAACAGCGCGCTGTGCAGCCGCAGGCGGTCTTCCTGGACCGGGCGGCCCAGGAGGCGCTCGGCCTTCCTGATCCGGTAGGCGACGCTGCTCTTGGCGATGTGCAGTCGGTCGGCGACGGCGGACATACTGCGCTCCAGGTCCAGATAGCACTTGACGGTGGCCCTCAGTTCCGACATGTCGTCGGCGGCCAGTGGGCCCAGTTCGCGGCGGACGAACTCGGTGCTGAGGTCGGGCCGGGAGCGGAGCAGAACGGCCAGCTCCAGTTCGGCGTAGTCGTACGGTGGCTTTCGGCCGCCGGCGCCGCTGCCGGCCGCGCGGATGATCTCGGCCGTCTCCCCGGCCTGCCGGTGGCTCGTCCGGAAGCCCTCGATCCCCTCACCCGGCAGGCCCGCCGCGATGTGCACCGCCGGGGACGGCGCGACCTGCCGGTGCGGTCCGTCGCCGTGGCGCAGCTGACGAAGCGACAGGGGGTGTCCGCAAGTGCGCGAGCCCCACGCCCACAGCGACGACACTCCGACGGGGACGGTCAGCAGTGCGGAGCACCCGGCGCTGCGCAGCAGCGCCGTGGCGGCGGCGGCCAGGTCCGCCGTGCCGCGGGTTCCCCAGTCGTCGCGCCAGACGACGAGCGCGAGATGGCTGCGGCTGATGTCGTAGCCGAGCCGAAGGAACGCCTGTGGCGCGTCCACGTCCGCGCCGTCGAGGATGTCGAGGACCAGTTCCTGATGGCGTGCCGCGGCGCTGCCGAACCAGCCCCGCCGCTCGTTCTCGGCCTGCTCGGCCAGGGTCAGGAGGATGTGCTGCACCTGGGCCACCAGCGCCGCGGACAGCGTGCGCGTGACGTCCGCCGCCTTCGACGGGCCGAGCACGTCCTGGCACGACCGGAACAACTCACCGACCAGACAGTCCAGTTGGCTCTTCAGGGAGTCGAACGTCCCGCCGACGGGAAGGCTGCGACGGGTGAACTCGCGGACGGAAACGCCGACGATCTCCGGAATGTCGTCGGCGGCGTACCCGGCCACGCAGGTGAGGACGTACAGGGCCAGTGCCTCCGCGCTGCGCGCCCTCAGATCGTCGGGGACCCTGGACAGTACGGAGACCTGGGCCGGTGCCGTCGGCTGCCGGCCCGTGTGCCGGGAGGCGGCGGGGTACGGGCCGTCCGCCTGGGCGGGAGCCGCCGCGGCCATCAGGCCGGCCACCTCCACCGCCCAGCCCGCGGCTCCGTCACCGATCAGCAGCCGGGCCTCACGGAGCGCGGCCTCCTCGCTCACCGCTTCCAGGAGCGCGGCGGCGTTACGGGGCCGCAACTGCAAGATCCACGCCTGGTCCGCCGGGGGGCTCTCCGGCTCGCCGCCAGAGATGCGCGCCGGGCGGGATGCCCTGCGGTGGGTGCTCTCGACGTGGCGACCGCCGCCGCGGTACGGCAGCGGGGACGGAAACCCGCCGGTCGTTCGTGGGCCGTCCGACTCGGCCAGGGCATGGAGGCGATCGCGGGGACCGCTCAGATGATTCATGGGCGCTCGTCCTCGTTCGTGGGGGGGGTGCCCCTATCTCTTTCGTCAAGGGGCGGGTCGGTTGATTGGTGATGTTTCAGGCGGCTTGGGGGACGGCTTGAGGTTCGAAGAACGT
>NZ_JBHVGZ010000128.1:0-14290 GCF_042800355.1 Streptomyces sp. NPDC057623
GACGACTCGACACGTCACCACTCCCCGAGACTCCCGACCTCACGCCCGACCAGCGGAAACGCAACCCTCAACGCCGGAACGACAACAACCACTTACGTTTCGTCGCAAGGGGCGGTCTGCGCAGCGAAGAGATTCGGCGCTCCTTGGGGCGGACACCGGGCAGGAGCGCCGCGCAGGATGCAAGTCGGGCTGGGCACTGTAGCGTCCGGGTCTGACAATGCAGCCTCGAACGACCGCCCTGACTTCCGTATTGTCTACGGCAGTTGGCTCAAACTGGCCGCTCGGGGCGGGGCGCCTCGGCCACGGCCTGTCCGGTCTGGGATGACCTGCCCGGCGTCGAGCCGTGCGCATGAGGCTCCGGGCGGGAGAGCGGCTGCCGTACCGGGCCGGTTCAGGAACCGGTCTGGCCCGCTGGCAGGTCTGTCCGATCGAGCAGGCGGACAAGGTCGTCGTAGACGCCTTGCACGTTTCCCGTCTGCAGAATGAGGGATGCCGTCAGGTCGATGGCCTGGTCGATCGTGCCTTGTGCAGTGTGCTTCGCCTCATCGAGCCGCTCCAGTTCGCGCGCGATGTCCGGCCGGGCGGCGGCAAATGCGGCAGGCAGCCGCTGCAGTGCGCTGGCCGGGTCCCATCGTCGGGGCACCAGGTAGGACCAGTCGTCTTCGTGGTTGACGACGGCCGGTTCGGTGATGCGCGGACCCCTGGTGTGTTCCACGTCCAGGTGGAGTCGGGAGCAGGCGCGGTACAGGGCAGTCAGCTGCGGGTCATGGTCTTCGAGGAAGATCTCGCCGAGCGTGTATCCCTCCATGCGCAGGCGCACGCGGGTGAGCATCGTGGCCGCATCCAGGGATGCCCGCTCGGGGTCGTACTCGACAGTGGCCCCGGCCGCGGTGTGGCGGAGCACGATGGGTTTGTCGGGCCGGGCGGTACCGCGGCGCACTCGGGCGGAAACGAGGCTGAGCCGACGGCTCGTGACGGTGGTCATGGACGCTCCCCCATGTTGAAGAGGATCTGGCGGACGGCGTGAAGCCGCAGGCGGGGATCTTGGTTTATGGGGACGGTGATCGTTCTGGCGTCCCTGGAATCGTGGATGGCCAGGATGCGGTCACCGATGTCGCTATCGAGCTGGGTAAAGTCCCATTCCTCGATCTCCAGGCGGTGCTTGGCGACCAGAGCATCGAGAGCCGCTGCAGCCCGGTTCTCAGAGACAAGCACGCCGGGTGCCGGCTCGTCCGGGCTGGCGGGGAGCTTCATGTGATCACCTCCGCTCCCCCGCCCGAGTGGTGACGGGGGTGGCGGTGTGCTGCGGGTACGCCTGCAAGCGGCGCGGAGACCGCGCTCGCCGGCGTCACAGAGGGCCATCAGCAGGCACTTCATGTGTCTTCTCCTCGCGGGTCACGCGTCCAAGACGCGGACGGCCAGCCGGAGTCGGCTGTGCCGCACCGTCTGCTGTGTGCGGCATACCGCCTCACGGCCGTGCTCAGGCTGACTGGAGGAAACACCACGCGTGCATCGGCCTCGGCAAGGTTGCCGACTCCCGTCGGATACCGAGGGAGGGCTGGTATTGTCCGCGTCCGCTTCCGCCCCGGTCCGGCGCCGGGAAAGTCCGCGGGGTTGAGCCGCAGCGCCGCGCCCTCGTCGGGGTGCAGAGCCGTGCTCACGTTTGCGGCAAGCGGGTCCGAAGCGCCTGTCTGGTGGCCGCCTCTCGCATGGGTTGCCACTGACGGCTTGTCATTCGGCCCGCGGACCGGGGTCAGTGTGCAAGCCAGTGAGCCGGGACGAGGGCGTCTCCGTCGCGCCAGTTGGCCACAACGGCGTGGCGGAACCATGGGGTGGAGGCAAGGTGCGCATGGTCGGTGGCGATGACTTGAAGGCGGCCTTCGGCCTGGGCGACGACCTTGTGCATGAGGCGGTAGTAGGCGCGGACGGCCTGCAAGTCGGCGTCCTCGAGGGTGGCGGCGTCGTGTACGTGTTCTTCGGGGAAGAATGCCTGGCTGGGCTGGTCGAACATGATGAAGTGCGGTACCGGGCGCTGGTGTTCGACGAAGTAGAGGTGCAGTGCGAGGTGGGCGACGAGGTGGTATCCGATCCAGTTGTCGGCGCTGCCGATCTGGTCCAGCGGGATGCGTCTGCCTGAGGTGCGGACGACCACGTTGAGGGTGGTCGGGCTGATGCGTACGTCGTCGGCCGTGTCGGCGTGTTCGAGGCCGAGCTCGCGTGCCCAGGCGGTCATGTTGCGTGCGACGTCGCCCAGGCGGATTTCGGTCTCGGCCGCGATGTCGTCCTGGTCGACGTGGTGCTGGAGGTCTCGTCGGATCTCTTCCAGCCGGTCGATTTCCCGGCGGAGCGCGGAGAGGTCGACGGTGTCGTCGGCGACGGGGTGTTGCAGGGCCTGCAGGATTCTGCCCCGGACGAGGGCCTGCTGTTCTCGCTGGTCCTGGGCTCGGCGCAGGGCGCGGTTGTTGTCGCGAAGGGCTTGTTCGGCGACGGCGTTCTCCCTGACGCGGCGGATGAGTTGTTCTCGTTCGGCGGTGAGTGTGCGGCGGCTTTGTTCTCGTGCGGGGGCGAGGGCGTCGAGGTCGGTGAGTTCTTGTTCGAGTTCGCGGGCGAGTTGGGACAGGGCGTTGATGGCCGGGTCGGCTTCGGGCAGTGTCTGGGTGCACATCGGGCAGGTGTCGTGGCCGTCGTCGCGGGTGGCCAGCACGCCCAGCGGGGTGAGGCGGCTGCGTTGGGTGTGGAGCTGGCCGGTCAGGTCCGCGGTTTGTTGTGCCCACAGGTCCAGCAGGCGCAGGGCGTCGTCGACCTCGCCCAGGTCGTGGGTGAGGGTGCGGCGTTCGGCGGACAGGCGTTCGGCGAGTCCGGTTTCGGTGCGGGGTGTGGGGATGTGGGCCGGGGACTCGAGTGCGGCGTGCAGGAGCGATTCGAGCTCGGCTGGCTGCAGCGGGTCGGGGAGTTCGGCGATGAGTCCAGCTTGGCGGGCCAGGCGCGCCAGTGCGATGCGGACGGTGGTGGAGCTGCTGGCGTGGCGGCGGGCCTGGTCGAAGGTACGGCGCAGGGTGGAAAGGCGGCGGGTGGTGGTCAGGAGCTGCTGCTTGCGGGCGGCTTGTTCGGGTCCTGCCGCGCCGAGGAAGTAGGGCAGACCGTTTTTGAGGGCGGTGAAGACCTCGTGGTCGGTCTGCCGGTGGAAGAGGCGTCCGGAGTCGGCGATCTCGGTCTGCCGTTGCAGGCACAGGGGCAAGGCGTGGCCGAGATGGACGTTGTACGCGGAGCCGTCGGGCGAGTGGATGAGGTGGTCCTCGATGCCGAGGCGGCCGCTGATTTCTGAGCGGACCGACTCTGTGTTGGAGTTGACCCGGAGCTGGTCGGCGGTGGGAACGTCCAGGCGGTGGTCGCCGAAGACGAGCATCGCGTCACTGGTGGAGCCGGTGCGGGGATGGCGGCGGGCGACGAATACCCGGCTGGCGCCGGTCTGGATCAGCAAGGCGAACCAGCCGACGGTGTCGGTGATGAGTCCCTGGGGCAAGGGGGTGCGGCGTCGTCCCAGGCAGTGGTCGACGATGTCGACCAGGGTGGTCTTCCCTGTCTTCGACCAGCCGGTGATGATGTTGAGTTTTCCGGGTTTGAAGGGCAGGACGTGGGGGGTGGGGCGGCCGTCGCGGTGGTAGAGGGCCAGGGCGAGCAGGTGCATGGGGATCGCTTCGGTCGTGGGGTGGGTTACGGCGTGACGCCGAGGAGGGTGAAGGCGGTTGCCGTCGGTGTGGCCGTGAGCCAGCGGCCGACCAGCGCGGCTGCGGTGGTGCACTGTGCCATCTCGTCATGCTGGCCGGCCCGCGGCAGGGGCGGCAGGCGGCGCTCGAGAACGATCCCCTCAGAATCGGCGCTGTAGGTGCCCTGACGCAGGGCGAAGCGGTGGCTGGTGCGGGTGTACGCGGTCAGGGCGGCGGCGCGGGCGGGGTAGGCGGCGCGCAGTTGGGGGTTGCGGGTCAGCCAGGCGGTGAGGGAGGTGCGGGTGTCGCGTGGCAGGGCGGTGCGGAAGTCGGGCGGCAGGACGAGGGGCAGGACGAGGAAGCTGCTCAGGTAGGGCAGCGGCGTGTCGTCGGCGCGGTGGTGTGCTCCGGCGGCCGCGGCCAGCAGGTAGGCGCCGAAGGCCGGGTTGAACAGGGCGGCTGCTTCGGGCAGCAGGGAGCGGGGGGCGGAAGCGGTGGTCATGGGACATCAGCCCTTGGGGCCTGTGAGGCGGTCAGAAGTGTTTGGAAGTCGGGGTGCCAGCCCACCGGCCGGGTGTCGGTCAGGGCGAGGTTGGCCAGGGCGTGCAGGGTGCCGCGGGCGATCCAGCGTTTGTCGATCTGCCGGAGGGTGAGGCCGACCACGGCCTGCTCGGAACCGGTGAGGATCTTCCGGCCGACTTCCTCGGCGTCATCCTCGCAGCGGCCCAGCCGGTAGGCGTCACGCAGGCCGGAGGCGACGGCCTGGTGCTCTTGCCGGATGTCCGTTTCGAATGCGGCCAGTTCGTCTTCGGTGACGTAGTGGTGGTGCAGCCAGCGTGAACGGTGCAGGGCCGCGTGGTGGTGCTCATGGATGTGGTGGTGCTGCGTCTCGGGGCCCGCGCCGATGAGGGTGAGCTGAGCGACGAAGACGCGGTCGGCGTACCGGGCGATCTCTTCCTCGGTCAGTTCCTCCAGCCGGCTGTTCAGAGGCAGCCGTCCGGGCCCGTAGCTGCTTTGCAAGTGGTCGACGACCGCGCGCAGTTCAGCGGCGCAGACGGACACACGGCGCGTGTCGGCGGGGTCGAGCATCTGCCGTACGGTGGTGGCCCACCAGCCGCGCACCTGCTGCAGCATGGCGGTGACGTGGTCGGCGTCGTCCTTCCAGATTCCGAGGACTTCCTGCAGGTCGGCGTCGGCGCGGGCGGGCTGGGGCGCCTGGTCGTCCAGCACGATCGTGCCGACCAGGCTGGCGCGTTGAGCCGGGGTGGTCTGCAGGAATCGTGCCCGCCAGATGGCCGTGGTGGCAGCCGCCTGGGGGTCGGCGGCGATGGATTCGAGTAGCCGCTGCACGCCGGTGGTATCGCGTTCTGGCCCGGTGTGGCGCAGCACGCTCAGAGGGTTGTCGGGTCCTACGCGCTGGGTGGTGACCAGGCGCAGCAGCGGGAGGGGACTGTCGCCGACGGCGGCTACCACGTCGCACCAGCCGTTGAGCGTGCGCCACAGGTCGGCTCCCGTCGGGGACAACTCCCCCTCGTTCTTGTGGCGTTTGACCTGCACGCACTCGGTGGGCTGGCCCTCGTGGCGGATGACGATGTCGTCGAGGCATTCCATGCGCAGCTCGGCCTGGGGGTTCTTGAACCAGGTACGGGCCAGCTCGATCAGGGCCCGGTCGCACTGGTAGAGGTAGCCGGAGAACTGTCCAGCCGCAGAGTGCACCATCACGTTCGCCACAGTGAGCAACAAGTTAGCGACTGAGCGTAATAATCGGCAAGTTGATGCCGCCCAGACGGCCGCGCTCGCACGGTGGGGCAGTCCTCCCAGCCCGCCGCGTCCGGGAGCGGGGGAAGCGCGCAGGTGTGCGGAGGACGCCCGTCCTCGGCCCCCGACTGCGCTGCGGAGTCGGCAGGTCAGTCGGGCGGGGGCAGTATCTGGTCGTGGATTTCGTCGACGAATCTGGAGCGCCTGGTCTTGAGTCGGCGCTGGGGGTACCACTGGTTGGCGGGGAGGGTGTAGCGGTCGCCTCCGATGAGGACGGCTTCGTCTCTGGCGCGAGTGAGGGCGACGTAGAAGGCTCTGCGTGCTTCGGCTACCTCGTGGGGGGCGGGGGGGTTGCCGGGGAAGTGACGCGGGAGGAGTCCTTCGATGAGGCCGGGCAGGATCACGATCCGGAACTCGCGGCCTTTTGCACTGTGGTAGGTGGTCAGGGCGATGTGGCCGGGGATCTGTCCTCCGGCGAGTTCGGCCATGGTGAGGTCGTCGGGTTCGGCCAGGGCCCGGGCTGTGTCCCGGTCGCGCTGGTCGGGGCTGTGGTCGGCGAGATGGCGGATGCCCAGGGTGTCCCACAGCGCGGTGAGGAAGGTCCTCGCGGGGTGGGATGGGCTTTCACGGTCGGGGCCGTCCAGGAGCGCCGCCAGACGGCGGGCCAGAGTGCGGTGGGTGTCGGCCGGGTCGTCGTGGTGGGCCAGCTGGAGTTGGCGGTGCCAGGTTGCGGCCAGCTCGCGGAGGGTGCGGGCTGGGGCGATGCCAGCTGTTCTGCGGCGCGGTGCGGCGAGGTCTGTGGTGGCGGGGCCGGGCAGCGGCCCGGTCAGCCGTCGCGTGGCGCAGGCGGCGATAAGGTCGGCGAGGGGGCCGCTGGGGCGGCGGCGCTGCCGTTCGCTGTCAAAGGGGATCTGGGCGGCGTGGATCGCGGTGGTCAGTGCGTCGAGCAGAGGCCCCTGGGAGCGGTAGAGGACAGCGATGTCTTCTGGGGCTGTGCCGGTTGCCATGCGGTTCTTGATGATCTCGACGGTGCGGGCCGCGTGTGTGTCGAGGCCGCCGTCAGCATGGAGGATGGTGACGGTGCCGATGTCGTCGCGGCCGGGTGCGGCGTGGTAGCCGCGGTCTTCCCCGAGGACTGCGTGGCCGGCTGCCACGAGGGCGCTGCCGCTGCGGTAGTTCACCTTCAGGCGCAGGCTTTTGAAGTCGCGGCGGTCGCTGAGCTGTTGGAGGTAGCGGGGGTCGGCGCCCTGGTAGGCGTAGAGCACTTGATCGGGGTCACCGACGGCGGTGACGCTCGCGCCGGCGTCCAGCAAGGTGGTGACCAGAGCGTGCAGGACGGGCCCGAGGTCTTGGTATTCGTCGACGACGAAATACGGGAATCGTGCCACGAGTTGCTCGCGTGCGGTGCGGCTCTCGCGTAGCAGGGCCAGGGCCCGGACGGTCATGGCCTCGAAGTCGAGGATGTCGTTGTCGCGGAGCAGTTGTTCGTAGCCGCGGACGGTGCGCGGGTATTCGCGGGGGTAGTCGGCCATCGGCTCCCCGGCGGCCATCAGGCGGCGCAGACGCTCCAACGTGGTCCGGTTTTGCGGGTTGACGTCCAGGCCGGAGTCGTAGGCGGCGGTGTCCCACAGCTGTCTACAGGCGGACGCGTCGGGGATGGTGAGGTCCTCGGGGAGCGGGTCGCCGATCAGGCGGCCGTAGGGGCGCAGGATGTGATGCAGGCAGAAGGCGTGCACGGTGGTGCTGGACAGGCGGCGGCCCGGGCGCAGTCCCAGGTGCTGCAGGCGCACGGTGGTCTCGTGAGCGGCTGTTTCCGTGTAGGTGAGGGCGGCGACGCCGCGGTGGCGGCTGGTGGTGGCCAGCAGGTATCCGACGCGGGCGACGAGGGTGCGGGTCTTGCCGGCGCCGGGGCCGGCAAGCACGGCGATGTTGCCGTGGTAGATGGCGGCGGCGCGTTGATCGGGGTGCAGCGCGCCCAGTTCGGCGGCCAGGGCGGGCGGCAGCAGAGCCGGCTCGGGCACAGTCGCAGGCGTCTGCTGGTGGAGGGCCGTCATCAGCTGTGGCCCAAGGAAACGTCCGCTACTGCGGCCGGGACTTGAGGGGGCGAGGCTGCGGGGAACAGGGGCCGGCCGCGGAAGGTGCAGCTGAGATCGTCCAGCAGGCCAAGGATGGCTCCCGGTCCTTCGATCGTCAGCAGGTCATCGCGGGTGATGGGGCCTCCCGTGCGGCCGAGCAGTTCCAGGACGCGGCCGTGCAGGCCGGTCGCGCTGGCGACGTGCGCGGCCAGCCGCTGGGCGTAGCGTCCCTTGCCGATGGCCTCGATCTTGTCCACCAGGGTGTCGCGCTGCTGGCCGGTTGCGGTGCCGTCCTCAAAGGGGGCCAGGGCTTCGCGGAAGGCGGACCGGCTGCTCTCGCGCTGCCGGAAGGCGCAGTATGCCTCGGCCATTTCGGGATGCAGCAAAGGAGCGATGTCGGGTTCCAGCGTGTACTCGCCGACATAGACGCCTACCCGGGTCGCCGCGGTCACCACACGCTGCCGGCCGGCGCGTACGCCGCGCTCGGGCAGTTCCCGGACTGTGATCGTGTCGATACCTCGGTCGATTTTCTGGTGCAGGACGTCCTCCTGCGCGATGCGCGCCAGGTCGCGGGCCCTCCACAGGCCCGGTTCCTTGTGATGGCGGTGCTCGCCGTCGGCGGCGTCGCCGTCGGTGAGGATCCAGTGCGGGCGCCGCAGTGCCCGGGGGCCCAGCAGGGTGGCGTAGGGGGCGAAGTCGGTGCCTTCGACGCTGGAGACGACGATGCCGTGATCGTCCAGGTGGAAGCCGGCTGCCTCGGCGAGGGCGGGCAGCAGGTAGGCGTCGGCTGCGCCCTCGACCAGGACGGTGCCCCGGGCGAAGAGGATTTCGGCGCGGGTGACGTTGATATAGCGCTCGAGGTCGGCCGTCTCGGCGTCGGTGAGCACATCGGGCGATACGACGGAGCCGACGGTGTGGTCGCCCTGGGTGCTGGTCAGGACAATGCTGGACAGGGGGGTGACGGCGGCGATGTGCGGGCTGTGGGTGGTCAGCAGCAGCCGGTTGGGTTCGTGCAGCAGGTGGGCGAACAGCTTGCGCTGCAGGCTGGGGTGGAGGTGGGCCTCGGGCTCTTCCACGGCCAGGAGCGTGTCCTCGCCGTCGCTGGCCTGGCGGCGCAGTTTCAGCCGCTCGAGCAGCAGGGCCAGGTAGACGACGTTGGCGGTGCCGGTGGAGGTGTGCTGGATGCCGCGGCTGCTGCGGGGGTCGATCAGGAGCTGGACGCTGCGGATCAGGTCGTCTTCCCGGCCGGCGAAGTCCAGCGAAGGGGTCAGCGGCAGTTGGGGGCCGGTCATGGCGGCCAGGCGGGCGGCGAGTTCGTCCACCGCCTGCTGCATGGATGCGTCCTGGGCCAGCTGGTTGCGGGCTTGTTTGAGGGCGTCCAGGGTGGAGGCGACGATATTGGGGGCCGGAGGCCGCTCGCGCAGCAGCCGGACCAGGGGGCTGCGGTCGGCGCGGGAGAAGTCGCCCTCGGCGTCGCGCAGGGCGGGCAGCACGGACAGCGGGACGTAGTCCTTGGCGTGGCGCATGTCGACGCCCGCATCGTCGCCGCCGTAGATGGTCCAGGAGTAGTCGTCGGGAGTCAGTGGCTGGCTGGGCTGGGCGCCGAAGACTGCACCGACTGCCAGCTTGGGCTGGAACAGATAGGTCAGGCGGGCGATGCGGGGCTGCCCGTCCTCGGTGATGATCGCGCCGTCGAGGGTCGCGATGGCGTCGTCATCATCGTCGAAGTCGGTAAGTTCGACTTCGACCCTGACCTCAACGCCTTGAGACAACGTCAGCGCACCGTCATGGACGTCGTCGGCCTGCAGCCTGCGCCACCGGTTGGACAGGTCCGGGTCGAGGACCAGGCGCAGCGCGTACAGCAGATTGCTCTTGCCGACCCCGTTCTCCCCCACGATCACCGCAGGAGTCGGGAAAGGATCAATCACCAGATCCCGGAAATTCCGGAAATTCACGATCCTGACCTTTGAAAGGCGCACCGCTCTCCCCTCCCCCGCGCACGGCCCCCGCCCCACGCATTCCAGACGCCCCACCTGCGGACGCACCAGCCTAGTTGCCGCATCAACCGACGGGGCACGCACCGTCACGCAGGAACAGCGGGCTCTCGCGTGCGCCGACAGCCTGACCCAGTCCGGTGCCGGGCCCTGGAACCATCCGCCCTCGGTCCCGGCCGGACGGGGCCTCGCGCACGAGCCCGGCCGGACGCACGGTCCGACCGGCTGCGCAGGGCCAGCGGTTTCCCCTCTGCATGAGCCGGCATGGTTGCCGGCTGTCTGGTCATCGCCCCGCAGAGCTTTCAGGACCAGCGAGTTCTTGGCGCAGGTCCACGTAACAGCGCAGCCGCACACCCGGCTCCCCGGGCTGGCGTGTGGTGTGCTCGGCCGGCGCGGTGGCCCATCTCTGAGCAATCGCGTTCTGCATGGCGAACGCCGTGTCGTCGTCGGCAGCCGCGAGGTCCACCACGAGCAGACCCGGCTCGGCCACATGCACATCCCTGATCGGCTTCATGCCCCACACGACGTCGCCGCATCCGGGCGGGTTCCCCCGATGCCACGGCATCACCCGACCGGGTGCCGTACCAGCATGCCACCGGGCCGGCAGGCGCATCTTCCACGGACGGCACCATGCCCGTGGCGCCGCATTGAACCCAGTCGCCTCTCAGCGGGTTCACCCTGGGACGGATTTCGCCGATCTACCGGCAGCTCACGCACATTTCAGACTAGTTAGCGACATATTTTGATCAGTTTGGGTATTTGATCTGCATCCTTGATGTCCTGCACAGATCATGGATCAGCTCCTGCACGTGTACGGTTCCGCCTTTCTTGGCCCGGCAGCCCGAACAGGGGCGACACCGCCGCGCTGGCCCCGCGCCCGGCCTCACGCGGCATGCCGAAGCCGGGTGCAGGCAGGAGCGGGCGGACATGACGGGTTTGCGCACCGAGCAGGTGTGGGCGGCGCCCCAAAAGTGGCAGGGCAACACAGTCAGCCAACTGCTCGTTCCTGCCGGCCCTTTGACGCTGACCGAGGAATCCGGATCCCAGTTCGTCCACAACTCTTTCGGGCGCTGGCCTGCCGCGGCCGGCGCGGCGGACGCGCTGGCCGCGCTGGTGCCCGACACACTCGGCGGCGCGGTGAACTGGATCGGGCCACAGCAGCTCTCCACCCCGCAGGCGGTGCTCGACTCCTACCCGAATGCGATCCAGCTGCATGATCTCGTGCGGGAGGGTGGGCTGAGGCCTCCGCAGGCCGGTGCTCTGCACGCGGTCATCGGGTATTGGTACTCGCATCTGCCCGAGCCGGGCCTGGTGGTCATGCCGACCGGCACCGGCAAGACGGAGACCATGCTCACTGTGCTGGTCGCGTGCCGTCCCGAGCGGCTTTTGGTGCTGGTGCCGAGCGTCGCGCTGCGCGACCAGATCGCGGCCAAGTTCGAGTCGCTGGGCATCCTGCAACAGCAGGAGATCGTCTCCCCCGCCGCGCTTCGCCCGTGCGTGGGCCGTGTGACACGCCGCTTCACCGACGCGGCGGAGGCAAAGGCGTTCGCCTCAGCGTGCAACGTCGTCGTGGCCACCCCCAGCGTGTTGCACTACTGCGTCCCGGAGGCGCGTGAGGCCCTGCTGGCCGAGTTCAGCCACCTGATCGTCGACGAGGCGCACCATGCCCCGGCCTCTACTTGGACGAATGTGATCCGCCGGTTCGAGGACCGGCGGGTACTGCTGTTCACCGCGACCCCGTTCAGGGAGGACGGCCGGAAGATTCCCGGCCGGACCGTCTTCCGCTATCCGCTGCGCCAGGCGCAGGCCGAGAACTACTTCACAGCCATCGACTACCGGGCGGTCCTGAGCCTGGAGGGCAACGACCAAAAAATCGCCGAGCTGGCCGTGCAGCGCCTGCGTGCCGACCTGGACGCGGGCTATGACCACCTGCTGATGGCGCGGGTGAACACCGTCAGACGGGCCCGGGAGATCTGCGCGCTGTACCAGGAGTTGGCGGATGATCTGGGTGCGGTGGCGCTGTATGACGGGCTGTCCGCGGCTGACCGCAAGGCGGCGCTGGCCTCGATGCACGACCGCACCTGCCGCATCGTGGTGTGCGTGAACATGCTCGGCGAGGGCTTCGACATGCCCCAGCTGAAGGTGGCGGCGGTGCACGACGTCAGGAAGAGCCTCAGCCCGATGATCCAGTTCATCGGCCGCTTCACACGCACCTCCACCCTCGCCCCGAAACCGATCGGGACCGCCTCGGTGTTCGTGGCACGGGATCCGGCGGCGGCCCTCTCACCGCTGCGCGACCTGCTGAAGGAGGACGCGGACTGGGATCTCCTGCTGCATGACATCACCGAGCAGAGCGCTGCGCGGGGTGAGGAACTCAGCGAGTTCGACGCCTCCTTCACCCATGTGCCGGCCGACATGGCGGTCAGTGTGCTGGAACCGAAGATGAGCGCGGTAGCGCACCGGGCTCCGAGCGGCGCATGGGATCCGCAGGCCGCGATCAGCTGCTACGGCGAGGACCGCGTGCTCGGGCAGACCGTGGCCACCGGCGCCGACGGCCGCATCGCCTGGTTCGTCGTCGAGCACCGCACCCTGGTCGACTGGGGTGCCCCGCAGTTCCTTGAGCAGACCCAGTACGAGTTGATCGTCATGTACTTCGACGATGCGCGGCGGCTGCTGTACATCTACGGCTCCCACAAAAGGGGCGACTACAAGGAGCTGGCCAAACGGGTCCTGGGAGGCGACAGCCAGCCGATCAAGGGGCTCGACACCTTCCGGGTCTTCGCCGGTCTGGAGCGGGTGGTGGCTACCAACATCGGTCTGCTGGACTCGCGTGACCACTTCAACCGGTTCTCGCTCCTGGTCGGCAGTGACGTCTTCGAAGCGCTCAATGCCGAGGCCCGCAAGAACCGCAGCCAGACCCACATCATCGCCTCGGGCCTAGACGACGGCACCAGAGTTTCCGTCTGCGCGGCCCTGTCGGGCCGCTTCTGGTCGCCGCGCACCGCTCCCAATCTGCTGGCCTGGATGCAGTGGTGCGACACGCAGGGCTCCAAGATCCTCGACTCCCGTGTGGACCTCGAACACGTGATGGCGGGCTTCATCATCCCCGTCGAGCAGACCGAACGTCCCCCCTTCCCGCTGCTCGGCCTGGAGTGGCCGTGGCAGTGGCGTGCCGGCCTGGGGGAAGGACCGCCGTTCACCGTCGACGGCCGGTCCCATCCGGTGACCGACATCGGCTTCCGCGTGGACGACTTCACCGACCAAGGGCCGCTGCGCTTCTCCCTCGTCTCCCCCACCTGGCAGGTCGCCTACAGCGCCGACTTCACCGACCAGGGGCTGGTCTACTCGCCCGTCGCCGACGACGCCCTGGTCCGCCACCAGCGCACGACGGTGCCCGCCGCCGAGTGGATCAACAAGCACAAGCCCTACCTGTACTTCGCCGGCGACCGCCTGCTGACCCCCGACGACCGGCTACACGCACCCCGCACCGACCTGCCGCCCTTCGACCTGTCCCTGCTGAAACCTTTGGGCTGGAACGGCGTCGACATCAAGATCGAGTCCATGGGGCCCGAGCGGCTGGCGCACTCCGTCCAGCACTACATGTCCCTCCACCTCAGCGGCGAGCAGCACTTCGGCATCCTGGTCGACGACGACGGCTCCGGCGAAGTCGCCGACCTCGTCGGCATCACCGCGGACGACACCGATATCACCATCACGCTCGTGCACTGCAAGTACTCCTCCGAGCCCTTCCCCGGAGCCCGCGTCGACGATCTGTACGAGGTATGCGGGCAGGCGGCCCGCGGCGCGAAATGGCGCGAGTACGGCACAGACGCACTGCTGCGGACCCTGGACCGCAGGGCCAGCAAATACGCCGCCCGCAACCCCGGCAAGACCCCGTACCTGATCGGCAGCATCGACGAGCTGTACCGCCTCCGTGAACGCGCGCCCCACCTGCGCCCGCACATCAATACCGTCATCGCCCAGCCCGGCCTATCCGCCGCCGCCTGCAGCAGCGAGCAGCAGCGCCTCCTCGCCGGCGCCCACTCCTACGTACGGGCACTGACCAAAGGCACCTTCACCGTCTTCTGCAGCCCGTAGACCCAGCAGCGGCCATCTGCCGGGACGCCAGGATCCGGCGCAGCCAACCGCCCCTGATGCAACGGACGTTACGCCGCCGCAGGAGAGCCGGGCAGGGCCGCACCGGCGTGAGTGTGCCACGGCTGTGCCCGGCGCGAGGCCTCACTGGGGCGCTTCATCGGGCGCCGGGCGCTCCGGCTCGTTCATCTCCCCGAAGGGGACGTGCACGCTGGGCGTACTGCGGGCGGTGCCGGCCAGATGACGGACCTAGTCGTCGAAGAAGATGGCACTCCTCTCAGGCCGTCGTCGCACGGCGAGTGCGTGATCCAGTAGGCCATCGCCGATGCCGCCAGCGACCCGAGACGTCCTATTCGGGACTCTCCTCTGCTCCTGCTGCTTCACACTCGTCAGCCCGATCCTTGACTTGTGGGTCATCGGCCAGCTTCTCGGGGAGTTTTGTGTCATGGGTGATGTGTGCCTTGATGAGCTGACGGACGCTTAGCCCTCTGGCCGTACCGAGGTTGGCGGCAGTGAGGTCGGCGTCCGTGAGGTCGGCGTAAGTCAGGTCAGCTCCGCCAAGTTCGGCTGAGGGGCCCCGAAGATCCCGGACAGGGACCCAATAGGGTTGTCCTGTAAGGAATCGAGGGAAGCAGCAAGTGGCACGTCCAAGTCCGTATAC
>NZ_JBHVGZ010000129.1:0-14273 GCF_042800355.1 Streptomyces sp. NPDC057623
TTGTTCCGCTCTTGGGCGACCGCGAACACTCCCTGAGCAACCACACAGCAGCGGGCCACAGAACCCGGTGAACCTATGCGGTCAGAGCACTAGCGACGCAGCCCGTGGTGGGGACCCGACCCCAGGCCGAACCGGAGTCGGCACATGGACCTAGGCACGGTCCCCTCTCCGCGCCGAGCGGCCTGTGCTGCCGTGGGGCGGATCGGTGCTCTTCTCCGGCCGGGCGCTACCGCATGTGCTGGTCCAGGAAGGAGATGACGGTCGTCCAGGTCGGGGTCACCGGGCGGGCCGGGGTGCAATGCCCGTCGCGTGCCGTCTCCTCGTAGGCGCACTCGCGGGTCGCGTCGTCGCTGAGCATCTCGAAGAGCGTGCCGTGTGCGGCCTTCGGGAAGGAGATCAAGCGTGCCTCGTGTCCCGCGGCGGCCAGCCTGTCGTAGAGGAGTCGGCCCTGGTGGTGGGGGACGAGGGCGTCCGGCTCACCGTGGAGGATCAGCGTCGGCGGGACGGGGCGCTCGCCGATGTGGGTGAGCGGGTTGGCGGGGGCGATCTCGTCCGGGCGGCACTCCGTGATGGTGCGGCCGAGCAACCGTGACTCGGGGGAGCGCGGGTCGTTGTGACCGCCCGTGATTCCCATGATCGCGTTGAACTCCGCGCCGTCGTCCGGCATGTGCGCGTCCATCTGGAGGAAGTCGGTCGGCGGGTAGAAGGGGATGGCCGCCCGCACGGCGCTGGAGGGGCCGCGCACTCCGACGTCGCCCTCCAGCGCGGGGTCGTCGCCGGTCACCGCGGCCATCGCGGAGGCCCAACCACCGGACGAGTCCCCCATGATCGCGACGCGCTCGGGGTCGAGGCCGTACGTCTCCGCGTGGGCGCGGAGCCAGCGGATGGCGCCCTTGACGTCGTGGAGCTGGGCCGGGAACCGGGCCTGGGAACTGGAGCGGACGGACACGCCGGCGACGGCGTACCCGGCCGGGTTGAGTTCGGCGGCCACCTTGTCGGCGTCCCGGCGTCCGTTGTCCGCCAGCCAGGCGGAGCCGCGGGTAGAGATCACCAACGGCACGGGTTTCTCGGACCGGGGCACATACAGGTCGAGCAGATGGCCCTCGGTGCCGGCGGGCTGGGCGGGGGCGTAGGCGAGGGCCTTCATGATCTGCTCCTTCGGAGGGGGAGTCCAGGGCGCTCGGGGGGAGGGAGAGCGGGGTGGCGGCCCCGGACGGGGGCCGCCGCACATGACCACCGTTGTGGTCGAGGGGCTGGGGCGTCAGGCGTTCGGGGCGTTCGCGCTCGCTGTGGCCGGGACGGAGGCCGCCGTACGGGTGTTGCTCCGGCCGATCCGCTGGGCGAGGGGGACGAGGGCGATCGCGACCGCGCCCAGGAGTCCGGCGAGGGCGAAGGCGGTGAAGCCCCAGCTCTGGTTGCCGTTCGTGGCGAGGGAGCCGATCAGCCAGGGGCCGACGACCGCGCCGGTGCGGCCGACGCCGGTGACCCAGCCGAGCCCGGCGGCCCGCTCGCTGTCCCGGTAGACGGTGCCGGTGGCGGCGTAGACCATGACCTGTGCGCTGAACAGCCAGACCCCGGTGACGGCGACGACGGCGTAGGTCGCGCCGAGCGGGAGGTGATTGCCGAGCAGTAGCGCTCCGGCGGCGGTCAGCACGAACCAGATCGCCGACACCCGCACCGCGCCGAACCTGTCGGCGGTACGGCCCGCGATCAGCAGGCCGACGATGCCGCCCGCGTTGATCACCAGGAGGAAGCTGACCGAGGAGGACAGGCCGTAGCCCTCGGCGCGCATCATCTGCGGCAGCCAGGTGCTCACGCCGTAGACGAGGAGCAGGCCGCAGAAGGAGGCCAGCCACAGCAGCGGTGTCGCCCCGCGCGACTGCGGACGGAAGAGTTCGCGTACGGCGGCCAGCCGGCCCGCCGCGCCGGTGGCGGGGGCGGCGGTGACGGTGGGCCGGGGCAGCCCGAAGCGGTCGGCCACCGCGTCGGCCTTCTCGCGCTCGCCGCGCGCCAGCAGCACGCCCGGCGACTCCGGGAGCAGCTTCAGCAGGAGCGGTACGGCGATCACGGCCGGGAGCACTCCGGCCCAGAACACCCAGCGCCAGCCGGCGGCCGGGGCCAGGGTCAGCCCGAGGCCGGTCGCCGCCATCCCGCCGAAGTGGTACGAGGTCATGAGCAGGCCGGTGGTGAGGGCGGCCCGGCGCGGCGGCGCGAACTCCATGACCATGGCCAGACACAGCGGCATCAGACCGCCGAGGCCGAGACCGGAGACGAAGCGGCCGAAGCCGAACACGCCGACCCCCGCGGCCACGGCGCAGACCGCAGAGCCGACCGAGAACAGGGTCACGCTGGCCACCAGCATCATCCGTCGGCCCAGCCAGTCGGTGAGGTTCCCGGCGGTGAGCGCGCCGACGAGCATGCCGAACGTGGTCCAGCTGCCGATCGTGCCCGCCCCGGCCGGGGTCAGCCCGAGCCCCGGGTCGTCGAGCATGTGCGGCATGACGGCGCCGTAGATGTTGACGTCCATGCCGTCGAAGAAGACGGCCAGCCAGCACAGGGCCAGGACCGGGAACACGGTGCGGAACGTGTGTGGGGGGCGGTGTGCGGCGGACGTGGGGGAGTGGTTCATCTTCGTCCTTGGAGATGAGGCGGAGCCCCGAACGCAGGGCAGTGATTCCTCGTTCGTCTTCGTTCGTCTTCGTTCGCGTGGTGAACTGTGATTCACCGATGGCTGGCGACGAGTCTCGGTTCGGGACGGGCCCATGTCAATGGGGTGCGGGCGTACTGCCCACGCGGCGGAGCCGAACACCGTGGTTACCCGCCCGTAAGAGGGGAACTCAGAGCACACCACAAACCGCCGCATCCGCCCAGGGCGGGGCACCCCCTCCCTGCGGGCAGGCGCTCGGATCCCGAGGAGCGACCGTGACCATGTGCATCGGAGTGGAGGAGGAGTTCCACGTCCTGGAGGTGGAGAGCGGAAGGCTCGTCTCGCGTGCCGACGCGGTCCTGCGACGGCTTTCCAGACGAACCTTCACCACCGAACTGCATCAGTGCACGGTGGAGTCGAACAGCGCGGTGCACACGTCCCTGCACGACCTGTACACCGACCTCACCAGGACCCGACGGCAGCTCGACTCGGCCGCCTCCTCGCTGGGGCTGGCCGTGGTCGCCGCGGGTACCGCCCCGCTGGTACCCGCGGCCCTGATGCCCCCCACCGCAGAGGCGCGCTACCGCCGCATGGCCGAGGAGTACCGCAAGGTCGCCGACGAGCAGCTCATCTGCGGTGCCCAGGTCCATGTGGACGTGCCCGACCGCGACACCGCCGTGCGGGCCATGTGCGAGGTCTCGCCCTCGCTGCCGGTCCTGCTGGCCCTCTCCGCCAGTTCACCGCTCTGGCAGGGGGCCGACACGGGGTACGCGAGCTGGCGCACCCTGCTGTGGCAGCGCTGGCCCACCGCGGGGCCGGCCGGCTGCTTCCCGGGCGCGGCCGAGTACGACGCCGCGGTGGGCGACCTCGTGCGGGCCGGGATCATCAGCGACGAGGGGATGATCTACTACGACGTCCGCCCCTCGGCCCATCTGCCGACGCTCGAACTGCGCACCTGCGACGCCTGCCCGCACCCGGAGACCGTCGTCCTCCTCGCCGGACTCTTCCGCGCCCTGGTGACCGAGGCCCTCGAACGGCTCAGTCGGCGCGATGCCGCCGGGTGCGCCGGCCGGCACGAATGGCTGCGGGGCGCGTCATGGCGCGCCGCCCGGTCCGGGCTCGAAGGCACGCTCGTCGACCCCGAGAGCCGCCGGGAGGCACCCGCGCACCAGGTCGTGCGGGACCTGCTCGGCCGGCTGCGGCCCGCGCTGGAGGCGCACGGCGACTGGCACACCGTCCGGGAGCTGACCGAGGCGGCCCTCGCGGACGGCAGCGCCGCCCAGCGCATACGCCGTGCTGCCCAGGAGGAGGACCTGCTGGGCTGCGTCGACATGCTGATCGCCGAGACCCGCGGCGAACGCGGACACCGCACCCCGGTGCGGCGACCGCCCGACCGCGTGCTCGCCCCGGCCGTCGTCGCGCGCGATTCGCGCACCTCCGCCGGTCGCGGTTGCATAGACGGCATCGGGCGCTGACGTGCCGGTGAACGTCGCCGGGCCGCCCATCGGTCCTCGGTCGCCGGCGCATCGTGCCGACAGGGGCAGCAGCCCCCTCGGCGGGCCGCGCAGCCGTACGACGAAGGTCTTCTCCGCGTGCAGAAGGGGTTTCGTGATGTCTCGCACCACCGCCCAGATCCCGATCGAGGGGCGCATCCCGGCACACCCGCCGCGACGCGTCGATGCCGGGGAGCGGAAGGGAGGCGGACCGGCATGTGCGGTCTGACCGGGGAGGTCCGCTTCGACGGCCGGCGCGCCGACCTGGCGGCAGTCGAACGCATGAGCGGCAGTCTCGCGGCCCGTGGGCCCGACGGGCAGGGCACCTGGACGCGGGGCCCGGTCGCGCTGGGACACCGGCGGCTGAAGATCATCGACCTCTCGGACCGCGGCGCCCAGCCGATGACCGATGCCCGGGGCGAGGTCACCGGCGTCTTCAACGGCTGTGTGTACAACCATCCGGAGCTGCGCGAGGAACTGCGCAGCCTCGGGCACCGGTTCGCGTCGACGTCGGACACGGAAGTGGTGCTCAAGGCCTACCAGCAGTGGGGCACGGCCTGTGTCGAGCACTTCCTCGGCATGTTCGCCTTCGCGATCGTCGAGCACCGGACCGGCCGCGTCGTCCTCGCCCGGGACCGGCTCGGAATCAAGCCCCTGTACCTGGCGCAGACCCCGGGCCGGCTGCGGTTCGCCTCGACGCTGCCCGCCCTCCTCGCGGCCGGGGACGTGGACACCTCCCTCGATCCGGTGGCCGTCCACCACTACCTGAGCTGGCACGCGACCGTCCCCGCGCCGCACACCATGCTCAACGGGGTGCGCAAGCTCCCGCCCGCCACCGTGCGGGTCATCGAGCCGGACGGCACGCACCGGGACCACCGCTACTGGCAGCCGTCCTACACGCGCCGTGCCGAGTGCGCCGACATGGGCGCGGACGAATGGCGTGACGCGGTGCTGGACGGACTGCGCACGGCGGTGCGCCGCAGGATGGTGTCCGACGTGGAGGTCGGTGTCCTGCTCTCCGGCGGCCTCGACTCCAGCCTGATCGTCGCGCTGCTGGCCGACGAGGGCCAGCGTGACCTGAGGACGTTCAGCGTCGGCTTCGAGACGGAGGGCGGCGAGAAGGGCGACGAGTTCCCGTACTCGGACCTGGTGGCCCGCGAGTTCGGCACCGACCACCAGCAGCTGATGGTTCCCTCGGACCGCGTGTCCACGGCCCTGGACGGGGCGATCCGGGCCATGAGCGAGCCGATGACCAGCCACGACGTGGTCGCCTTCTACCTGCTGTCCGAGCAGGTGTCCAAGGAGGTGAAGGTCGTGCAGAGCGGGCAGGGCGCCGACGAGGTCTTCGCCGGCTACCACTGGTACCCGCAGCTGGCGGAGGTCCCACGCGAGGACGAACCGGAGCGGTACGCCGCGACGTACTTCGACCGCCCGCACGCCGACCTCGCCCGGGTCCTGCGGCCGGACATGCTGCCCCGCGACGACGTCTCGGGCAGCTTCGTGCGCAGGCACATGGCGGCACCGGGCGCGGAGACCGCCCTGGACGCGGCCCTCCGGCTGGACACGCACGTCATGCTCGTCGACGACCCGGTCAAGCGGGTCGACAACATGACCATGGCCTGGGGCCTGGAGGCCCGGGTGCCCTTCCTCGACCACGAACTGGTGGAGCTCGCGGCGGCCTGCCCGCCGGAACTGAAACTGGCCGACGGCGGCAAGGGCGTGCTCAAGGAGGCGGGCCGCAAGCTGCTGCCCCGCGAGGTCGTCGACCGCCCCAAGGGCTACTTCCCGGTGCCGGCCATCCGGCACATGGCGGGCCCTGTCCTGCAACGCGTGCGGGCGGCACTCGAGGCACCGGAGGCGAAGCGGCGCGGCCTGTTCCAGGAGTCGTACGTGGCCGAGCTCCTCGCGGCACCCGACGAGCACCGGACCAAGCGCGGGGCGAACGCCCTGTGGCAGATAGCTTTGCTGGAGATATGGCTGCAGACCCACGGAATCAGGTGACCGACGACGGGGGCACGCGGGTGGCGCAGGCCCCGTCGCCCGTGTTCGCGCGTCCCGGGACAGTCACCCCGTCCTCCGCCCGGCCCCCGGACAGCCGGACGGGGGACCTGCACCAAACGTCCCGCACCGCCGCCCCGGAGCCGGTGCCGTTGCCCGAGGCGGGCGGCCCGCGCGACGCCGTGACCCGGCTGCGCGCCCACGGCTGCTGGTACCCCTCGGCCAACGCCGACGGCACCGAGACGGCCTTCATCTGCGACCGGGGCGGCGTGCCGCAGCTGTGGGCCGGTTCCGTCGACGGCGACGAGGTGCGGCTCCTCGACTCCTCACCGGACCCCGTCAAGGAGGTGCTGTGGTCGCCCGACGGCCGCTGGATCGCGTACACCACCGCGCCGGGCGGCGGTGAGCACTCACGGGTGCTGTGCGTGCGGCCCGACGGCACCGGCCGACGCCTCCTGGCGGGGTCCGACCCGGCCAGTTCCGCCTATCTGGGGTGCTGGGCGCACGACAGCTCCTCCGTCGCCGTCACCTTCGCGGCACCCGCCGCCCCGCAGTACGAGGTCCTCACCGGACACGCCGCCACGGACCAGGAACCGGCCGACGGCCAGTTCGACGGCACCCGCCTCGCGGCCGAGTGGGCGGACCGGGACGGTCACGCGACCCTCCTCGGGCCGGCCGCCTACGACGCGGCACCGGGGCGGGAGCCGAGCGCGACCCCGACCGGCATCGAGACCCCCGGGGCCCCGGCGGTCCGGCCCGACGGGGGCCTGTCGGTCTACCTGATCGACCCCGACGGCCTCGCTTCCCCCGTCCTGCTGACCACGGAAACGCACGCCGCCTCGCTGCGGGTCTGCGATCTCAGCCGCGACGGTGGCCTCGCGCTGCTGCGCCGGGGGCCGCGCGGACGGCGCGAGGCGGTCGTCCGGCGCACCGCCGACTCGGAGACCACCTTCGCCCTGCCGGTCGCCGACGGCGACCCGTGGATCGGCCGCTTCTCCCCGGACGGGCGGACCCTGTGGCTGCGCAGCAACGCCGCCCGGGAGTACGCGGTGCTCCTCGCGGTCGCCCTGGACGCCGACGGCCGGTCACGCGGGGTGTCCCTCGCGGCGGAACGCGAGGGCAGCGACCTCGAACTCCTGACCTTGGCTCACGACGGCCGCACGGCCGCGCTGGCCTGGAACGTCCAGGGGGCGAGCGAGCTGGAACTCGTCGAGACCTTCCCGACCCGGAAGGGCCCGGACGGCACGGGTCCGGAACGACCCGTGCCCCTGCCCCACGAGGTTGTCACGCGCATGACGGCCGCCGGCACCGGGCGCCTGCTCCTCGCCCTGTCCGGGTCCCAGCGCCGACCGGGTGTCTGGTGGGCTCACGAAGGCGTGTCCATGCTGCGCACCCCCTGGTCCTCCCGGGACGAGGACGCCGTCCCGCCGGGCCGAGCACCGGTACGCCCCGTCCCCTTGCGTCTCACCGCGCGGGACGGGCTGCCCCTGAGCGGCTGGTACTACAGGGCGCCGGGGCGTGCCCGGGACGAGCCGGCGCCCTGCGTGATCCACCTGCACGGTGGTCCCGAGGAACAGGAACGTCCGGTGTTCCACCCGCTCTACCACGAGCTCGTGGGGCGTGGCCTGGACGTCTTCGCCCCCGATGTCCGAGGCTCCCTGGGACACGGCCGTTCCTTCGTCGACGCCGACCTGGGCGCGGGCCGCTTCGCGGCCTTCGACGACGTCGCCGACTGCGCGGGCCACGCGGTCATGGCGGGCCCCGCCGACCCGACCCGGCTGGCGGTCATGGGGCGGTCGTACGGCGGCTATCTGACCTTCGCCTCCGTCGTCTGGCACCCGGATCTCTTCCGTGCCGCGGTCGCCGTCTGCGGCATGTCGGACTTCCACACCTTCTTCGCCGGTACCGAGCCCTGGATCGCGGAATCGGCTGCTCACAAGTACGGCCACCCGGAACGCGACCGTGAACTCCTGCACGCCCTGTCGCCGATGGGCCGCATCGACGCGTTGCGTGTCCCGCTGCTCGCCGTCCACGGCGAGCACGACACCAACGTGCCGCCGGGGGAGTCCCAGCAGTTCGTACGCGCCGCGCGTGAGCGGGGCGTGCACGCCGAGCTGCTGACCCTGCGCGACGAGGGCCACGACTTCCTGCGCGCCGAGAACCGGCGCCTCTTCCGCCGTGCGGCCGCGGACTGGCTGCAGCGGCACCTGCACATGTGAGCCGTCCGCTGAACCGTCTACAGAGCCACCGCCATGGCGATCAGCCCGATCGCCACCAGCACCACCACCAGCAGGATCAGGGCGAGCGGCCCCGGTCCCCAGCCCCTGCGCAACTCGGACTGCGGATAGGAGATGCCGGACGTACTGCTCTCCTCGCCGGGCGGGGTCTCACCGGGTGGTACTCGGCTCCCGGGTTCGAGATGCGGGGTTCGAGTCGGCTCGGGTTCGGGGTTCGTCATGGCACACCTTCCTCTCCGGGACGGGTTGCCGCGTCCCGCTTCACCTGTCGGGGCACCATGCGGTCACCGAGTACCCGCAGCCGACCGGCTCCCACGTGCCCGGCCGGTCCGGACCGGCTGGGGAGGACCGATCCGGCGCGCCGTGGCACAGTGGCGCCATGTGCGGTCGTTACGCCTCCACCCGCAGCCCCGAGGACCTCACCCAGCTGTTCGGCGTCGCCGAGTGGCATCCGGAGGAGACCCTCGCACCGAGCTGGAACGTGGCACCGACCGACGAGGTCTGGGCCGTCCTGGAACGCGCCCCGCGCGGCGCCGACGAGAACGAGCCGGCCCGGCGTCGGCTGCGGCCGCTGCGGTGGGGCCTGGTGCCCTCGTGGGCGAAGGACGTGAAGATCGGCGCGAGGCTGATCAACGCGCGGGTGGAGACCGTGCACGAGAAGCCCGCCTTCCGCCGGGCGTTCGTCCAACGCCGCTGTCTGCTGCCGGCCGACGGCTTCTACGAGTGGGACGAGGTCAAGGACGGGAAGTCGGGCCAGGTCCGCAAACAGCCGTACTTCATCCACCCGCAGGACGGGCAGGTCCTCGCCCTCGCGGGGCTGTACGAGTTCTGGCGCGATCCCGGGGTCAAGGACGCCGACGACCCCGCAGCCTGGCTGTTGACCTGCACCATCATCACCACCGAGGCCACCGACGCGGCCGGCCGCATCCACCCCCGCATGCCGCTCGCCCTCACCCCCGGGCACTACGACGCCTGGCTCGACCCCGACCACCGGTCCACGGACGACCTGCGTGCCCTGCTCACCCCGCCCGCGGACGGCCACCTGGACGCACGCCCGGTCTCCCCGGCCGTGAACAGTGTCCGCAACAACGGCCCGCAGCTCCTGGACGAGGTGCCCGCCCCCTGACCTGCGGAAGGTGAGTTCTCGGTAAGGGTTGCCCGCGCAGAGGGCCCAGAGCCGCTTTTGATATCCGTTTTCATCTAGCGTGGACCCGAAGCCGGGACGGATCGGAGCTCGGCGGACCATTCGCCCTGCCCCGGAGGAATCCATGCCCGCGCCCGCGTCCCGACTGCTCGCCCCTCTGACAACCGGCGTCTGCCTCGTCTGCCTCGCGGGCTGCGGCGGTTCGTCCGGCTCCGGAGGTGACAACGATGCCGGGCAGAGCCCCGCCGCGGCGTCCGTCGTCCCGGTCGTCGCCTCGACGAACGTCTACGGAGACCTGGCCGAGCAGATAGGCGGCGCGAAGGTCCAGGTCACCTCGATCATCAGCGACCCCGACCAGGACCCGCACTCCTACGAGGCCAACACGCAGAACCAGCTGGCGCTGTCCAAGGCCAAGGTCGTCATCGAGAACGGCGGCGGCTACGACGACTTCGTCGACCGCATGCTGAAGAGCGGCGACTCGTCCGCCGACGTGATCAACGCGGTCAAGGTCTCCGGGAAGACGGCCCCGGCGGGCGGGGAGCTCAACGAGCACGTCTGGTACGACTTCCCCACGGTCGCCAGGCTCGCCGACCGCATCGCCGCCGCCCTGGCCAAGGCCGACCCGGCCGACGCGGCCACCTTCACCAGGAACGCCAAGGGCTTCGAGGAGAAGCTCAAGCCGCTGGAGCGCGAGGAAGCCCGGATCAAGGCCGGCCACGGCGGCGAGCGCGTCGCCATCACCGAGCCCGTGCCGCTGTACCTGCTCCAGGCCGCCGGGCTGCAGAACGCGACGCCCGAGGCGTTCAGCGAGGCCATCGAGGAAGGCGACGACGTCTCCGCCCGGACCCTTCAGCAGACGCTGGCGCTGTTCTCCGGCAAGAAGGTCGAGGCCCTGGTCTACAACGAGCAGACCTCCGGCCCACAGACCGAGAAGGCCGAGCAGGCGGCCAAGGCGGCCGGAATTCCCGTGGTCCCCGTGACCGAGACCCTCCCGCACGGCAAGGACTACCTCGGCTGGATGACCGCCAACGTCGACGCGCTCGCGAGCGCGCTGGCCAAGTGAGGCGGTCCGCCGTCGCCGACGACGCCGCGCTGATCAGCCTGAGCGGAGCGGCCCTGTCCTACGGCGACCGGGTGCTGTGGCACGACCTCGATCTCGATGTGCGGCCCGGCGAGTTCCTGGCCGTGCTCGGCCCCAACGGGGCGGGCAAGACCAGCTTCGTGCGCGCGCTGCTGGGTCAGCGCCCGCTGTCCGCGGGCACGTTGACGGTTCTCGGCCGCCCGCCCCGCAAGGGCAGCCGCCACGTCGGCTACGTCCCGCAGCAGGCGACGCTGTCCGCGCAGGCGCTGCTGCGCGCCCGCGACCTGGTCCGTTTCGGCATCGACGGGCACCGCTTCGGACCCCGGCCGCGCACCGGCGCCGTACGCCGCCGGGTGGACGAGGTCCTCGCCTCGGTCGGGGCCACGGCGTACGCGGACGTCCCCGTCGGACTGCTCTCCGGCGGTGAACGGCAGCGCGTACGCATCGGACAGGCGCTGGTGACCGACCCGCGGATCCTGCTCTGCGACGAACCGCTGCTCTCCCTCGACCTGCACCATCAGCGGGCCGTCACGGAACTGGTGGACGCCCGGCGCCGCTCGCACGGCACGGCGGTGGTGTTCGTGACCCACGAGATCAACCCGGTACTGGGCCTGGTGGACCGTGTGCTGTACCTCGCCCGCGGCGGCCACCGGGTCGGCACCCCCGACGAGGTGCTCACCTCCGAGGCGCTGTCGCGGCTCTACGGCACCCAGGTCGACGTCATCCGCGTCCGCGACCGCGTCACGGTCGTCGCGGTACCCGACGAGGCGGCACAGTCGCCGCACCACCCCGAACTGCCGCACGGAGCACGGCCATGACCCTCGCCGACGGGATCTGGCAGCAGATCTTCAACTTCGACCACTACGGCGAACTGCTCGCCCTGGTCCGCAACTCCCTCATCGCCGGTGCCGCGCTCGGTCTGGTCGGCGGTCTGGTGGGCGTGTTCGTGATCATGCGGGACCTGCCGTTCGCGGTGCACGGGATCAGCGAGCTGTCCTTCGCCGGGGCCTCGGCCGCGCTGCTGCTGGGCGTGAACATCGTGGCCGGCTCGATCGTCGGCTCGCTCGTCGCCGCCGGCACGATCGGGCTGCTCGGCTCCCGCGCCCGGGACCGCAACTCGGTGATCGGCACCATCATGCCCTTCGGCCTCGGGCTCGGCGTGCTGTTCCTCGCCCTGTACAAGGGCCGGGCGGCGAACAAGTTCGGCATCCTCACCGGGCAGATCGTCGCCGTCGACACCCCGCAGATGTCCTGGCTGCTCGGCACGTCGGCCGTGGTGCTCGTGGCGCTGGCGGTGCTGTGGCGGCCCCTCGCCTTCGCCAGCGCCGACCCGGAGGTGGCCGAGGCGCGCGGAGTACCGGTGCGTGCGCTGTCGTTCGCCTTCATGATCGTGCTGGGTCTCGCGGTGGCCCTGTCCGTCCAGATCGTCGGCGCGCTGCTGGTCCTCACCCTCGTCGTCACCCCGGCGGCCGCCGCGGCCCGGATCACGGCGTCGCCGGTGCTGCTGCCCGTCCTGAGCGTGGTGTTCGCGGTCGCCTCGATCGAGGGCGGCATCCTGCTGGCGCTGGGCAGCAGCATCCCCATCAGCCCGTACGTCACCACCGTCTCGTTCGCGATCTACCTCGTGTGCCGGGCGCTGGGAACGCGCCGGGTGCGCAAGTGGGGAGCCGTGCGGGCCACCTCCTGACATGAAGACATGAATGAGTCTTCATTCGTTCCTTTATCGTGGGGGCATGACTTCCACGCTCACCCCACCGTCGGCCGACGCCGCCGCGTCCGCGCGGGCCACGGCCGCGCCCCGGCGCCGTACCCGGCTGCTCGCGCTGCCGGAGGTCCGCTGGGCCACCGCGGCCACCACGCTGTTCCTGCTCGCGCTGCCCCTCCAGCTCGCCGGGGCACCCGCGTGGACCTGGGGCCCGCTGTACGCCCTGGCCTACGCCACGGGTGGCTGGGAGCCGGGCTGGGAAGGGCTCAAGGCGCTCAAGGACAGGACACTCGACGTCGATCTGCTGATGGTCGTCGCCGCGCTCGGCGCCGCCTCGATCGGGCAGGTCATGGACGGCGCCCTGCTGATCGTCATCTTCGCCACCTCGGGCGCCCTGGAGGCACTCGCCACCGCCCGTACCGCCGACTCCGTGCGCGGCCTGCTCGACCTGGCCCCCGCCACGGCCACCCGCGTCGCCCGCGACGGCACCGAACAGACCGTCACCGTCGAGGAGCTGACGGTCGGCGACACCGTCCTCGTCAGGCCCGGCGAACGCGTCGGAGCCGACGGCCGGGTGCTGGACGGCGCCAGTGAGGTGGACCAGGCGAGCATCACCGGCGAACCGCTCCCCGCCGCGAAGGAGCCGGGCGACGAGGTGTTCGCGGGCACCCTCAACGGCACCGGCGCCCTGCGCGTCCGCGTCGAACGCGACGCCTGCGACTCCGTGATCGCCCGGATCGTGCGGATGGTGGAAGAGGCGTCCGAGACCAAGGCGCCCACCCAGCTGTTCATCGAGAAGGTCGAACAGCGCTACTCACTGGGCATGGTGGCCGCCACGCTCGCCGTGTTCGGCGTCCCGCTCGCCTTCGGCGAGGAGTTCTCCGAGGCCCTGCTGCGCGCCATGACCTTCATGATCGTGGCCTCGCCCTGCGCGGTGGTCCTGGCCACCATGCCGCCCCTGCTGTCGGCCATCGCCAACGCCGGCCGGCACGGCGTCCTGGTGAAGTCGGCGGTGGTGATGGAACGCCTCGGCCAGGTCGACGCCGTCGCGCTGGACAAGACCGGCACCCTCACCGAGGGCACACCGCGGGTGGTCGACGTACGGCCGCTGCCGGGACGCGGCCCGGCCGAGCACGAGGTGCTGAGGCTCGCCGCGGCGGCCGAACACCCCAGTGAGCATCCGCTGGCCCGAGCGGTGGTGGACGCCGCGCGGGAGCGGCGTATCGACCTGCCCGCCGCGCGGGACTTCACTTCCGCGCCCGGGGTCGGCGTGCGGGCCGTCATCGAGGGCCGCACCGTCGAGGTGGGCGCCCCGGCCCGCCTGCTCGACGACCCCGACGGCGGGGTCGGGTCGCTCGCCGAGGAGTTGGAGGAGTCCGGCCGCACCGCCGTCGTCGTGGTCGTCGACGGCGACCCCGTCGGCGTGCTCGGCATCGCGGACCGGCTGCGTCCCGACGCCGCGGCCACCGTCGCCGCCCTCACCGCGATCACCGGCACCGCACCGACTCTGCTCACCGGCGACAACCCCCGGGCCGCCGCCCACCTGGCCGCCGAGGCGGGCGTCGAGGACGTGCGCGCGGGGCTGTTGCCGCAGGACAAGATGGCCGCGGTCAAGGAGTGGGAGGCGGCGGGCCGCAAGGTGATGGTCGTCGGGGACGGCGTCAACGACGCCCCCGCCCTGGCCGCCGCCCACATCGGCGTCGCCATGGGCCGGGCGGGCTCCGACCTCGCCCTGGAGACCGCCGACGCGGTGATCGTCCGCGACGAACTCGCCGCCGTCCCCGCCACCGTCGCCCTCTCCCGCCGCGCCCGGCGACTGGTCGTGCAGAACCTCGTCATCGCCGGGCTGTTCATCACCGGCCTCGTCATCTGGGACCTCGCCGGCACGCTGCCGCTGCCGCTCGGCGTCGCGGGCCACGAGGGCTCCACGGTCCTCGTCGGACTGAACGGGCTGCGCCTGCTGCGGGA
>NZ_JBHVGZ010000130.1:0-14225 GCF_042800355.1 Streptomyces sp. NPDC057623
AACAAGAAGCGATCCCGGCACAGCGCGAAGAAACAGGAAGCCACGGATTCCCGACCGGAAACCGTGCCGCGTAGCGGCACAGCAACCGGTAGAGAAGGCCAGAATCCTCGTCCTTCAGGACGAGGAGCATGTCAATCCCAGGAGTCGGAGTCGCGGGCGTCGAGCGCCCTGTGGTAGCCGTCGACCGCGTCCCCGACTTCCTCCATGCTCTCCCGCATGTCGTCGGACGTGCGGCTGTGTACGAGGGTCCGCAGTACGTAGTCGGGGGAGAACTCCCCCGCGAAGCCCTCCGGAGTGTTGGAACAGATCATCGGCTCGTTGGCGAACGTCAACGAGGTGTCTTCGGAGTGCTGGTACGTCCAGCGGCACGGCCACAGGCGCAGCGCGGTCTCTCCGACGTACCTCACCGCGCCGGCGAAGAACTCGTCTTTGGCCGCCGCCTCCAGGGAGGCGGGGCCGTCGAAGCGGTCCAGCACGAGCCGTTCCAGCTCCGAGAGCGAGTCCTCCGAGTAGTCGAAGGGGAAGCTCTCCGGCAGGTGGGCCGTTCGCCAGCGGTCCAGCGCGGTGTCCATGGAGGACAGCCACTCGTCGAGGTGCCGGCGGGACTCCTCGCTCGCGTGCAGACGGTCGTCCTCCATGTACCAGGCGAGCGTCTCGGGTTCCGCCGTGGGGACCTGGTCGCGCACCCAGCTGCTGAGCCGTACCGGCATCGGCAGTCCGAACTCCTTGAGTCCCGCGGCCTGTTCGGGCGTCAGCAGGAGCCACCAGGCGTCGTAGGAGTCCTCGTCCAGCTGGTAGAAGCTCCGCGGATCGTCGTTGCCGGGCACGAGGTCGCCGATGGCGTCGAAGACGGCGTCCCAGTCCATGTAGCGGGTGCTGTCGGAGACGTGTTCCGTCGGGTGCCAGATCGACCGGCCGTTGCGCCGGAAGTGCAGGTACTCCTCCCCGTCCTCGTCCGTCACCAGCTCGACGTCGTCGACGACCACCGAGCCGCCCGAGCAGGCCGCCGCCTCGAGCAGCAGGTCCTCGTATCCGTCCGCCAGGTCGCCCAGGGCCTTCTCGGGCGTCTGGAAGCCGAGGCCGCACTCCCCGACGAGGAAGGTCAGTTCGTCGGTGTCCCCGTAGTCCTTGTCCAGGTCCATGCCGATGCCGGTGGTCTCCGCCAGGCCGACCGCGGCTTGTTCCTCCGTCGCGATGCCCAGCCGGACCAGGGTCTGCGCGAACTCGCGGAGGCTGTGTGGTGTTGCATTGGTCATGACAGCACCCTCACACAGCCGGAGGGGGCAGCGGGTGTACGTCGCGTGTGCGTACCGCGTGCCCTGTCAGTGCCCGAGGTGCGCGCGCCGGTAACGGGCCCCGGGCCGGCCGATCAGAGTGACGTCTTCCACGAAGACGAAGGAGTTCCGCCCCAGGACGGCCCGGGAGGCCAGGTTGTCCAGCGTGGTGACGGCGACCAGGGACGTCAGCCCGTACGCCGCACCGGCCACCCGGCACACCTGTGCCACCGCCGCCGTGGCGACACCCCTGCCCGCCGCCCGCTCCCCGACGCGGTACCCGAGTTCGGCCGAACCGTCCTCGACGTCGACCAGGTTGACCCGCCCGAGGAGAGTCCCCTCGCCGTCCGTCACCAGGTGGAAGTGGCAGACCCCGGCGGCCTGTTCGGCCAGGCGGTCCTGGAGCAGGGCGTCGAACTCGGCGAAGTAGGCGTCCCCGCGGTCCGAGATGGAACGGGCGAAGTACTCCCGGTTCTCCAGCTCGAAGGCCAGCAGGGCCTCCGCGTGATCGGCCCGTAGCCGCTCCAGCTTCACCATGGGCCACAGGATAGGCACCCCGAAACACCAGGGCACGGAAACTGATCCGCTCGGCGGCTCGTCTTGGGAAGCGTGACGGCGACGGTGCGGGCAGCGGCGAACCGGTGGGCGGGGCGGTGGGCGGCGCGGTGGGCGGCCCGGGGACGGGTGCTCGCCGCGCTCGCCGTGCTCACGGCCGGGCTGCTGGCGTTCCACCGGGCCGTGCCCAACTCCGTGGGACGGGTGGGGAGTCTGCTGGAAGCCTTCCTGCCCTGGCTCGGCGCCGTGGCCGTGGTGCTGCTCGGCCTCGCCCTGCTGCGTCGCTCCGCCGTAGCGCTGGTGGCCCTGCTCCTGCCGGTGGCGGCCTGGACGCACCTCTTCGGCGGGCTGCTCCTGCCCGCGCCGAAGCCCGGCGCGCGCGACCTGGTCGTGGTGCAGCACAACGTCAGCGACGAGAACGCCGACCCGGCGGGCACGGCCCGCGCCCTGGCCGACGCCGAGCCCGATCTCATCGCGCTGGAGGAACTGGTCCCCCGGGCACTGCCGGTCTACGAGGAGGTGCTCGCCGCGGACTTCCCGTACCACGCGGTGCGGGGGACCGTCGGGCTCTGGTCGAGGCATCCGCTGACCGGTGCCGGGCTCGTCGACATCAGACCCCGTGGGATCACCGAGGACTGGAGCCGCGGGCTGCGGGCCGTGGTGCGCACGCCGTACGGCGACGTGGCGGCCTATGTCGCGCACCTGCCCTCGGTCCGTGTCCGGGCGAGCGGGCTGGCGTCCTCCTGGCGCGACGAGAGCGCCGGTCTGCTGGGTGCGGCCATCGCCGCCGAGCGGCTGCGCACCGTGATTCTGCTGGGCGACCTCAACGGCACCGTCGACGACCGGGGGCTGGCTCCGCTGACCGCACGGATGAACGTGGCGGAACGGGGCTTCGCGTTCAGTTTCCCCGCGGCCCTGCCGCTGGCCCGGATCGACCAGGTCATGGCCCGCTCGGCGGCGGTCGGTCACATCCGCACCCTGCCCGCCACCGGCAGCGACCATCTGCCGGTCGCCGCCCGCGTCACGCTGGGCTGAGGCCGGTCAGGACGGTTCGACGCAGGACGGTTCGAAGCCGGACCGGCGGTCGTCCTTGCCCGCTGCCGTCGCGGCTACTCCCTCTCGGCCGGGACGTGCCGGACGCACAGATGGGCCTCGACCGGGCGGTCCCCGGCGGGAACTGTCGGAAGCGTCGTGGGCAGGGCCGTGGGAAGCGCGGTGGGCAGGGCCGAACTGCCGCATTCCGGGGACGCCGGCTCGGGGCCGGAGGGGCCGGAGGGGCGGGCGGTGGGGGTGTCGGCATTGAGGTACTCGGTCGCGGCGTACCCGGCGACTCCGACCACCACGGCGATGACCGCGAGGACGCGCGTGAGCCTGGACAAGCGCGGCCTCCTTCGGGACGACGGGCGTTCGGGTCACCGTACAAGCGGCCGCATCAGTTCTCCTTGAGTACCGGGAACCGCCTCGGCGCCAGCAGCAACAGCACCAGGAAGGCCAGCGCCGCCGCAGCGGACGCCCCCAGATACACGGCGTGGACCGCGTCGGCGATGGCCCGCCGGGTGGCCTCCGGCGCCGTGCCGCCCGAATCCAGCGCCCGCGTCACCGAGTCCAGGTCGCCCGCGCCGCCGAGCCGCGAGGCCAGCACCCCGTTCGCGACCGCGCCGAAGAGCGCCGCGCCCATCGTCTGCCCCGTCTGCCGGCAGAACAGCACCGACGCGGTCGTCGTGCCACGCTCCGACCAGCCCACCGTCGACTGCACGCCCACGATCAGCGGGAGTTGGAACAGCCCCAGCGCCGCCCCCAGCAACAGCATCAGCAGCGTCGGCTGCCACGCCTGCCCGGGATACGGCAGGAACGGGAACGCGAGGAGGATCAGCGACGCCGTCCCGATCCCCAGCATCGCCGTATTGCGGAAGCCGATCCTCCGGTACACGTGCTGACTGAACGCCGCCGACACCGGCCAGCTCAACGTCCAGACGGACAGCACGAACCCGGCCGTCACCGGCGCCAGGCCGAGCACCGACTGGGCGTACGTCGGCAGGAACACCGTCGGTGCCACCATCAGCAACCCCAGGGCGCCCAGGGCCAGATTCACCGCCGCGATCGTCCGGCGCCGCCACACCCACCCCGGGATGATCGGGTCGGCCGCCCGGCGCTCCACGACCACCACGACCGCCACCAGCGCGAGTCCCGTACCGAACAAGGCGATCGACGGCCCGGACAGCCACGGCCACGCCACCCCGCCCTGCACCAGCGCTGTCAGCAGCACGCCCCCGCACGCGAACACCGCCAGGGCACCCGCCCAGTCGACACGCGCGCGTGGGGCCGTCGTGGCCGTAGCTGCCTCCGTCTCCGGGCCCTTGTCCGTGTCCCGCTGCGGCTCGTGCAGATGCCGCACGATCAGCCACAACGCCACCGCCCCTATGGGCAGGTTGATCAGGAAGATCCAGCGCCAGTCCGCATACGCCGCCAGGACGCCGCCCACTCCGGGGCCGGCCACCGCCGAAACCGCCCACACCGTCGACAACTTGGACTGGATCTTTGGACGTTCCTCGAGCGGGTACAGGTCGGCGGCCAGCGTCTGCACCGTTCCCTGGAGGGCCCCGCCGCCCAGTCCCTGCACGATCCGGAACGCGATCAGCGCCGCCATGTTCCAGGCCACCGCGCACAGCAGCGACCCCAGCAGGAACAGCGCCGCGCCCACGACCAGCACCGGTTTGCGGCCGAAGGTGTCGGAGAGCTTGCCGTAGACCGGGAGGGTCACCGTCACGGCCAGGAGGTAGCCGGAGAAGAGCCAGGAGAACACCGAGAAGCCGCCGAGGTCGCCCACGATCTGCGGTACGGCCGTGGAGACGATGGTGGCGTCGAGCGCGGCCAGTGCCATCGCGAGCATCAGGGCCGCGACCACGGCCGCGCGCTTCCCGCTTCCGGTGTGCGGTGCGGTGTCGCGTATCGCGGGTCTCGTCCTGCCCACCGGGTTCCTTCCCTAATGCATTCCCCTTGCACCTATCTGCCGCCGAACAGCTTCCCACTTGACCCTGACGTCGCGGGAGGGTGGAGCCTGGATGGGTCGCAGGGTGGAGACGACCCCGACGCGCGTTCCACCGAAGGGTGGACTGCCCCTAGGGGTACCTCCGTACTAGGTCTCGGGGAGGGTTGGTACCGCCGGAGGACGAGACACCAGGGGGGCCGTCCTTAATCTGGCTTTACGCCGCTGGGGGGCGGTAGGCCGAACCGACGGGGGTGGGGTTTTCCCCCGTACAAGACGGGGCTCGGCACCAGCGCGCCGGACCCCTCCCCGGAGCCAGACTCAACGACGTACCCAGTCATCGACGTACCGGCTACACGACGTACCGGCACCCGGCTTCGTGCGTCCCGTAGACAACCGACTTAGGAGACATACCGTGACATCGGCTGTGACCATTCCCAGGCACGGGGGCACTGGAGGGCGTACGGCCGTTGCCGCGCGGGCGCGGCAGGTCGTCAAGGCGTACGGGTCGGGGGAGACCCGTGTCGTCGCTCTCGACCATGTCGACGTGGACATCGCGCGTGGCCAGTTCACCGCGATCATGGGCCCCTCGGGGTCCGGCAAGTCCACCCTGATGCACTGCCTCGCCGGACTCGACACCGTCAGCGGCGGCCAGATCTACCTCGACGACACCGAGATCACCGGGCTGAAGGACAAGAAGCTCACGCAGCTGCGCCGGGACCGGATCGGCTTCATCTTCCAGGCGTTCAACCTGCTGCCGACGCTCAACGCCCTGGAGAACATCACGCTGCCCATGGACATCGCGGGGCGCAAGCCCGACAAGCAGTGGCTCGCGCGTGTGGTCGACACCGTCGGCCTGTCCGACCGGCTCAGGCACCGGCCCACCCAGCTCTCCGGCGGCCAGCAGCAGCGCGTCGCCGTGGCCCGCGCGCTGGCCGCCCGGCCCGAGATCATCTTCGGTGACGAGCCGACCGGAAACCTCGACTCACGCGCGGGTGCCGAGGTGCTGGGCTTCCTGCGCCGCTCCGTCGACGAACTCGGGCAGACCATCGTGATGGTCACCCACGACCCCGTCGCCGCCTCGTACGCGGACCGGGTGCTGTATCTCGCCGACGGGCGCATCGTCGACGAGATGTACAAGCCCACCGCCGACGCCGTGCTGGACCGCATGAAGGACTTCGACGCGCGGGGGCGTACGTCATGACCGTCCTGAGGACCTCTCTGCGCAACTTCTTCGCGCACAAGGGACGCATGGCCCTGTCGGCCGTGGCCGTCCTGCTGTCGGTGGCCTTCGTGAGCGGCACCCTGGTGTTCACCGACACGATGAACACCACGTTCGACAAGCTCTTCGCCGTCACCTCCTCCGACGTCACCGTCAGCCCCAAGGAGGCCGGGGACGAGGACGACGGCGGCGGCACGGGCCGCCCGGCCTCGCTGCCCGCCGCCGCCGTGGAGCAGGTCGCGGCCGTCGACGGCGTCAAGAAGGCGGAAGGCTCGGTCGGCTCGATGAGCGTGACCGTCGTCAACTCCGAGAACAAGAACATGGGTTCCTCCACCGGTGCGCCCACCATCGCCGGCAACTGGACCCGCAACGACCTGAAGTCCATGGCCATCACCTCCGGGCACGCCCCGCGCGGGCCCACCGAGGTCATGGTCGACGCGGACACCGCCGACAAGCACGACCTGAAGCTCGGCGACGAACTGCGCACCATCGCCGCCACCGGCGACATCCGCGCGCGGATCGTCGGCATCGCCTCCTGGAAGGTGACCAACCCGGGCGCGGCCGTCGTCTACTTCGACACCGAGACCGCCCAGCGCACCCTGCTCGGCGCCACCGGCCGCTTCACGCAGGTCTCCGTCACCGCGGCGGACGGCGTGAGCGACACGAAGCTCAAGCAGGACATCACCCAGGCCCTGGACGGCTCGTACAAGATCCAGACGGCCAAGGAGACCGCCGACGAGAACCGCAAGGACGTCGGCGAGTTCATGGACATCATCAAGTACGCCATGCTCGGCTTCGCCGGGATCGCGTTCCTGGTCGGCATCTTCCTGATCATCAACACCTTCTCGATGCTGGTCGCCCAGCGCACCCGCGAGATCGGCCTCATGCGGGCCATCGGTTCCTCGCGCCGGCAGGTCAACCGGTCCGTGCTGGTCGAGGCGCTGCTGCTCGGCTTCATCGGCTCCGTACTGGGTGTCGGCGCCGGCGTCGGTATCGCCGTCGGCCTGATGAAGCTGATGTCCATGGCCGGCATGAACCTCTCCACCGACGACCTGACGGTGAAGGTGACGACCCCGGTCGTCGGCCTGGTCCTGGGCGTCGTGGTGACGGTGCTCGCCGCCTACCTCCCCGCCCGCCGCGCCGGCAAGGTCTCCCCGATGGCCGCACTGCGCGACGCCGGTACACCGGCCGACGGCAAGGCGAGCTGGATACGCGGGCTGATCGGCCTGGTCCTGACGGGCACGGGCGCCTTCGCCCTGTTCGCCGCCGCCACGGCCGACAAGGCGAGCGACGGCGCCCTGATGCTGGGCGGCGGCGTGGTGCTGACCCTGATCGGCTTCGTGGTCATCGGCCCGCTACTCGCGGGCGCCGTGGTCCGGGTGATCAGCGCGGTGCTGCTGCGCGCCTTCGGTCCCGTGGGCCGCCTGGCCGAGCGCAACGCCCTGCGCAACCCGCGCCGTACCGGTGCCACGGGCGCCGCCCTGATGATCGGCCTCGCGCTGGTGGCCTGTCTGTCGGTGGTCGGCTCCTCGATGGTCGCCTCGGCGACGAGCGAGCTCGACAAGTCGGTCGGCGCCGACTTCATCGTCATGGCCCAGCAGCAGGAGATCGTGCCGCAGGTCGAGAAGGCCATGGAGCAGACGCCGGGCCTGGCCCACGTCACCCGCTACAAGGACGTCAAAGCCACCCTGACCTCGCCGGACGGCAAGACCGACGACAGCGGCATCACGGCCGCCGACCCGACGTACGCCGAGGACCTGCGCCGCACGACCACCGCGGGAACCCTCTCCGCCGCCTACGGCAAGGACGCCATGTCGGTCGGCACCGACTACGCCAAGAAGCACGGCGTGCGGGTCGGCGACACCATCTCCGTCGCCTTCAAGGGCGGCGAGACGGCGAAGCTGAAGGTCGCGGCCATCACCGACGACGACACCTCCATCGACCAGGGCGCCCGCTACACCAGCATCGAGACCCTGCAGAAGTACCTCCCCGCCGACCGGATCCCGCAGAACGAGATCATGTTCGCCAAGGCGAAGGACGGTCAGGAGGAGGCGGCGTACGCGGCCCTGAAGAAGTCCCTGGACGACTACCCGCAGTACCAGGTCCGCGACCAGACCGACTACAAGGAGGAGCTGAAGGACCAGGTCGGCCAGCTCCTGAACATGGTCTACGGCCTGCTGGCCCTGGCGATCATCGTCGCGGTCCTGGGTGTGGTGAACACCCTGGCCCTGTCGGTGGTGGAGCGCACCCGCGAGATCGGCCTGATGCGCGCCATCGGCCTCTCCCGCCGCCAGCTGCGCCGCATGATCCGCATGGAGTCGGTGGTGATCGCCCTGTTCGGCGCCCTGCTGGGCCTCGGACTCGGGATGGGCTGGGGGGCGACGGCCCAGCAGCTGCTCGCCCTGGAGGGCCTGAACGTCCTCGACATCCCGTGGCCGACGATCATCGGGGTCTTCATCGGCTCGGCCTTCGTGGGCTTGTTCGCGGCACTGGTGCCGGCGTTCAGGGCGGGCCGGATGAACGTACTGAACGCGATCGCGACCGAGTAGCCACCGCACACGGGGGTTGCGGGGGACGGGCCCGGCGCGCAGGAGGTTCCACTTCCCGCGCACCGGGCCCGAACGCGTGCGGGCGGCGGGAGACGCTGCCTGCGGCCTGCCCGCTCACCCGGCGGGCCGTCGCTCCAGCAGTACGACCCCGTAGGCGGTGCCCGTGATGGTGTACCGGGCGTCGGGGTGAAGGTCCCGGGCGTAGCCCTCGACGTCGCGATAGCGGTTGCGGGAGTTGTCGAGGGCGATGAAGTCCGGGTCGACACCGCGCGTGTTGCTGATCCAGAAGACCCGGCAGCGTGCGGTGAGCCGGCTGATCGGAGCGATGTTCGCCTCGACGGAGGCGTTGTCGGGCACCTGGGCGAGGAGCCGCTCTATGGCGGTCACGCGCGCGGGCTTGCGATAGATCTCGCTCTCGGTCAGCGCGGCGAGCGGCAGTGAGGTGGTCAGCGCGACCGAGGCGGCCGCGACCGCGGCGGGCAGATGCCGGACATACGACCGCAGCCACCCGCGCGGGCTGTGCCGGACGGTGTCGAGCGCGTCGACGAGAGCCAGGGTGACGACGGGCATCAGGACGGCGTTGTAGTGCCAGTCCGTGCCCCAGTACTGCGAGTACGAGGAGACGAACCGCCAGGCGAGGGTGGGCAGCGCGACCAGGAGCAGGGGCGAGCGGATCGCGAGCAGCCCGGTGGTGGGCAGGAGCAGCCAGCCGAGCGTGCGGAGCTTGGTGTCGAGGCCGTCGAAGGGGCCGCCGCCGCCCGACTCGCTCACCTTGTTCCAGTAGTCGTAGGTTCCGCCGCTGTTGAAGGCCGGTATGACCAGCAGGAGGGTGACCGCGACGGCCAGCACGCCGAAGACGGCGACACCGATCGCGTACCGTGCCGCGCGCACCGAGTCGTGGCGGGCCCGCAGGGCGACGACCGCGGCGATGGCGGCCAGGGTCATCCCCAGGTCTTCCTTCACGAGGACCAGGGGCAGCGCCCACAGCAGGGCCGCGCGCCACCGCTGCGCGAGCAGCGCCTCAAGGCTGAAGGCGATGAGGGGTACGGCGAAGCAGATCTCGTGGAAGTCGAAGTCGACGGCCTGCTGAAGCCCCCACGACAGCCCGTACGCCACCCCGATCGCCAGGCCACGCGGCCGCCCCAGCAGCCGTGCCGCGGCCCGGGTGACCGGGACGGCGGAGAGTGCGAACAGCGCGGCCTGGGCGACGAGGAGGGTGACCGGGGAGGGAAACACCCGGTAGAGCGGCGCGAGCAGGGCCGTCACCGGGCTGAAGTGATCGCCCAGGATGTTGAACCCCGGCCCCTTGAGGTCGGCGACGGGCGCCTGGAGATGCGCGTACGCCCGGATGACCTGTTCGAATATCCCGAGGTCCCAGGACCGCTGCCCCAGATGCCGGTAGCGCCCGACGGAGACGATCGCGTAGCCGACGAAGAGCACGACGGCGAGCAGCCAGGGATCACGCCGACCGGAGTCGGGCTGCGGGTGCCCTTCCGGGCGCGTGGCGGGCGCCGGTATGTGGGGGTCCGAGGACGTGTTCGGCGTCGCGGAGGTGGAGGGGGTGGGCATGGGGGGACCTTACGCGGTGCGGGCGGGGGGCCTTGGACCGCCCGGACTTTCGGAGCGGGGCCCGGGTCCTCGGACGGTGCGGCGTTCGATCTCTCAGCCCGTCCGGTGTTCGAGGACGAGGCCCTTTCGGGGCCGGAGCGGGGTCCGGAGCGGGGTCCGGAGCGGGGTCCGGGGCGGGGTCCGGAGCGGGGTCCGGGGCGGCAGCCCCGGCGGGGGCGAGGGGGCGGAGCCCCTTCATGGCCTCGCGTCAACGCCGACAGCCGGAGAACGGACGTTATCCACAGGCCCGGCACCCGCCCGCGCAGCGACGTACGCTGGAAGCCCCCGGCCTGTGACCCGCGTCGGGCCCTTCGTGTTGCCCACCCCTGGACGGAAAGCGCCCCCTCCATGAGCCTGCACGGTCTGCTCGACGCCGTAGTCAAGGACACCGCCCTCGCGGAAGCGATCACGGCGGCCGCAGACGGCAACCGCATGCACGTCGACCTGGTCGGCCCCCCGGCGGCCCGCCCGTTCGCGATCGCCGCCCTCGCCCGCGAGACCGACCGCACGGTCCTCGCGGTGACGGCGACGGGCCGCGAGGCCGAGGACCTGGCGTCAGCCCTGCGCTCCCTCCTCCCCCCTGAGGGCGTCGCGGAGTACCCGTCCTGGGAGACCCTCCCGCACGAGCGCCTCAGCCCCCGCAGCGACACCGTCGGCCGCCGACTCGCGGTCCTCCGCCGCCTCGCCCACCCCCGGCCCGACGACCCCGAGACGGGCCCGGTCTCCGTCGTCGTGGCCCCCGTCCGCTCGGTCCTCCAGCCACAGGTCAAGGGCCTCGGCGACCTGGAACCGGTCGCCCTGCGCACCGGGCAGACCGCCGACCTCAACGCCATCGTGGAGGCCCTCGCCGCCGCTGCGTACGCGCGCGTGGAGCTCGTCGAGAAGCGCGGCGAGTTCGCCGTACGAGGCGGCATCCTGGACGTCTTCCCGCCCACCGAAGAGCACCCCCTGCGCATCGAGTTCTGGGGCGACGACGTAGAGGAGATCCGCTACTTCAAGGTCGCCGACCAGCGCTCCCTCGAAGTCGCCGAGCACGGCCTGTGGGCCCCGCCCTGCCGCGAACTCCTCCTCACCGACGACGTACGCGCACGCGCGCGTGCCCTCGCCGAACAGCACCCAGAGCTCGGCGAACTGCTCGGCAAGATCGCCGAGGGCATCGCGGTCGAGGGCATGGAGTCCCTCGCCCCCGTCCTCGTCGACGACATGGAACTGCTGCTCGACGTCCTGCCCAAGAACGCCATGGCCGTCGTGTGCGATCCGGAACGGGTCCGCACGCGTGCCGCCGATCTCGTGGCCACCTCACAGGAGTTCCTCCAGGCGTCCTGGGCGGCCACGGCCGGCGGCGGCGAGGCGCCCATCGACGTCGGCGCGGCCTCCCTGTGGTCCATCGCGGACGTCCGCGACCGCGCCCGCGAGCTGCAGATGATGTGGTGGTCGGTCTCGCCCTTCGCGGCCGACGAAACGCTCGACGCGGACACCCTCAAGCTCGGCATGCACGCGCCCGAGTCCTACCGTGGTGACACCGCGAAGGCCCTCGCCGACACCAAGGGCTGGCTCGCCGACGGCTGGCGCACGGTCTTCGTGACCGAGGCCCACGGCCCGGCCGCGCGCACGGTCGAGGTGCTCGGCGGCGAGGGCGTGGCGGCCCGCCTGGAGACCGACCTGGGGGAGATCTCCCCCTCGATCGTCCACGTCGCGTGCGGTTCGATCGATTACGGCTTCGTCGATTCCGCGCTCCGGCTGGCCGTCCTGACCGAGACCGACCTGTCCGGGCAGAAGGCGGCCGGCAAGGACGGCGCCCGGATGCCGGCCCGCCGCCGCAAGACCATCGACCCGCTCACCCTGGAGACGGGCGACTACATCGTCCACGAGCAGCACGGCGTCGGCCGCTACATCGAGATGGTGCAGCGCACCGTCCAGGGCGCCACGCGCGAGTACCTCGTCGTCGAGTACGCCCCCGCCAAGCGCGGCCAGCCCGGCGACCGCCTCTACATCCCCACCGACCAGCTGGAGCAGATCACCAAGTACGTCGGTGGCGAGGCCCCCACCCTGCACCGCCTGGGCGGCGCCGACTGGACGAAGACCAAGGCGCGCGCGAAGAAGGCCGTCAAGGAGATCGCGGCCGACCTGATCAAGCTGTACAGCGCGCGCATGGCGGCGCCCGGACACGCCTTCGGCTCGGACACCCCCTGGCAGCGCGAGCTGGAGGACGCCTTCCCGTACGCCGAGACCCCCGACCAGCTGACCACCATCGCCGAGGTCAAGGAGGACATGGAGAAGTCGGTCCCGATGGACCGCCTGATCTGCGGCGACGTCGGTTACGGCAAGACGGAGATCGCGGTACGGGCCGCCTTCAAGGCGGTCCAGGACGGCAAGCAGGTGGCCGTCCTGGTCCCCACGACCCTCCTGGTCCAGCAGCACTTCGGGACGTTCTCCGAGCGCTACTCGCAGTTCCCGGTGAACACCCGGGCCCTGTCCCGCTTCCAGACCGACACCGAGGCCAAGGCGACCCTGGAGGGCCTGAAGGAGGGCTCGGTGGACATCGTCATCGGCACGCACCGGCTGTTCGCGTCGGAGACCAAGTTCAAGGACCTGGGCCTGGTCATCGTCGACGAGGAACAGCGCTTCGGCGTCGAGCACAAGGAGCAGCTGAAGAAGCTGCGCGCGAACGTGGACGTCCTCACGATGTCCGCGACCCCGATCCCCCGAACCCTGGAGATGGCGGTCACGGGCATCAGGGAGATGTCCACGATCACGACGCCCCCCGAGGAGCGCCACCCGGTCCTGACCTTCGTCGGCCCGTACGAGGAGAAGCAGATCGGCGCGGCGATCCGCCGTGAACTGCTGCGCGAGGGCCAGGTCTTCTACATCCACAACCGGGTCGAGTCGATCGACCGCGCGGCCGCCCGCCTGCGCGAGATCGTCCCCGAGGCACGCATCGCCACGGCCCACGGCCAGATGTCGGAACAGGCACTGGAACAGGTGGTGGTCGACTTCTGGGAGAAGAAGTTCGACGTCCTGGTGTCGACCACGATCGTCGAGTCCGGCATCGACATCTCCAACGCCAACACCCTGATCGTGGAGCGCGGCGACAACTTCGGCCTGTCCCAGCTGCACCAGCTGCGCGGACGCGTGGGCCGGGGCAGGGAGCGCGGCTACGCGTACTTCCTGTACCCCCCGGAGAAGCCGCTGACGGAGACGGCGCACGAGCGTCTGGCGACCATCGCCCAGCACACGGAGATGGGCGCGGGCATGTACGTCGCCATGAAGGACCTGGAGATCCGAGGCGCCGGCAACCTGCTGGGCGGCGAGCAGTCCGGCCACATCGCCGGCGTCGGCTTCGACCTGTACGTCCGCATGGTCGGCGAGGCGGTCGCCGACTACCGCGCCTCGCTGGAAGGCGGGGTGGAGGAGGAGCCGCCGCTCGAGGTCAAGATCGAGCTCCCGGTCGACGCCCACGTCCCGCACGACTACGCCCCCGGCGAGCGCCTCCGCCTCCAGGCGTACCGTGCCATCGCCTCCGCCAACACGGAGGAGGACGTCAAGGCCGTACGAGAGGAACTCGTCGACCGCTACGGCAAGTTGCCCGAACCGGTCGAGAACCTCCTCCTGGTGGCGGGCCTGCGCATGCTGGCCCGCGCGTGTGGCGTCGGCGAGATCGTCCTCCAGGGCACCAACATCCGCTTCGCGCCGGTGGAACTGCGCGAGTCGCAGGAGCTGAGGGTCAAGCGCCTTTACCCGGGGACCGTCATCAAGCCGGCGGTCCACCAGCTGCTGGTACCACGCCCGAAGACCGCGAAGGTGGGCGGGAAGCCGCTGGTCGGGCGGGAGTTGCTGGGGTGGGTGGGAGAGTTCCTGGCGTCGATTCTGGGGTCGTGAGCGGGGGCGCGGCCGATTCCGGTGCCGGCGCCGGTGACGGTGCGGGGTTCCACGGGGTTCATCGGATTCCTCCGTGGATACCCCGGCCTTCAGGCCGGGGAGGAAACGGACTCCTGCGGAGCAGGGCAAGGGGCCGCGATTCGCCGCCAGGG
>NZ_JBHVGZ010000131.1:0-14063 GCF_042800355.1 Streptomyces sp. NPDC057623
TAGCCGCGACAACACCGACCGTGTGACGCGGGAAACTTATTGTCCGCCCCGTCTGCTGGAACTTGCCCCGCGTCTCCTACAACTCCCCTCCGTCTTCTCCCCCCCCCCCAGGCCCGTCACCAAGGAGTGGTTACTGGCCAGGACGCTGACAGACCCTTTCGCCGCCGTCGCGGTGAGGTCAGTGTGTACCGGCCGCCTTGGCGTCCGCCGTGGTCACGCCCCCCGTCGCCCAGTGGGTGTCGGGGACTTCGCGCAGGAGGATCCGGACACGGTCCTCCGAGACACCCAGGGCGCGCGTGGTGGCCGAAGTCAGTTCGCTCACCAGGGCGCGCAGCTGGTCGTCCGTGCGTCCGGGGCTGAGCGAGACGTCGATGATGGGCATGTGTCTTCCTTTCAGAGGGGCGGTGACTCAGGATCCGGTGTGGCGCAGGGAGACCCCGGCGGTCTCCTCCAACTGCCTGACCGCGAGAAGCTGGCCTCCGTCGCCGTAGGTGAGCAGGGCACGGCGGTGGATCTGCTCGACGAGCGCGGACACCTCCAGCGGTACGCCCACGCTGCGGCCGAGGTCCACGGCGAGGCGGATGTCCTTGAGGACCAGCGCGAGGCGGAAGTACTCCTTGTAGTCCCCGGCGAAGAGGCTCTGTGCCGCGTCGTTCTCCAGGAACGCGCTGCTCGCGCCGCTGTGCGTGAGGGCCTCGTGCAGGACGCCGAGGTCGACGCCGGCCTTGGTGCCCAGGGCGAGCACCTCGGCACCGGCGATCACATGCAGGAAGAAGCCGAGGTTGAGGCAGAGCTTGACGGTGTAGCCGGTGCCCTGTCCGCCCACGTGCACGATCCGCTTCGGGTCCCCCATGGTCGACAGCACGTCGAAGGCCCGGTCGTAGTCGCGCCGTTCGCCGCCGACGAAGAACTGGAGGGTGCCTGCCGACGCGCCAGGGACGCCGCCCGTCACAGGAGCGTCCAGGGCGGTCCAACCCGCGTCGGGATACGCCTTCTTGACCTGTTCCATCGCGTCGAGGCTGCTGCTGGACGCGTCGATCCAGATCGCGCCGGTGCCCAGGGCGGCGGCCGCTCCTCCTTCCTGGAGCATGACGGACTCGATCTCCTGCGGGCCGGGCAGCATGGTGACCACGATGTCCGCCCCCTCGGCCGCCTCGGCGGCCGAACCGGCGGCCCGAGCGCCCGCCTCGACCAGCTCCTGCACGGCTTCCGGCCGAGTGTCGTACACCTTGACCGGGAAGCGGACGCTGAGGTTGCGCGCCATGCCGGCGCCCATCTTGCCCAACCCGATGAAACCGATCTGCATCGGTGATCCTTTTCTGTCGGAGGCAGGTCACCGGATGTGGTGACCTGAAGAACCTGCGGTGTCCGGATGTCAGTTGGTCTGGTCGACGAGGTCGACCTGCTTCGCCCCACCGCGCTCCCCGGCGGAAGGGTTCTTCCCGCCCTTGGCTGTGGAAGCGGACCTCCGCTCGCGCTCTCGTCGGCCGCCCCGGCGCTCGGCGTACTCGGCGAGCTTGGACAGCAGCCAGTTGATGGCCACGTAGATCGCGCCGGTCACGAGGAACATCGGGATGGGGTTGTCGAGCTGCTGTGCCGCCAGGTTCGAGGCCCGCAGCAGCTCCTGGTACTGGCCGAGGATCAGCGCGGCCAGCGAGGTGTCCTTGAGGATGACCACGATTTGGCTGATGAGTGACGGCAGCATGACCCGGAACGCCTGGGGGAGCAGGATCAGGCGCAGGGTCTGCCACCGCGTGAGACCGATGGCCAGCGCGGCTTCCCGCTGCCCCCGGGGCAGCGACTCGACCCCGGTCCTGACGAGTTCGGCGATGATCACCGCGTTGTAGGCGGTCAGACCGATGACCAGGTACCACAGGAAGCGACCGCCGGGCGCGTCGGCGAAGGTCAGTCCGAGATCGGGCAGGACGCGGGAGGCGAAGTAGATGGTGATGACCACGGGGATGCCGCGCACCACTTCCATGGCGGCCACCAGCGGCATTCGCGCGACGCGACCGAGGTTGAGCCTGAGGACTCCGATAGCGGTCCCGACCACGAGGGAGCAGCCGATGGCGACGGCCGCCGCGACGAGGGTGCGCTGAAGCCCGGTGCCCAGGACGTTCCACAGAGCGTCGAAGCTCTCGTTGCCGGGAGAGGCCAGCGGATCCCACTTCTCCGCGGTGAACTGTCCGGCGTCGGCCAGGCGTACGACGACCGCGACGAGGACGGCGAGCAGCAGGGCGTAGGCGACGGCACTGCCCTGGCGGATGCGCCGCCGGGCCTTCGGGCCGGGCTCGTCGTACAGCACGCTCGGAGCGGCCTTCATCGGACGATCGCCACCTTTCGCTCGACGGTGTGGAAGAACAGCGCGGCGGGCAACGTCATCGCCAGGTAGCCGAGGGTGATGCCGATGAGGACCGGGAGGTTGGCGTAGCCCTGCGCGCTGGTCAGGGTGCCGCTGACGCTGAACAGATCACGGCCCACACCGAAGGCGCCGACGACCGCGGAGTTCTTGCACATGGAGATCAGCACGCCCCCGAGCGGCGCGATCACGGTGCGCACCGCCTGCGGCAGGACCACCGTGGTCAGGCTCTGGCCGAAGGTGAGCCCGAGGGAACGGGCCGCCTCGGCCTGGCCGGTGGGCACGGCGTTGATGCCGGAGCGTATGGCCTCGCATACGAACGCGGCGCTGTAGAGCACCAGCCCGGTGACGGCCAGGACGTAGTACGAGGCGTTGGCAACTCGACGATCAGCCGTGGATCGCCATCACGACCGGCCTCGCGGCCAGGCGCCAGTTCGACGAGGCGACCGCGGCGGCCGGATTCAGGCCGAGAGTGGCCTTCGAGTCGGAGAACTACTACGTGGCCCAGTCCCTCGTCGGCACGGGCATCGGTGTGGCCATGCTCTCCCGGCTCTCGGTCGCACCCACCCCGGGTGCGGTCCACAGGGACCTGGTCGGGCCGCCTCTGGAGCGCCAGATCTACGCCGTCACCCCGGCCGACACCACCCTGTTCCCGCTGGCCGACGTCCTGGTCGGCCTGCTGGAGGAAGTCGGTGACGACATCCGCGAGACATGGGAGGCGCAGTCGCTCGGAACCTCATGAGGCGGCGTCGTCTCTCGGCGGCTCGACGGCGGTGCTTGGGCAAACCGCGCTGGCGCGGTGTCCGGACCCCGGGTCAGGCCCTCTTTTTCTGTGCCGCTGCCACGCCGGTCGGCCCGTCGCCCACGGCCGCTGTGTCCGTTGCGCGGGCTGTCGAGGTGTCGATGACCGACAGGGTGTCCGAGTTGAAGTTGCTGACGTAGACCCGGGATCCGCCCGGGCCGACAGCGAGGCCGTTGGGGCCGTCTCCCACGGCGACGGTGTCCGTGACGGCACGGCCGCGGGTGCTGATCACGGACACGTTGTCGGACCCGATGTTGGCGACGTACACCTGGCGGGCGTCCGGGCGCACCCCGATTCCCGCAGGCTGGTCCCCGACCGGGATGCGGTCCGATTCCGCGCCGTCGTGAACGTCGACCACCGACACATCGTCCGAGGTCAGGTTGGAGACGTACAGGTGACGGCCGTCGGGGGTGAGCACCAGGGCGGTCGGTCCGCTGCCGACAGGGATGGTGCCGGTGACCCTTTTGGTGGCGGTCCGGACCACGGAGACCGTGCCGGACGCCGCGTTGGCGACGTACAGGGTGCATCCGTCGGGTGTCACCGCCACGCCCAGTGGGGCATCGCCCACCGCGATGGTGTCCGTCACGGAACGGGTGCGGGCGCTGATCACCGACACGTTGTCCGACCCGACGTTGGCGACGTAGACGTTCCGGTTGTCAGGAGAGACCGTCACTCTGCTCGGTTCGTCCCCGACAGCGACGGTGGCGACCACCGTCCTGGTGCGGGCGTCGATCACCGATACGGTGTCCGCCGCGGAGTTGGTGACGTAGACGCGGGAGCCGTCCGGGCTGACGGCCACGCTGTCCGGTCCGTCCCCGACGGGAACGCTGTCCACGACCGTGCCGCTGCCGGCGTCGACGACCGACACCGTGTCGGCGTGGAGGTTGGCGACGTAGACGAGGGCATCGGACCGCGGGGACAGCCCGGCTGCCGGCGCCCCGGCGGCTGCGCCGGACAGGCATCCCGGTCCCATCAGCGCCGCTGTCACACAGAGCATCACGGCCGCTCGCTGCCCCATGTTCTGATTCCTCGTCATGGGGTCACGCTAGGGCTCCGGAGCGCAGAACCACGTGAGGCTCACGCTCAGGCTGACCGAACGGCACACCGTTCACCGGGGCTGGCTACGACGACTCCGGCTTCACCGGTCGCACCCTGCGCGGCCTGACCCAGGGTGCGACGGTGCTCGGCTCCGACCACAACGCCTGTGCCGCCGACCCGATGCCGGCCCACCCGGTCCGGGGCCGTGGACGGGCCGACCACCGCCGCGATCACGCTCGCGGGCCTCCCCGAGGCGGGCCAGACACAGAGGTCCACCTGGCCGCGGGCGGTGGGGCACGGCCTGGCTACACGAACCGGCAAGTTCCGGTCGGTCAGGGCGCGGTGTTCGCCCCTGGAGCAGATGCCAGGAGGCGGCGTGCGCGTTCCAGGACGGGCCTGTCGATCATCTCGCCGTCGACGGTGGTGACGGAGTCACCAGCGGCCACGACGGTGCGAGCCCAGCGCAGCTCGTCGTCCGTGGGCGCGAACCCGGTGTTCACGTAGGGGAGTTGATACGGATGGATGCAGAGCTTTCCGGTGAAGCCCAGCCGTCGGGCATGGGCTATGTCGGCGGTGAGCAGGTCCCTGTCGCGTACGGCGGTGGTGACGCCGTCGATCGGCGGCGCGATGCCGGCGGCGGCCGAGGCGAGGACGAGCCGGGAGCGGGAGTAGGCCAGCGCCGTCCGGTCGTCGTGGGCGATGCCCAGCTGGGCGGACAGGTCGACGTTGCCGAAGGCCGCGCGGGCCAGACCAGGTGTGGCGCACACTTCGCGGGCGCGCTCCACACCGAGGGCCGTCTCTACAAGGGCCACGAGGGCACACCGCCCCGCCGTGCGGGCGGTGACCTCGGCGAGTACGGCCGGGTCCTCGGCCTTGGGCACCATGACCGGGCAGCCGTGCTCGGCCGCCGTGCTCAGGTCGGCCTCGGACCAGCGGGTGCCGGGAGCGTTGATCCGGACGACCGCCTGGTTGCCGAGGGCGAGCCAGGCGGCCGCGTGTTCCCGGGCGCGGTCCTTGTCCTCGGCGGCGACGGCGTCCTCCAGGTCGATGATGACCAGGTCGGCACCGGCCGAGGCGGCCTTGTCGAAGCGGTCGGGACGGTGGCCCGGGACGAACAGCCAGCTCGTCGCCGCGGCGACCTGGTCGTGAAGCAGGGTCATGCGAAGGTCACCTCGGCGGTGGCGTGTTGGTCATCCCGGTGGGTGGCGATGAGCAGCTCGGCGCGGCCGTCCGCGGGGCTGCCGCAGGCGACGAGGGCTTCGCCGGCGAACACCGGGCGCCGGAGCCGGTAGGACAGCGAGCGCACCTGCCGGTCGGGGGTGTGGCGCCGGGGCAGTTCGAGCATGAGCAGGGCGAGCAGGGGGCCGTGGACGACGATGTCGGGGTAGCCCTCCTCGTCCCGGGCGTAGGGGGTGTCGTAGTGGATGCGGTGGCTGTTGGCGGTCAGGGCGCTGAACCGGAACAGCAGGGCGGGATCCGGGCGCAGCGCAAGCTGCCATGGGCTGTCGGGGTTCGTAAGGGCGGTCTTGTCGAGGGTGGTCGGGTGTTGTGCCACCGTGGGCCCGGACCGGTAGACGATGTCCTGTTCCTCCACCAGGCAGGTGTGGCCGTGCTGGCGGAACTCGCGGCGTTCGGTGACGAAGAGCATGTCCCCGGTGCGGCCCTGCCGGGCGGTCACCTGGCCGAGGCTGCTGACGCGTTCGGTGGGCTCGCCGAGGCGGAGCGGTCGGGCGATCTCGCAGCGGCCGCCCGCCCACATGCGCCGGCGCTGCGGGAGGGGCGGCAGGAAGTGGCCGCCCAGGGGGTGGCCGTCGGCGCCGAGGTCCCGCCCGGCCGGCCAGGTCAGGAAGTACAGCCAGTGCCACAGCGGGGGGAGCGGGTCCCCGGCCTTCGCGACCGGGCCGGGCAGGTCGAGGACCGCCGAGAGGGCGGCCACCGGGCCGGCCGGCAGAGGGTCCTCGTCCGTGACCGGTGAGGGGGCCCAGGACTCGACGTAGGAACTGAGCGGGGGCGGGGTCGGCTGCGTCATCCTTCTGTCTTCTGTCCTTGTGTGTCGGGGGCGGCTCGGTTCAGGCGAGCGGCGCTGTCTTCGTCGTGGGCGGTGCGGACGGGGTTCCTTCGGTCTCCAGGAGGGAGGTGCGGGAGGGCTCGGGCACGAGGAAGGTGGCCAGCAGGGTGAGGGCGATGCACCCGGTGACGTACCAGAAGAACACGGTCTCGTGGCCGCCCTGTTTGAGCGCCAGCGCGACGGGTTCGGTCAGTCCGCCGAAGGTGGCGGTGACGAGGGCGTGCGGCAGGCCCACCCCCAGCGCCCGGACCTTGGTGGGGAACATCTCCGCCTTGATGATGGCTGCCAGCGCCGAGTACCCGCTGAGGAAGGTCAGCGCGACGGTCATGAGGAGGAACGCGATCCAGGGGCTGCTGGTGTGCCCGAGGACGGTCATGATCGGGACAGTGAGGAGCATGCCGCTGACGGAGAAGGCGAACATCACCGGGCGGCGGCCGTGGCGGTCGGAGAGGTGGCCCGCCACCGGTTGCAGCAGCATGTAGACGAACAGGGCGGCGAAGCCGATGACGGAGACCGTCGACTTGGGGATGCCGGCGGTGTTCACCAGGTATTTCTGCAGGTACGTGGTGTACGTGTAGAAGGCGACGGTGCCGCCGATCGCCAGCCCGAAGACCGCGAGGACCTGGCGTGGGTACTCGGTGAACAGCGAGCGCAGGCCCTTGCGTTCGTCCGGATCGGCGGACTTCGCCCGTTGCCGCTGGAAGTGGGGCGACTCCTCCATGGTACGGCGCAGGTACATCACGACCAGCCCGGCCACGGCACCGATCACGAAGGGGATGCGCCAGCCCCAGCTCTCCAGTTGTCCCTCGCTGAGCAGCCTCTGGAGGACGATCGCCACGAGCAGGGCGGCGAGCTGGCCGAGCACGATGGACACGTACTGGAAGCTGGAGTAGAAGCCGCGCCGGCCAGAGGGCGCGACCTCCGCCAGGTAGGAGGCGCTGGAGCCGAACTCGCCGCCCACGGACAGCCCTTGGAGCAGACGGGCCACGACCAGCAGGACGGGAGCCCACAGGCCGATGGTGGCGTGGCCGGGGGTGAGCGCGATCGTGAGTGAGCCGACGCTCATCAGGGTGACCGACAGGGTCAGTGCGGCGCGGCGGCCGTAACGGTCGGCGTAGGCGCCGAGCAGCCAGCCGCCGAGCGGGCGCATCAGGAAGCCGACGGCGAACACGACTGCGGTGGACAGGAGTTGGGCCGTCGGACTGCCCTCGGGGAAGAACACGGCGGCGAAGTAGATACTGAACGTGGCGTAGGCGAACCAGTCGTACCACTCGATGAGGTTGCCCAGACATCCGCGTACGACGTTGGCGGTGACCTGGGAGCTTGCGGGGGCCGGGGTGCGGCGGCTCTGCGACATGGGAAGCTCCGTTGCTCGTGTCGCGCAGGGGAGTCGAGGGGGAGTCGAGGAGGGCTTTCAGCGCAGGACGAACGGGTTGCCGGTGGGCGCGCCGGTGTTGATCCAGACGGTCTTGTCCTCCAGGTAGGAGGTGACGGCGGCGATGCCGTTCTCGCGGCCGATCCCGGAGTCCTTGAATCCTCCGAAGGGCGCCATGTAGCTGACCGCACGGTAGGTGTTGACCCAGACGGTGCCGGAGCGTATGCGGTCGGCCATGCGGAAGGCACGGCCGATGTCACCGGTCCAGACGCCGGCGCCGAGCCCGTAACGGCTGTCGTTGGCGATCTCGACGGCCTCGGCCTCGTCCTCGAAGGGGATGACGGCGAGGACCGGTCCGAAGACCTCCTCCTGGGCGATGCGCATGCTGTTGCGCACGCCGGTGAACACGGTCGGCTCGACGAAGAGACCGCCGCGCTCGGCGGCCCTGCCGCCCAGGGCGAGCGTGGCGCCTTCCTGCCGGGCGATGTCGATGTAGTCGAGGACCTTGGCGTACTGGGCGGGCGTGGTGATGGGCCCGACCTGGGTGGACTCCTCCATCGGGTCGCCCATCCGGGCCGTGGCCGCGAGGCCGACCAGACGATCCACCACCTCGTCGTGCACGTCCTGCTGCACCAGCAGCCGGGACCCGGCGATGCAGGTCTGGCCGGTGGCGGCGAAGATGCCGGAGACGGCGCCGTTCACGGCGGCCGCGAGGTCGGCATCGGCGAAGACGACGTTCGGGGACTTGCCGCCGAGTTCGAGGCTGACGTGCTTGAAGTCGCGGGCGGCGGCCTGGTTGCTGTGCCGGCCGGTGGCGTCCGAGCCGGTGAAGCTGACCTTGCGGACCAGCGGGTGCTCGACGAGTGAGGCGCCGACGTCCTGGCCGAACCCGGTGACGACGTTGAACACGCCGGGCGGCAGCCCCGCCTCGTGGGAGAGCCGGGCCAGTTCCAGCGTGGAGGCGGAGGTGAACTCCGACGGTTTGACCACGACCGTGCAGCCGGCCGCCAGGGCCGGGGCGATCTTCCAGGCCAGCAGCAACAGCGGGGAGTTCCACGGTGTGATGACCGCGACGACCCCGACGGGCTCCTTCTTCGTGTAGGCGAAGTAGCCCCTCTTGTCGAGCGGCGGGACGGTGCCCTCGATCTTGTCGGCGAGCCCGCCGTAGTAGTGGAACCACTGCGGGATGTATGCGAGTTGGCCGTGCATCTCGGTGAACAGCTTGCCGTTGTCGCGGACCTCGGTCTCGGCGAGTCGGCGGGCGTTCGCGGCGATGGTGTCACCGAGGCGGCGCAACAGGGCGCCGCGGGCGCTGGCGGTGAGATCGGCCCAGGGACCACTGTGCAGGGCCCGATCGGCGGCGCGGACCGCGTCGTCGACGTCCTCGGGCGTGCCCTTGGCGATCTCCGCCCACGCGGTGCCCAGGTAGGGGTTGTCGGTGGGGAACCATTCACCGTCGGCGGCTTTGCGGTGCTGCCCGTCGATGAACAACTCGTAGCGCTGCATCAGGAATTCCGCCGATTCAGAAGGTGCTCAGGCCGAGCGAGGCCCGGAAGGCGTTCTTGTTCGCCACGCCGTCGCGGGGCGGCAGCGCGCGCGGCGGCTCGTCGGTGGCGATGAGCACCTGGGCGTATGTCGTCGCCGAGCGGGCCGTGATGCGCGCGGCGAGGTCCTCGGCCTGGGCGAGGTCGGTGATCCGTACCGCGTCGTGAATGCCGAAGCCCTGGGTGACGGCGACGAGATCCGTGCCCAGACCGGTGTGGCTGGGCTGCATGCCGGTCTCGCCGAAGTGGGCGTTGTCCAGGACGACGAGGGTGAGGTTCGGTGGGAGCTGGGCGCCGATGGTGGCCAGTGTCCCGATGCCCATGAGGTGTTCGCCGTCCCCGGTCAGCGCTACGACGGGGCGGTCCGGCTGCGCGAGGGCGAGGCCCAGGGCGAGCGGCGCTGCGCCGCCCATCGCGCCCCAGAGGTAGAAGTTGCCGGGCCGGTCACCGGCGGCGAAGACGTCATAGCTGGGGGAACCGAGGCCGGTGACGACGAGGGCGTTCTCAGGGAGCCGGGCGATCAGATCGGCGACGAAACGGCGCCGGTCGATACGTACGTCAGCAGTGGTGGTCATCAGTCACGCTCCCACTTCTTGCGGCCGATCAGCTTCTGTCCGAGGAGCACGGCGACGCGCTCCCCGGCCTCGAACACCGAGTCCAGAGCGGCCTCGACGGTCTCCTCCACGTCCTCGGGGGCGTCGGCGCGCAGGACGGTGATGCCCATGAGTTCCAGGGCCTGCTGGGTGGTGCTGCCCATGGGGCTCTGCCACGGGTTGAACTCGGCGTACTCGCCGCGCATCGTCACCAGCGTCAGGAAGGGGAACTGGCACATCTGGAGGAGGGAGAACATGTTGACGCAGTTGCCGACGCCGCTGCTCTGCATGAGCAGGGCGGCTCGCTGCCCGCCGAGCCAGGCCCCGGCGACCACGGCGACACCTTCCTCCTCGGTGGTCAGGACCACGTCGTGGATGGCGGGGTCACGCTGTGCTTCCAGGATGGTGTGGGAGTGCCCGGCGTCCGGTACGTAGGCGATCTGCTGGATGCCGCGCTTCTTGAGCGCGGCGAACACGTCCTTCTGCCAGGAGGGTGGTGCGGGATCGGGTGTCTCGTTCATGCCGCACATCATGAGTTCTGATGGCTTGCTTTGGACAATAGAAAGTCGTGATGCGGGTATGTCCCGCTCGTATGACTACACCTCGGGTCGCTCGGTGGGTGTGATGCTCCCCTGGGGCTGGGCGGCCGGCCATCTGCCGTCGGCCACCGCCGAGTCGACCTGGCGTACCAGCTCCCGGGCGACCACCTCGACCGCGGGCGGAGTGCGCCCCGACCTCGGGGTGCCGAGGACGATCGAGCGCCACACGGCGGGTTTGCTCAGGGGCGCGGCGCTCAGGCTTCCGCGTGCCACGTCCTCGGCGATGCCGACGCCGGGCAGGATCGTCCAGCCGTGCCCCGCGAGGACGAGCTGCTTCTGCACCCGCATGGAGTTGGTCTGCACGGCGACCTCCAGATCGGCTCCCGCCTTTGCCGCCGCCGCGTCGATCAGGCTGCGCAGCGCGTGCCCGGAGGCGGGCATGACGAGCGGGTTCCTGGCCGCCTCCGCGAACGGAACGGGCCGGGAGGCATGCAGCCCGGCCGACGGCGGAGCGACCGCCCACAGGTGCTCCCGCATCAGCGGGCGGACGTTGAGCGAGGGCGTGCTGTCCAGGTTGTACAACAGGGTCAGGTCCAGGTCGCCCTGGTCGAGCCACTGCTGGAGATGACCCGAGTAGGCGGTCATCAGCCGCAGCTCCACACCGGGGTGGTCGCGGGCGACAGCGGTGACCAGCGGCTCGGCCAGCAGGTCGCTCGTGCTCTCCAGCAGTCCGACGGTGACGATGCCGCTCACCTCGCCGGGGGTGGGCTGCACCTCGGCGCGGGCCCGCTCCAGCTCGTTCAGGGCGCGCCGGGCCCGGTCGACCATGATCGCCCCCGCGTCCGTGGGGCGCATGCCCTGCCCGGTCCGCTCGAAGAGCGGGATGCCGAGTTCCTGCTCCAGGGTGCGGATCTGCCGGGTGACCGCGGGCTGCACCAGATGCAGCAACTCCGCGGCGCGCGTGACACTGCCGACCTCGGCAACGGTGACGATCGCCCTGAGCTGCTTGATGTCCAAGAGGGCCCCTACCTTTCGCAGCATCCGAAGCCCATCCGAGGCCGGCATAGGGACATCATGAATTGCTATTTCACCTATGCGGCCATGAGCATCAATGATGGTACTCCGGCACGGGACCACACCCTCTGGAGATGACCTCATGACCGAGCCCTCCGCATCACTGCCGCTCGCAGGCATCACCGTCGTCAGTGTCGAGCAGGCGGTGGCCGCTCCCTTCGCCACCCGTCAGCTGGCCGATCTGGGCGCTCGGGTGATCAAGGTGGAGCGGCCCGGCGGTGGAGACTTCGCGCGCCGCTACGACACGACGGTGCACGGTGAGTCCAGCTACTTCGTGTGGCTCAACCGGTCGAAGGAGTCCGTCACGCTCGACCTGAAGTCGCAGGCGGGCCGGGAGATCCTGGAGCGACTGCTCGCCGACGCCGATGTGTTCGTGCAGAACCTGGCCCCGGGCGCGGCGCAGAGGATGGGCCTGGGCGCCGACGCCCTGGCGGAGCGCTTCCCCTCGCTGATCCCGTGCTCCGTCACGGGCTACGGCTCCACCGGCCCCTGGGCCGGCCGCAAGGCGTACGACCTGCTGATCCAGTGCCAGACCGGACTGGTCTCCCTCACCGGCAACGAGCAGGGCCCGGCCCGCGTGGGGATCTCGATCGCCGACATCGCCGCCGGCATGTACGCCTACTCCGGCATCCTGACGGCCCTGTTCACCCGGGCCACCACCGGTGTGGCCCGTGCCGTGGAGGTCTCCCTCTTCGAGGCGCTGGCCGAGTGGATGAACCAGCCCGCCTACTACACCCGCCACGGCGGCACCCAGCCCCCGCGCCTGGGCACCCAGCACGCCACCATCGCCCCCTACGGTGCCTACACCGCGACCGACGGCAAGGAGGTGCTGTTCTCCATCCAGAACGAGCGCGAATGGGCGGCCCTGTGCGAACAGTTCCTGGGCCTGCCGGGGTTCGTCGCGGATCCGCGTTTCGCCACCGGCTCGGCCCGTGTCGCCCACCGCGAGGAACTGAACGCGATCGTTGCCGAGCGGTTCGGCGAACTGGGCAGCGGTGAGGTGACGAAGCTGCTGGACGCGGCCGGCATCGCCAACGTCGGCGTGAACGACGTCGCCGAGTTCCTGGCCCATCCCGTGCTCAGTGCGCGGGGCCGCTGGCAGGACGTACGCATCCCCGGCGGAGCCATGGTCCCCGCGCTGCTGCCCCCGGCCGACCTGGCCGGTACCGCCCCGCGGATGGACGCCGTCCCCGCGGCCGGCGAACACACCGAAAGCGTCCTGGCGGAGCTGGGGTACAGCACGGCGGACATCCACGGCCTGAGGTCCGGCCATGTCGTCTGACCGTCCACCCAGCGGCCAGCGGCGGGCTCGGCGTCACGCGAAGACTCCACACACCAACGTCACCCGATTCAACGTCACTTGAGGAAAGGTCACCCCATGAGGAGCGTCACAGCATGAGCACTCTCGACGTCCTGTCCGAGGACGAGCAGTTCGTCGTACGTACGGTGCGCGACTTCGTGGACAAGGACGTGAAGCCGGTGGTCCGGGAGCTGGAGCACGCGAACACCTACCCCGAGGCGCTGATCGAGCAGATGAAGAGGCTCGGCATCTTCGGTCTCGCCGTCCCCGAGGAGTACGGCGGCACCCCCGTCTCCGCCCCCTGCTACGTCCTGATCACCGAGGAACTGGCCCGGGGCTGGATGAGCCTGGCCGGCGCGATGGGCGGCCACACCGTGGTCGCCAAGCTGCTGCTGAACTTCGGCACGGAGGAACAGAAGCGCCGGTACCTGCCGAAGCTGGCCACGGGGGAGATCCGCGCGACCATGGCCCTGACCGAGCCGGGCGGCGGCTCCGACCTCCAGGCCATGCGGACGCTGGCCCGCAAGGACGCCGACGGCTACCTGGTGAACGGCGCGAAGACCTGGATCACCAACTCGCGGCGGTCCGGACTCATCGCCCTGCTGTGCAAGACCGACCCTGAGGCCACGCCCGCGCACAAGGGCATCTCGATCCTGCTGGTGGAACACGGCCCAGGACTCACGGTCTCCCGCGACCTGCCCAAGCTCGGTTACAAGGGCGTCGAGAGCTGTGAGCTGTCCTTCGAGGACTACCGGGCACCGGCCGACGCCGTGCTCGGCGGCGTCGAGGGCCGGGGCTTCGCACAGATGATGAAGGGCCTGGAGACCGGCCGCCTCCAGGTCGCGGCCCGCGCACTCGGGGTCGGCCGAGCGGCCTTCGAGGACGCGTTGGCGTACGCCCAGGAGCGCGAGTCCTTCGGCAAGCCGATCTGGCAGCACCAGTCGATCGGCAACTACCTGGCCGACATGGCCACTTCGCTCACGGCGGCCCGCCAGCTCACCCTGTATGCGGCGGGGGAGGCGGACGCGGGCCGACGCGTCGACATGGAGGCCGGCATGGCGAAGCTCTTCGCCTCCGAGACCGCGATGCAGATCGCCCTCAACGCCGTCCGGATCCACGGCGGCTACGGCTACTCCACCGAATTCGACGTCGAACGCTACTTCCGGGACGCCCCGTTGATGATCGTCGGTGAGGGCACCAACGAGATCCAGCGCAACGTCATCGCGAGCCAGCTCGTCAAGCGCGGAGGACTGGACGCATGAACATCGTTGTGTGTGTGAAGTACGTGCCCGACGCCACTGGCGACCGGCACTTCGCCGATGACCTGACCGTCGACCGGGACGACGTGGACGGTCTGCTTTCCGAGCTCGA